>PMBV01000155.1 GCA_003153055.1 Myxococcales bacterium
TGCAGCTCACACCAGTGATCCACAAGCAACGCGGTGTGGGCTGCGAGACGCGAGTGGGGTGTAACCGCTGGCCGTGTCGGCCGCCACCTGTCTTGTGGAGTCCTCGTGTCGATCCCCGCCAGCCTGGTTCGTCGCTACGACAGAACGAGGCGATCCCTGCCATTCCGCTGGCTCGCCCTCGAATCGAAGGAGCACACCCATGCGAGTGATGGTGATGATCAAGGCCACGAAGGACTCCGAGGCAGGCGCCCCCCCGACCGCGGAGGCCCTCGCCCAGATGAACCGGTTCAACGACGAGTTGCTCAGGGCTGGGGTCTTGTTGGCGGGCGACGGCCTCAAGCCCACCAGCCACGGCAAGCTCGTGCGGTTCTCCGGCGGCAAGAAGACGGTCATCGACGGACCATTCACCGAGACCAAGGAGTTCATCGCCGGCTACGAGCTCTGGGAAGTGAAGTCGATGGACGAGGCGCTCGAGTGGATTCGCCGCTTTCCCGATCCAACGCCCGGCGGGGAGTCGGTGATCGAGGTGCGCCCCTTGTACGACATGGCCACCGACGGCTACGGCTCCGCGGTGACGCCCGAGGATCGGGCCCGCATCGAGCGCGAGAAGAACCAGAAGTCGTGAGACCCGACCCAGGGGGCACCCGGTGAGCGAGGCGGCCAGCCGAAGAGCCATCGAGGCAATCTGGCGAGTGGAGTCCGCCCGGCTCCTCGGTGGACTCGTCCGCCTGGTCCGGGATGTCCAGCTCGCAGAAGACCTGGCGCAAGAGGCGCTCCTGGTCGCGCTCGAGCGCTGGCCGAGAACCGGCATCCCCGACAACCCGGGCGCCTGGCTGATGTCCACCGCCAGGAACCGGGCCATCGACCAGCTCCGAATGGCGCGCATGCGCGACCGGAACCACGGGGAGCTCGCCGCCGACGCCGCCGGATGGAAGCCGGTCCCGCCGGATCTGGAGACAACCCTAGACGAGGACGTCGGCGACGACCTGCTTCGGCTGGTGCTCGCGGCCTGCCATCCGGTTCTCTCGAGCGAGGCGCGGGTGGCGCTGACGCTCCGACTCCTCGGCGGGCTGTCGACCGAGGAGATCGCCCGCGCGTTCCTCGTGCCCGAGGCCACCATCGCCCAGCGCATTGTCCGGGCCAAGCGAACGCTCGCCGAGGCCAGGGTCCCCTTCGAGGTTCCCCGCGGCGAGGCCCTCTCGGCGCGGCTCCCGTCGGTCCTCGAGGTCGTCTATCTCGTCTTCAACGAGGGCTACGCGGCCACCCGCGGCGACGAGTGGATTCGGTCCGAGCTGTGCCAGGACGCGCTTCGCCTGGGCCGGGTGTTGGCGGGCCTCGTCTCCGGCGAATCGGAGATCCACGGGCTGGTCGCGCTAATGGAGCTCCAGGCATCCCGGCTCCGCTCCCGGGTGGGCCCCGCGGGAGAGCCAGTGCGCCTTCAGGACCAGGATCGCTCTCGCTGGGACCAGTTGCTCGTCCGCCGGGGGCTGGCGTCGCTCGATCGGGCCGAGGCGCTGGCGCGGCCGCTGGGGCCGTACGCGCTGCAGGCCGAGATCGCCGCCTGCCACGCCCGCGCTCGGACCGCCGGGGAGACGGATTGGACGCGGATCGTCGCGCTCTACGACGCGCTGGTCGAGCTCACCGGCTCACCGGTGGTGGAGCTCAACCGTGCGGTCGCCGTGTCGATGGCCTTCGGGCCGGCTCAAGCACTTGCCCAGGTCGATGCGCTGAACGACGAGCCAGCCCTGCGGCGTTATCATCTGCTCCCGACCGTGCGCGGCGATCTGCTCGAGAAGCTCGGATGGAGGGAAGAAGCAGGGATCGAATTCGAGCGCGCGGCGGCGCTCGCCCAGAACACCCGGGAGCGCGCCCTGCTCCTCGCCCGCGCCCGCGCCTGCGGACGACCGGTGGGCCGGGACCAGACCGCGTCCTGAGGGCGACGACTGTACACGCCAGTGCGCACGTTCGAATGCTTCACCTGCAGTGACCCGATCGAATGAGGGGGCTCTCTTTGAGCCTCAGCCTCCTCCTCCAAACCGGGTCTTGAAATGACAACTCCAGTGGGCAACTCGCTGCGGATTTCATGGCTCGTCGGTGCCTTCGCCCTCGGCTTCGCGGGGTGTACAGGGACGACCGCGGGCCCTTTGGACGGAGCTCGCGGGCCGGTCATCTCCACCTTCGCCCCGTCGCACGGCGCGCCAGGCACCGTCGTCACCATCGAAGGCGCCGGGTTCAACGCCTCCCTCGGGCTCGACGCGGTGACGTTCAACGGCACTTCGGCGACGGCTGCCACCGCCAGCCCCACCAGGCTCCAAGTGGCGGTGCCATCCGCCGCGACCACCGGCCGCATCACGGTGACCGTCGGCGGCGCCACGGCGGCCTCCGCCACGGACTTCGTCGTCACCTCGTCATCCACGACCGGCCCCACCATCGTGACCCAGCCGGAGGATCTCTCGGTGACCGAGGGATCGAGCGCGACCTTCTCGGTGGTGGCGACTAGCGCAAGCCCGCTCGCCTACCAGTGGGCCAAGAGCGGGCAGGCCATCAGCGGAGCGACCCAGGCGCGTTACACGGTGGCGAACGCGACCAGCGCCAGCGCGGGCAGCTACGACGTGACAGTCTCCAACGCAGTGGGCTCGGTGGTCAGCAGCCCGGCCAGCTTGAAGGTGACCGCGAGAGGTGCCGGCGGTGGCGGGGGCAGCGGAGGCGGGGCTGGTGGCAGGGGAGGAGGGACCGGCGTCAGCGGCGGCGGGACCGGTGGCAGCGGCGGCGGGACCGGTGGCAGCGGCGGTGGAACGGGTGGTAGCGGTGGAACGGGTGGCAGCGGCGGCACGTGTGACCAGGGCACCACCACCACCACGTGGGCGAGCAACTGCACCACCTCGGCGACCAGCTGCACCTCGGGCACCTGGGTCGCTGGCGGACCCGACCCGGACCACTCGGGCTTCAAGCTCCTCGCCGAGACCACTCACTTCGCCATCTACTCCGACGAGAGCGCGTCGAACGCGAAGTCGGCGGCCGACTACCTGGAGACCGTCTGGAACACCTACTTCGGTTCGCCCATCTACTTGAAGGAGCCGCTCTGCAACTCGGGCACCAAGTACAAGGCGTCGGTGCACGTCCACTCCGACTGGGGGCTCACCGGTGGCTCCTGGGCCTCGGGTCGGATGGGCATGTGGATTGGCAGCGGAGGCCTGTCGGACCACTGGGGGCTCGCCCATGAGTTCATGCACGGCGTGCAATCAGTCGAGGGCGGGATGTCGTGCAACCAGTCCAATACGTGCGGGTGGGTGTACGAGAGCGACGCCAACTGGCACCCGCAGCAGATGGCCGAGTACCACACCTCCGAGCTGCACTGCTCCGAGATGCTGGCCAACGCGCCCCACCTGTACCTCGGCTCCACTCGGGACCGGTACTGCAACTGGCAGTTCATCGAGTTCTTGAAGGACAAGCACTGCTTCAGCGCCGCCAACGCCATCTGGAGCGGGACACCGACCGCCGACCCCTTCCAGGCCATCATGAGCGGCATGAGCTGGAACATCAGCCAGCTCAACGACTTCTTCGGTGAGTGGGCGATGCACAACGTCACCTGGGATTACCAGGACCCGCAACCACAGAGCACCGCGGGGAAGAACCAGGGCAACCTCTACCGCTCGAAGTACGGCCTCATCACCGACACCTCGACCACCGAGCGCCGGCTGCGGCTGACCAAGCTCGAATCGCTCGACTCGAGCTGGGCCTCCAACCGGCGCTTCGTGTCGCCCTACTACTGGGCGCCCCAGCGGTGGGGATACAACGTGGTGCGCCTCTACCCCGATGCGGGGGCGACCTCGGTGACAGTCACCTTCCGAGGCGTCATCCAGAGCGGCGCCAACTCCGACTTCCGCTGGGGCCTGGTGGCGACTGACTCGGAGCAGACCACCCCTCGATACAGCGCCCTTCAGAAGGGCACCGACGGGCAGCTCACGTTCTGTGTGAAGTCTGGCGAGTCGCTGTTCCTGGTTGTGATGGGGACGCCCTCGGTGAAGCAGCAGATTGTGTGGGATCAGCCCTACTCGAGCATTTACCGCTACCCATACATGGTGCAGCTCGCCAACGCGTGGCCCGAGGGGTTCCAGGGCGGGACCCAGGCGGCCTGCCCGTCTGGCACCACCCGCATCTCCAACGGCGGGGGTTGTGGTCCGTCTTCGCTCCCCTCAAGCGTGTACGTCGGCCCCTATGCCACGGTGCTGGGCGGCTCGGTGAGCGGCAGCGCGCGCATCGAGGACCACGCCACGGTGGTGAACGGGACGGTGACGAGCGGAACCATCGGGGCACTGTCGCTCATCGGGTCGAGCGGCGGGTGGTCCGGCAATTCATTCAACGTCAGCACCTCGGGGAAGATCCTCACCACCTTCTACCCCCTGGGCTTCTTCGAGTCGGGGCAGGGCCTCTCCGGCTCCGCCTCGCTCACCGGCGACGTGGAGTACCGCGGGCAAGGGTACTCCCGCTCCAGCGGGACTTGCTCGGGGTTCGTCGACAGCTCGACGTGCGTCTCCGACAGCGAGGTGACTCTCGCACCGCCCTACTCGTGGCGCTGAGTGCCTCAGCCGAGGTGCTCCAACCAAGAACATCAGGCCGGGCCAACGGCGGAACGGGCAGGCAGACGCCGCACCTCGCCTTGACGTCAACGCGAGCCGGTAGCGACGCTCCTCAGAAGCCGGAGGGCTGACATGCACTTCCAACGTCGTCGAGTTGTCTGTCTTCTCGCATGCTGTGGGCTGGAGGCCCTGGGGTGCGGCGTTGCGCCGGGGTGGTTCCTTCGCGCGTGGACGAGCTGAGTCGACCGCTCACTCCGAAGCTCACCCCTCAGCAGTCGGGCACCACCAACGGCCTCATCGGCATCAGCGCGGTGAATGCCCGAGTGGCGTGGGCGTGCGGCCGGAACGGCACCTTCGCCTTCACGACGAACGGAGGGACCACCTGGCAGACCAGCGTGGTGCCGGGCGCCGAGACGCTCCAGTTTCGCGACGTGGAGGCGGTGAGCGCCACGGTGGCGTACCTCCTCTCCATCGGAGCCGGCACGGACTCTCGCATCTACAAGACGGTCGATGGCGGCAAGACCTGGTCGCTCGAGTTTCAGAACCAGGACCCCAACGGCTTCTACGACTGCTTCGCCTTCTGGGACGCCCGACACGGCCTGACGATGGCCGACTCGGTGGGGGCGCGCTTTCCCGTGGTCCGAACGATGGATGGACGGCACTGGGACGACATCGGCGACGCGCTCCCGGCCGCGCTGCCGGGGGAGGCCGGGTTCGCCTCGAACGGGACCTGTGCCGCGACCTTCGGCGCTCGGCGGCCCTGGTTGACGACGGGCGGAACCGACGCCGCGCGGGTCTTCTCCACCAGCGACCGAGGCGAGACGTGGATGGCCTCCATCGCCCCCATCGCCGCCGGACCTGCGGGTGGCGGGTTTAGCATCGCGTTCCGAGACGCTCGGCACGGCATCCTCGGAGGCGGCGATCTCCTCACTCCGGCGAACATTCGCGACAACTTCGCCCGCTCGCACGACGGTGGGAAGACGTGGCAGCTCGGCACCTCCGCCCCGATTCCCGGCGCCATCTACGGGCTCGCCTACGCATTGGGGCGAGACGACGACGAAGGGGAGCACGGTGAGCGGTCCGGGGCTCGCGTTCTGGCTACGGCCCCCACCGGCGCGGCGTGGTCAGCCGACGAGGGCACGACCTGGAATGTGCTGCCCGACGTGATGGGGTACTGGGCGGTGGCCTTCGCCGATGCCCACACGGGGTGGTTGGTGGGGACCGACGGGCGCATCCTCCGGGTGGACTTCTCCGGCTGACTTCCGCGACCGGTCGCTCACTGGTCCCGCCAGCTGCCCGGGTCCGACGAAAGCCATCGGTGTCGCCTGATGGTCCTCGGCAGCGACCGCGACCTGCGGTGTCAAAGCAACACACCGGGGTTGAGGAGACCGTCTGGGTCGAGCGCTCCCTTCACCGCGACCAGCGCGCTGGCGAACAGCGGCGAGCGCTCGCGGTGGTACCACGGCCGGTGCGTTCGACCGACGGCGTGGTGGTGGGTGATGGTCCCTCCGGCGGCGAGGAGCGCGTCACTGGCGACACGCTTCAGCTCGGCCCATTGCTCGAGCTCGGCGCCCCGCTTCGCCCGCCCGAGGAAGGTGAAGTACGGCGCGGGGCCGTCGGGGTAGACGTGGGTGAAGCGGCAGGTGACGAGGCCTTGCCCGCAGACGCGCGCGAGGGCCGAGCGCATCGCCTCGCTCACCTCGTCGTAGAGCGTCGGGAAGGCCGTCCAGGTGCACGAGGTCTCGAAGGTGTCTGCGATGACGCCGAGCTGAATCATCGCATCCTGGAGGTACGGCCCGCGGAGGAACGAACGTCGCCAGGTATCGGCCGCGCCCTCATCTCCCGGGCCTTGGGAGGTGCGCGTGGTCTTTCCATTGGGGCAGGTGCCGCGGTGCAAGGCGGCGATGGCCATGGCGCGTTCGATCCACCCATCGAGGGGGTGATCGGCCGATTCGAAGCTGACGATCAACACCGAGCGCCCGTCGGCGGCGACCCCGTTGAGCAGCGCCTCGGGCGCGTCGAGCAGCCGGCAGTTCGCGGGGTACAGCCCCGACTGGGAGAGCTCGCGAGTCGCTTCCACCGCGGCGCCGTGGTCCTCGAAGAGGAAGGTCGCGCTCGCCCGGTGCGTGGGTCTGGGCAACACCCTCACCCAGGCCTCGGTGATGACGCCCAGCGTGCCCTCGCTGCCCAGCACCAACCGGTTCGGATCCGGCCCCGCGCCCGACGCCGGCACCCGTCGGGTCTCGAAGAGCCCTCGAGGTGTCACCATCCGCACCGCCTCCACCAGCTCGTCGATGTGGGTGTAGAGGGTGGCGAAGTGGCCTCCAGCGCGCGTGGCGATCCATCCGCCCAGCGTCGAGTACTCGAAGCTCTGGGGAAAGTGCCTCAGGGTCAGGCCCTTCGCGGCGAGCTGGTGCTCGAGGCTCGGACCCAGCACTCCCGCCTGCACTCGCGCGACCCGCGACACCTCGTCGATCTCCAGCACCCGGTTCAGGCCCGTGAGGTCGACAGACACGGCGCCGCGATGCCCGGGCCCGAGGAGCGGCTCGACCCCGCCCACCACGCTGCTCCCACCGCCGAACGGCGTCACCGCGAGGTGCTCGGCGGCGGCGACTTCGAGGAGCGTCTCGAGCTGGTGTTCGTCGATGGGCCGGGCCACCAGATCCGGGGCGCTGCTGAAGTCGCCGCGAAACCCGCGCAGTCGGTCGACGTACGACTTCCCCATCGCGTGAGACGCTCGCTCGGCATCGGTGGCGGTCGCGAAGGCGGCCAGCTTCGACGATACGCCGACGCGAGGAGCCGGCAACCGGGGTGGAGCGGGCGCCTCGACCCCGAGCTCCCCGAAGAAGGCCTGCGCCCGCATCTGGGCCGCGCGGAGATCCTCGGCCTGCTCCAGCTCGCCCCAGCCCCAGAGGTTCCTTGCCATGGGGGTGAGCCTACGCTCGAGACCGAGGGAATGAGTGCCGCCGTCTACTCTGAGAGGCGAGCACACGACAACGCCAGGCACACGCTGGGCTCACTTCGAAGCGAGCCGGCGCTGCAAAAACTCCAGCAGCGCCTCACCGTTCGGGGGCCGGCCGCTGCAGGCCTGACTGAGCGCCTCGTCGGTGGTCGTTGCTCGTGCACGGAACGCCGCCAGGAGCGCCGCGAGGGACCTGGGTCCACACGTTTCACGCACCAGCTCCACCAGGCCCAGGCTCTGGGAATAGGCGAGCTCCGCATCGGCTCCAGACATGGGCGAGAAGCTCCCGTCGAGGGAGGCGAAGGGAATCCACACGCGGTCTCTCACCATCAGCCGCCACTTCGAGCGCGCCCGGGCCTCGTCACCTGCGAAGTATTGGGCGAGACCCTCATGGAACCAGGTGGGCGCATCGAGGGCCAGCGGAGTCATCACCGCGTGCAGCGCTTCGTGCCGCACGTCGCCCGTCCGCACGACTCCACCGCGGCCGGCGACGAGTCGCAGGGTGCCGTCGTACATCCCCTCGGCCCAGGTCGGAGCGCAGGAGACCGCCAGCAACTCCGAGCGACTGGGGTACACCACCGCGGTGAGGGTGCGCGGGCGAGGAACTCCCAGCAGCGTGGCGGCGTCGTCCAGCGCCCGAGCCACTGCGTTCAACGCCTCCTCGGCCTGGGCCGAGCTGACGGTCTCGGGCGGGAAGACGAGGGTGACGCCGCCCAGGGTGCGCCGGGCATAGGAGCGTTGCACGTCGCGCTGCACCTCGAGGCGAGCCAGGAGCCGCGCCGCGGTGGCCGCGGGCTCGACTGCGAGGAAGTCCTTCAGCCCCTCGATGGCCTCATCCACGTCGGGCTGGTCGCGAGCCAGCAAGGCCAGCGCCAGACCCAACGCGGCGTCGTGGGGCAGGCGGGCGCGGGCGCTCCTGAGCGCCTCCAGCTCACGCGCGGGGTCGCCAGTGGCATGAGCGGCGAGGGCCAGCACCGCGGGCGGCCAGGGGGAATCGGAGCGCTCGGACGACAGCGTCTCCGCCCTCCGCAGCACCTCCGCCCAGTCAGGCGGCGGCTCGGCCAGAGCGCGGCGGAGGAGCCCGGTCTCCTCGGGGTCGAAGGCACCGCGAATGCCCCGGCGTCGATTGGCCTCCTCGGCCAGGCGATTCCGCAGACTGTGGTGGGTCCGCAACGCCTTGGCGTCGTCGGCGGCGCAGAAGCCCTCCTGGAGCTGGCTCAGGGAGAGGCTCGCCAGTGAGGCGGGCACCTCGGCGGGGTGCGACGTCTCTGGCACGGCGGCATCGCCCGGCGTCAGTGGCGTCGGTGGCGTCGCAGCGGGAGGGGCCGCTGGTGCCTCGGAGAGCGACGGCCCCACCATTTCGGACGACGGATCGAGGAAGAAGTGCAGCGCGAAGCCGACCCCGAGGGCCGCCGCCACCCAGAGCCAGCGGCGCCTACTGCTCCTCGACGCTCGGCGCGGCTGACCGGTCATGTCGGCTTCTTTCGCGGGGCGCCCATGAAAGCACTCGAAAATCGTGTGACGCCTGCGACGGACGCGATGAGCGCGACCCGCGAGAAACTCCTCCTCTCGGTCGGAGTAGACCACGACGAAGGCCCCCCGAGTGCCTCCCTCCCCGAGCCACAGAAGGCAGACACGGAGAACCTGGTCGCGATGCGCTCGCCTGCTCGCTCCGGCAGGTGCTTCGGTCCTCCGTCTTCTCTTTCTCACGGCGGCCCACCGCGGGTAGTGTGCGCCGACACGCTCCTCTGGAGACTTCATGTCGCTGCACCCCCCTGGCAGCCGCCTCGCGGCCCTCATGCTCCTTCTCATCGCCGCCTGTGCCGGCTGCAAGGGTGAGGACCCCATCCAGCTCACCTTCAGCCCCGGGATCCTTTCCGCCTCCTTCGCCCAGGGCGATCGGTTCGAACCCCTGGAGGTGACGGTGTCGCTCAGCAGGGTCCCGACCAGCTCCGTCTACGTGGGCCTCGTCCAGGACGCACCGGTGGTGGATGGAACCATCAACCTGGTTGACCTCGGCCGCAACCGCTACCAGGCCTCGGTGTCGCCCATCTGCACCCTGGAGCCGGGTGTTCACCGCGGGCACCTGACCGTACAGCTGTGCCGCGACGAGCAGTGCCAGGAGACCATTCCCCTGGCGGGGAACACCCTGCCCTACGAGTTCACCGTGGCGGCCGGTACCTCCGTCGACATCGCCATCGACGGGGTCCGCCAGCCAGTCCCTTGGTTTGCCTGCGCCTGGTCGTCGCCCCCCACCCTGAAGGTGGGACAGCGGGTGGAATTCACCTCCAGCCGACCCGCGCGCTGGTCCTCGAGCGTCTCCACTAGCGCCGGCGTCCCCACGCTGACCGACGTCGTGCAGACCGCGACCTCCTGGGCCGGAACCGTAGGAAGCGTCAGGCCCTGCGGAGGCGGGACCAACATCGGATCCATCTCCGTCGTCGGCGCTTTCGGGGAGCGGGGCTCGTCGGCTGACCTCGACGCGTGGTTCTCGGTGCTCTGCTGGGACCACAACGGCCCGCTGGTCCCGTCGCCGGCTCGCCTCGCCTTCTCCATGGCAGCCGGAGGCTCGGCGCCGGCGCCACGAACTCTGAGCTTCACCGCCGAGGGTGCGCCCTACGCCTGGACCGCGTCGGTGGCCCAGGGCGGGGGCCCCGCGTGGCTCTCGCTCGACGGCGGCGCGACCGCCAGCGGGAGCAAGCTGCCGGGTAGCGTCACGGCCTCCGTCGGCGACGTCCACCTGCCGCCCGGGACCTACTCGGCAGAGGTGCACCTTGAGGGCGGCGGCCACACCATCGCCGTTCCCGCGAGCCTGGTGGTCCGCCCGCCCGCCTTGCAGATCGCCAGCCCACTCGTTGCGCTCTCGGCCGTCGCCGGCCAGCAGGCCGCGCCCGCCACCGGCAGCGACTACCTGATGACCGAGGTGGGCAGCATCCCCTACACCACCACGGTCTCCTACGGGCCCGGCGCCGACGGATGGTTGACGGTGACGGCCACCGAGACCACCGCTCCAGCCACCGTCACGCTGACCCCGACCCGCGCCGACCTGCCGGCCGGCACCTACTCCGCAACCGTGACGTTCACGCCCGGGAACGGCGCCCCCGAGGTGCGGGTCGAGGTCCGGTACACGCTGGTGACCTCGCAGCTCTCGCTGGCACCAGCGCAGCTGACCTTCTCGCTCGGCGCGGCCACCCTCCCTGCCGATCTCGGTCTGCGCCTCGACCTCGCAGACACCGGCGCGCCGCTCACCTGGACCGTTACGGCCTCCGTGCCCTGGCTCTCCGTCTCGCCATCCAGCGGCACCTCCGGGACCACGGCGACCGTGACCGTTGACCCGGCAGCCTTCGACCAGGCAGCCAACGGCGCGTACCCGGGTACCCTGACCTTCCGCTACGACGGGTCCAGCGTGTCCGGCGCCTCCCGCGAGCTGGGCGTGACGGTGAACGTGGCCCTGCCACTGGTGGAGCAGGTGGCCCCCTACGTGTCCTACTCCGACCGGCTCGGTCAGGTGGTGGTGCGTGGACAAGGCTTCCGAACCCTCTCCAACCCCACGGTCATGTTCGGGAGCACCGCGGCGAGCGGCGCCACGGTGTCGAGCGACACCGAGCTGCGGGTAGTGCCTCCCAGCGGGCTCGCTGCGGGACGGCACCTGGTCCGGGTCGTCAACCCCCTCGGACTGCCGCGCTCGCGGGTCGAGCTGGTGTCTCGCTCTTCCCGGACACACACTGCCGGTCTCATCCGATCCGCCGGGCCCCGCTCGCGGCTCATCCATGACGCCGAGCGCGACTGCTTCTACGGCGCTCACGCCGGGGCCAATCAGGTGCAGCGCTTCTGCGACGGCGCTGGCGGATGGGTGGCCGACGCCCTCACGGTGGGTGGCGTGCTCGACGTGGCGATGGCGCCCGGGGGGCGGGAGCTCATCGCCATCAGCCCAGACAAGCTCCACCGCATCGACCTCGCCACCTTCGCGATCACGGCCAGCACCAAGGCCGCCGACCTGGGCATCCGCCTTTCCACCTACGCCTCGCTCCACAACGTCGTCATCACCAACGACGGCCATGTGCTCATCACCGCCGGGTACAGCTGGTTGACCCTCTACCGCTACCCGCTCGGGGGCGGAACCACCACGCCGCTCAGCGGGACGTTCTTCAGCTCGGGCGGCCCCCAGTCGATGGGCGTTTCGCTCGATGGCAGCCGGGTGATCACCGGCGAGGCAGGGATCTCCTCGCCGCACTTCGTCGTTTACGAGGCCTCGACCGGGACCGTCACCACCACCGCGATACCGCCCAACCAGTACATCGAGGTCTATTCGGTGACGGTCGACAGGATGGGCCAGCGGATCGGGATCGGATCGAGCGGGTCGGTGTACGACGCGGCACTGTCGACCATAGGCTCCACGGCGACCTGCCAGATGGCAGTCTCTGCCGACGGAGCCCGTGCCTACGCATACATGCCCGGCGCCACGGCGACCCTGAGCACCTACGACATCAGCGGGAGTTCCGTTCAGCAGATTGGGGCAGCCACCACTCTGTCGGTGGACCCCGACGGCGCCGGGTATGGCGCCACCTACCTCCTCACCAGCCAGGACAGCCGGACACTGTTCATCGACGGCACCGAGGGGATCCTCGTGATGGCGGCGCCCTAAAGCACCGGAGAGGTGCTTGGCATCGTGGGCCGCAGGCACAGGGGCCGGTTCTGCGTCGGCTGGAACGCCAGAGCGCCGCCGCGCGCGTTCTCCGCTGACCCACTCGTGCCATCGACCCTCTCTATGAATCTGCAAATGGCCGCCTGGAATGTGCCCTGCGTGGCTTCATCCGAGAAGCGAGCGACCCGATGAGGCTCGGTGCGATGTGGGTTGGCGCAGTCGCGACGCTCTCCATGGGATGCAACTTCACGGGTGTTGCCGAAACCCTCGATGCCGGGAGGCACACCGCCGAAACCGACGCCGGCACGCCGAGCGTGGACGCAGGCGGCGCCAGCATCGACGCAGGCAGCGGCGCGAGCGATGCCGGGACGGACTCCCACGGCGAGGATGGCGGCTCGACAGGCCAGGGGCTGCTCCGCGCCGTCGGGCTCCGGTGCGAGTACCTGACCGATCCGCTCGGCATCGATACACCGAAACCTCGTCTGTCATGGGCCCTGGAGTCCATCGACCGGAATCAGGTTCAGACTTCCTACCAGGTCGTCGTGAGCGGCTCGGATGGCGCGTTGGTTTGGGAGAGCGGCAAGGTCGCGTCGGCACAGCAACTCCACATCCCTTACGGCGGCCCGCCACTGGCGTCCGGGCAGCGCGTGTCGTGGACCGTACGCGTCTGGGATCGGGACGGCAACGCGTCCGCGCCGAGCGCGCCAGGCACGTGGGAGATGGGCCTCCTCGCGAATGCCGATTGGAAAGGCAAGTGGATCGCGGGCTCGACCGCGCTCGTGGACCCACCCGCACCGGCGCCGTTCCTCCGCAAGACCGTGGCGCTGTCGAAGCCCGTCAAATCCGCGCGCATTTACGTCGCTGCCGCCGGCTACTACGAGCTCTTTGTGAACGGCCAGAAGATCGGCGATCAAGTGCTGGCTCCCGGGTTCACGCGGTTCGACCGACGTCTGCTCTACGTTACGCATGACGTGACCGCATCGCTCCAGCAGGGCACGAGTGTGATTGGGCTGGTTCTCGGCAACGGCTTCTTCAATCAGACGGTCGGCAACGATTGGGGCTACGAGAAGGCGCCGTGGCGTGCGACGCCGCGCGCGCTGGTGCAGGCCCACATCACGTTCACCGACGGGACGTCCCAAACTGTCGTCGGTGACGACACCTGGCACTTCGCATCGGGGCCGATCCTGTACGATCAGGTGCGGAGCGGCGAAACGTACGATGCGCGCCTGGAAAAGCCGAGCTGGGCCACCGCCACGTACCAGGAAGACGCGTCATGGAAGCCCGCGTTGACGGTGCCGGGACCGGCCGGCGTCCTCTCCGCGCGCATGTTCCCGCCGGCGAAGGTGACGCAAACGCTCCCCGCCAAGAGCATGAAGTCGCCGAAGGCGGGCACCTTTGTCTTCGACTTCGGACAGAACCTCGCCGGGTGGGTGCAACTCTCGGTGTCCGGGCCAGCCGGCACGTCGCTCACCCTGCGCTACGGCGAGCGCCTCGCCCCCGATGGCACCGTCGACCAGACCGTTCTCAAGCAGGGGAACTTCGGTCGTTTCGAGACGGACACGTACATCATGAGTGGCCAGGGGACCGAGGTGTGGGAGCCGCGCTTCGAGTACAATGGCTTCCAATACGTCGAGATCTCGGGGCTTCCGTCGTCGCCGAGCCTCGACGCGGTCGTCGCGCGAGCGGTCAACACCGCGTTCGACGCCGTCGGCCAGTTCTCGTCATCGAATTCGCTCTTTGGCAAGATCTTCGAGGCGACGCGGTGGTCCTACCGAAGCAATTTCCAGAGCGTCCCGACCGATTGCCCACACCGCGAGAAGAACGGCTGGATGGCCGACGCGCACCTTGCCGCGGAGCAGGCGATGTTCACGTACGACAACGCCGCCGGGTACACGAAATGGATTCGCGACCTCTCCGACGAAATTCAGGCGAACGGCGCGCTGCCCGGGATCGTACCGACCGCTGGCTGGGGATACAGTTGGGGCAATGGCCCCGCTTGGGACAGTGCCTTCTTCGTGATCCCGTATTACCTGTATGTCTATGATGGCGACACGCAGATTCTGACGGCGAACTACGACAAGCTCAAACGCTACGTCGACTACCTCGACTCGAGGGACTACTTCGCTTCCAACCCGAGTGGCTGGCTCGGCGACTGGGTCTACCCCGGCGACACGACTCCGGAGGCGGTCACGCATGCCGGCTATCACGTGTTCGACGCAACCCTGGTATCGACGGTCGCCGGCTGGCTGGGCAAGACGGACGACGCGACCAAATACGCGAAGATGGCCGCCGACGTGAAAGCAAGATTCCAGCAGAGATACTACAATGCGTCGAACGGTCAGGTCGCGACGGGAAGCCAGACCGCGCTCGCGACGGCGTTGTTTCAGAACCTCGTGGACGGCGCTGACCGGGCCAAGGTGTTGTCGGCGCTGGTGGCGAAGGTCGGCGCGAAGGGCAACCACCTCGATACGGGTTGCCTGGGCACGAAGTACCTGCCGTGGGCGCTCACCGACGGCGGACGCGCCGACCTCTTCTACGCGATCGCATCGAAGACCGACTCCCCGAGCTGGGGAAGCTGGATCGGCAAAGGGGCGACGACACTGTGGGAGGACTGGCAAGGCAGCGGATCGCTGAACCACATCTTCCTCGGTGACATCACGGCCTGGTTCTTCCGTGCCCTGGCTGGCATCAACCCCGACCCGAGCGCGCCGGGCTTCGCCAACGTTATCATCCGCCCGGAGATCGTCGGAGATTTGACGTCGGCGCACGGTGAAACGAAGACGATGCGAGGTCTCGTCGTCAGCGACTGGACGCTCGCCACGGACCTCACGCTCAAGATCACGATCCCGCCGAATACGACGGCCACCGTGTACGTTCCCGCGATGAATCAGAAGAACGTCGTCGCCGACGGCGCGACCTTCGTCCGGTCGGAGACAGGTCGACAAATCTACAAGATTGGCTCCGGAACTTACCAGTTCATCGCACGGGGCGGTCCTGCTGCGCCGTAGTTTTTGGGCGGAACACCCCCGCGATGTGCTGGTTGAAGCCGAGCTTCAGATTCCGTGCAGGCTCTCGCAACGGCGTGTCCGGGAATTCTGCCGTTCGGCGCTTCCATCGCAAAGGTCCGACGCTCGGAGTCATCGATGAGGAGCCTGACAGCGGCTGCACCTCGCACAGTGTGGATGCCTTGGACCTGGACTCCTTGCGACGACGAAACTCGCCCGCGAGCCTTCAGGAACGGCCTTGAGGCTGGGGCGATGACTTCGGGTCGTGGGGTCTCGGGCGAGCACCACGAGCCCCTCGGCCGGTCGGTCGTGTCACCGACTGAAGGCCTGAGGTCCAGGTCCCCCTCAGCGTGTGCGTTCGGGGGCGTTGGGACATCACGTTTCGCGCACGCTGATGCCCGAAGCGGTCTCGGAGGCGACACGGTCACGCTGCCGGACTGGCACGAGAAGGCCGCTTTCGGTGTGGCGAAGACCATGAGGGCCATTGACTCGAGATCGAGGTGCTGGTTGCACGAGGCACGGCGGAGGGTACCCGCGCCACCTCATCCCCCTTGGGCGGGTGCTGTTCCTGGGATGCCGTCCCTACCTGATGAAGTACCACGCGACCAACTGACGGTCAGAACTTGACCAGGATGTCCTCGTCTTTCACGATGAATTGACACGCCAACCGCCAGGGAGGCGGCACGTCGTTCGTCTCGGCCTCTTCGACCTGCTTCTTGGTGAGCTTCCCCGCAAGCTTGAGCGCGGTCTTCTCCTTCTCGGTCAGCCCGACCGCACTCGGCGTCTTGGTCGACAGCACCGAGACCTGAATCAGACACGAGCCGCACTCCCCGTTCTGGCACTCGAAGCTCAAGGGGACGTTGTTCTTCTGCGCCACCGCGAGGAGCGTGTGGGTGTCGCCAGCGACAGCATAGACGGTGATGTCGCGCTTCATCCGCGGTGAGCTGAAGGTGATGTTGGCCATCGGTCGTTGACTCCAGGGAAAGCGAGTTGAACCCCAAGCCCCGAGCAAGTCTCGCGCCGGCTTCCTCGCCTGCGGCCCTCGCAGGGTTCGGCCGCTTCATGGTGCGACACCCCTCAGCTCGTTTGTCCGAATCCCGACAAACGCTCCAGTCGGCCCGCTCTGGTAAGAGGGTCCGCCGCATGCGCCGCATCTCCGAGACCTCGCTGATGAACTCCGCGCTCTTCTACCTGGGGCGCTACGTGCCGTCGGTGAAGCAGCTCGAGCGGGTGCTGGTGCGGAAGTGTCAGCGGGTGATTCGCGAGAAGGGCGGCGACCTCGAGGCGGCCCGGGCGCTGGTGACCAAGGTGCTCGAGCGGCTGACCCGGGCCGGGTACCTCGACGACGCCCGGCTGGCCGAGGCGCTGGCAGGCTCGCTGCGTCGCGGTGGCCGGAGCAGCCGGGTCATCGCCCAGAAGCTCACCCAGAAGGGGCTCGATCGCTCGCTGGCCGCCTCTCACGCCAAGAGCACCGCCGAGGAAGAAGAGACCGCCGCCTGGGTGCTGGCCAAGAAGAAGCGGTTGGGCCCGTACTCCCGCGCCCCAGTCGATCGCGCCACGCGCACCAAGCAGCTCGCGGCCCTGGCGCGCGCCGGCTACCCGTTTGCCCTGGCCCGGAGAATCGTCGACGCCACCGAGCCCCGGTGAGCACGCGCGCACGGCGTAGTCCGGCTCCCGTCCACGGGCTGCGGCCGTCGGCCCTTCAGGTCGACGTCGCAAACCGGCGCGCCTCCTCCGCGAGGGCGATCAGCGCACGCGGGTCGGTCTCGAGAACGACTGCCCACTCCTTGAAGGGCTGGCCCGACCGGCGATGGTAGGGCTTCGCTCGGCCCACCTCGACGAGGTGCGCGAGGCGTGGCGCAGGAAACTTCATCACCAGCGAACCCGCGTGTACTTTGATGAAGACCGCCGTGCCGGCCCGAAGGCAGTCGAAGCCGAACAATCGCGCCCGGGCCACTGAAGGGTTGGTCGCGAGATAGAACGCCGTGAGCTCGCCCAGGTCGCTCGACGCTCGCCCTTTCATGAGTGCGCACTCGACGCTGGCTGGGCGACGGCGCGCATCTCGCCACCGGCCCCGCCGAAGCGCTTCTGAAGATTGCGGGCCGACTCGTTGAGGAGCCGGGTCATCATCGGCGCCGAGAGGTAGCGCAAGATTCCCCCGCGCCAATGGAAGTAGACCTGCGCCTTGAAGAGGGTGCCGCCACGACCATCGGGCTCGGTGCGCCAGACCAGCACGTGCTCCGCCGTCGGCATCATCAGGTCGTTCTTCCTGGTGAAGGTGAACGCGTAGCCGTGCGGCGGGTCCCACCACACAATCTGCTCGTCTACCGTGCCCATGCCGCTGAAGGTGCACTGCCTGGTCGAGCCGGCCCCGCAGCGCCCCGGATCGGCCGCGTGCGCGTGGTCCATCTGGGCGACCTTCAACATCGCCAGCCAGCTGGGGAGATGCACCGGGTTCGAGATGAACTCGAACACCTCTGCCGGCGGGGCGTCGAGCTGCGTGGTGCCCTCGAACTTGAGCGGCGCGGTCGTGTGCTTCGTAACATCGAAGGGCTGGGTCGTCATCGTGGTCCACCGGGCGGTTGTTGGTTGCCGCGGAACAGTAGGCGCCCCATTCATCGTAAACCTTGATGAGTTCATTCGAACTCTCTCACCGAATATGTGAAAGTTGCCCCGTGCTTGATGACGTCGCCGGCCTGCGCGCCTTCGTTCTCTCGGTGGACAGCGGCAGCTTCACGGGCGCGGCGAGAGTGCTGGGCTTGACGACCAATGCGGTGAGCCAACGCGTGGGACTGCTCGAGAAACACCTCGGGGTGCGATTGCTGCAACGCACCACCAGGCGAATGTCCGTCACCGACGAAGGGCGCAGGGTGTACGCGCGGGCCCACGACATTCTGGACGAGCTCTTGCGCGTCGAGGAGGACCTGCGCCCGGAGCACGACGCGCTGGTGGGGACGGTGCGGGTCTCGATGCCGGCGCCGGCCGCGTCTGCCGAGCTGATCAACGCGCTCGGAGTCGAACTGCAGCGGCATGCTCGGCTTCGAGTGCAGCTCCTCATCAGCCACGCACCGGTCGACATCGTCGCCGAGGGGCTCGACGTCGCGGTGCACGTCGGCGAGCCTCGCGACAGTGGGCTGATCGCCAGGAAGCTGGGCGACCCCTCTTGGTGTCTCGCGGCGACCCCCTCGTACCTCGACCGCCGGGGCCGCCCGCGCCGCGCCGACGATCTCACGAAGCACGAGTGTCTTCGGTTCCTCGCCGAGCGGCCACAATCAGAGTGGCGGCTGGTCGACAGCCGGGGCCGCGAGCACGTGGTGCCCGTCGGAGGGGCGTTCGAGTCGGACGACAGCCGCGTGCTGGGCGAGGCCACCTACGCGGGCCTGGGCATCGGCATTCGGGCTCGAGGCGAGCTCGAGCGCGCAATCACCGAGGGGCGGCTCGAGCGGGTGCTGCCGGGTCTCGAGTTCGCCGGGCCCCCCATCTACGCGTTGTTCGCGCGGGGCCGCCTGCGCCTCGCGCGTGTCGCCCGCTTCTTCGAGTTGCTCCAGGGCGTCGTTCGACAGGTGCTCTGAGCCAGCGACAGGTCGAGCGACGGCGACATGGGCCCGAGCCCGCCGGCCCTGAGCCGCGGCGCTCACGTCGCGAACCAGACCTCCTCGAACCGAACCTGGGGTGGCGTCTGGTGGAGCCGAACCCCCTGGAGCGCCGGGGTCGCCACGGCGTGGAACCGCTCGTGGTACAGCGGCACCACCACGCAGTCGTCCCGAACGATGGTCTCGGCTTTGCGGTACAGCTGGTCGCGGAGGCCGCGATCGATGGAGACCCGGGCCTCGTCGGTGAGCCGATCGAACTCCGCGTTCCGGTAGGCCAGCCCGTAGTACGTCTGGGCCTTCGAGTTCATCAGCACGTGGAGGAAGTTGTCGGGGTCAGCCACGTCGGCGATCCAGTTGCCTCGAAAGATGCCGAGGCGGCCCTCGCGCACTCGATCCCAGAAGTCGGTCGTCTCGACGTGCTCGAGCTCGACCAGGCCCTCCTCGACGAGCGAGCCGAAGAGCACCCGATCCTCCTCCCGCGAGTCGCGATCGGGCGCGAACTGCAGGGCGATGCGGAGCCGCGAGTGCCCGGCCTGGGTGAGGAGCCGTCGGGCCAGCGCCATGTCCATGCGGGGCTCGTGCACGCGATCGCTCTCGAGCAGCGACGGAGGGGTGAGCGAGCGCGCGACTCGCGCTCCGGGGTGGAACCGGTCGACCACCGCTCGCACGTCGAGGCCGGCGCGAATGGCGCGGCGAACCCGCACGTCGTCGAACGGAGGGGTCGAGGTGTTGAAGCCCAGGAACCACACCGACGGCGTGCTGACGCTCAGCGTGGTGGCCGGCTCGACCCCGGCATCTTTCAGGTTCTCGGCGTGGAGGTACGAGACGAACTGCACCTCGCCACGCGTGAAGGCCTCGAGCGAGGCCCGGCGCGACGAGAAGAGTTGGAACTTGAGGCCTGCCAAGAGAGGGAGGCCGGTGCGATAGTACGTGGGGTTCCGCTCCATGGTGATGGAGTTGGACGTCGTCCCCACCAGACGGAAGGGGCCAGTGCCCAGCAGCCGGCCGCCCTCGAAGCGCGTCACGCTGGTGGCCGGCAACGCCAGCATCCTGAGGAAGAAGGCGCGCGGCTCATCGAGGCGAAGCTCGATGGTGTCGTCGGCCAGCACCTCGATGCCGCTGACGCCCGGGGCGCGCCCGGCCACATAGTCGCTCGCGCCGGTGATGTCTTTGAACAGGCCCGCCTCGGGCGCCGCCGCCTGGGGGTCGAGGAGCCGCTCGAAGTGGGCCTTCACGTGCCGGGCGTTGAGCGCCACCCCGTCGGGGAACGTCACCCCTCGCCGCAGGGTGAACCGGTACCGGCGGCCGCTGCGGTCCGCCGACCACGACTCGGCGAGGTCGGGCACCAGGAGGCCGTCCTCGAAGCGAACCAGCGTGGAGTACATCGCCGAGAGCACCTCGGTCACCTGGAGGTCGCCCGAGTAGATGGGGTCGAGCCCGCGGGTGTCCTCGAGGCGGAGCCCCTGGTGGAGCCCCACCGTCAAGTGCCCACCGGGACGCGCGGCCGGCAGCTTGAAGTGAAAGACCTCGTTGTCCAGCGTATCGGCCTCGTGGCCCAGCTGCTCGACGGTGTGCGACAGGGCGTCGGAGATGCGCAC
Organism: Myxococcales bacterium; assembly: GCA_003153055.1. The sequence goes on from PMBV01000155.1 coordinate 20,384, forward strand.
CACGCGCTGGGCGTCCTCCCGCACGTCGGCCACCTCCTCGCTGATGGCCGTGTCGCCCTGCTTGAGCACGCGCTGAGCCCCGCGGATCTCGTCGATGGCCGCGGTCAGCCGCAGCACCGAGTCAGACAGCTCTCGCCCCACCTTCACCTGGCCCTGAGCTCGGCTCGACGTGGTGTGGGCGGCGCGCGACATGTCCTGCACGTGCCGCACGAGCTCTCGGCCCTGGTACACCTGCTCACCGGCCAGGCGCATCACCTCGTCGACCCGCTCCGACACCTCGTCGCTCAGCTTGACCAGCGTGTCGCCCTCGGCGTCGAGCCGGCGGGTGTCCACCTGAGTGGCCTCGACGGCCGTGAGGGCGCGCTGCGCGGTGGCCTGAATGGCCAGGAGCGCCTCGGCCGCGCGCTCGCCCAGCCGAACCCCCACCGCGGTCTCGTCGCGGCTCAGGTTGACCAAGGTGACGGTGCTCTCCACCCCCTCGCGCACGGCCTTCACCTTGGTGCCAATCTCCCGCGTGGAGCGGCTCGTCTTCTCGGCCAGGCTGCGGACCTCGGCGGCCACCACGCCGAAGGCCTTGCCGCTCTCTCCCGCTTGGGCGGCGATGATGGCGGCGTTCAAGGCGAGGAGGTTGGTCTGGTCGGCGATCTCCTGAATGACGTCGAGCACCCGGCCGATCTCGAAGCTGGACACGCCCAGGGCGTCGACCAGCCGGGACGCGCGGCGGACCGTGTCGTCGATGCGCTGGAGGCCCTTGAGCGCGTCCATCACCAGCGTGGCTCCCTGGTGGGCCGTGGTGGTCACCTCGCGGGCCAAGGCGCCGGTCTCGTCGGTGCGCCGATGCACCGCCAGCATCGCGTCCTCCGCCGCCGAGACGGCCGCCCGCGTCTTCACCGTGAGGGTGGCCACCGCTTGGCCGGCGTCGGCCACCGCCTGGGCCCGGAGGCTGAGCGCCTCGGCCTGGCCGCTCGTCTTTTGCGACGCCACGTTGAGCGAGGCGAGCACCTGGGCCACCGCCTCGATGCTCTCGGTCATCTCGGTCAACGAGCGGGTCGTCTCCCGGGCGAAGGACTCGAGCTGATGCACTCGCTTCTGGGTCCCCTCCAGCGAGGCGCTCATGCCGTCGACGGCGCTCTGGCTGCGCTCCACGGCCGACCCCTGCCGCTGGGCCGCCTCGAGGAGCGAGCTGGCCTGGGTCTCCACCTCCCGGGCCGTGCGATGCAGCGAGGTGGTGACGCGCTGCACTTGCAGCACGGCTCGCCGGAGCGTCAGCGCCAGCCGCATGAGCTCCGGGTCGTCCTCCTCGGTGGGGAGGAAGGTCAAGTCGCCCTCGGCGAAGCGCTCCACCAGGGCCCGCCGCGCCGCCGAGCGCCGCTGCCCGACCTCGAAGACCGTCACCGCCCCCAGCGCGGTGAACGTCACCACCGACGAGGCCAGAAGCACGCCCCAGGTGAAGGTGGTGAGCGCGCCGACGGTGAGGGAGAGGACGAGGCCCGTCAGGCCGCCCGAGACGAGCCCGCCCACTGGGCCGAAGAGCACGAGGTACCAGCGTCGGTCCATCAGGTCTTCGACCCTACAGCGCCCGCCCTCCCTCCGCACGGACCGAAGCGGACGCCGGCCATTTCGGGCCTCGGGGAAACCGGGCTACGAAGTGACCGTGCTGACGCTCCTGCTCGCCGCCTGCTGCCTGGGCCCGTTGGATGAGCGGTTCCTCCTCACCCTCTCCGGGCTGCCCATGGCGGTGCTGCGGGTCGAGGTGCGCGACGGCGTCTACCGCTACGAAGCCACCCACTTCCTCGACGAGGGGGAGACGCACTTCGCGCGGTCCTGGGTGCTCGACGAGCGCGGGGAGGTCGAGGGGCTGAGGCCCGAAGTTCTGTGGCTCCTCGAGCCTCCACCCGTGGGCTGCCGCCCGGTCTTCGAGGAGCGCCGGGCCACGAGGGAGACGCTGTGCATCGACGAGCGCACGTCCACCCGCGCGGTGGGCCGCCTCGAACAGGTGCCCTTCACCGCGCGCTACGACGGCGGGAGGCTCTCGGGCCTCACTTTCCCCGGAGCCGAGTGGACACGCCTCGAGGGAAGACCGCCCAAGGCCAAGCCTTCGCAGGTGTTCGGCCGGGGCTTCGAGGTGGGCGCGGCCTCGGGTCCCTGGCGTCTCGAGCCCGCGGTGAAGGGCGCGAGGTTGGTGACGACGCCGGTGCGAGGCACGGCCAGCGGCGCCGAGGGACGACAACGGTGCTTGGTGCTGGCTCGCGACGCCGTGCATGAAGATGCTCGGCTGACGCTGGTGCTGGGGTTGATGGTCGAGGGAGGGCGGGCCTACCCGCACGCCTGGGTTCGGCGTGGAGCCCGGCATGAGGATCCTTCTCTGCTCCCCTCCGACGAAGGAGTGGAGGCCCGCTGGTACATCGAGCTCCCGCGCGAGTCAGCCGGGCAGCTCTACCTCGAGCTCCTCGATGGGCAGCGGCGGGTCGTCGGCCCCACCGAGCCCGGCCCATGAGGCGCTTCGAACGCTGCGCCATGGAGCTCGCCTCCTGGGCTTTCGCTCGATGAGCGTCGTGGTCGTCCTCCTGGTCATCGCCGGCGCTGGCCTCTGGGTGGGGCGCGTGCACTGGTTCGGCCAACGAGCCCACCTCAGGCCGGCACGCCCGCTGCCAGCGGTGGTCCTGGGAGCCCTGGTGCGCCCCGACGGTACGCCCTCCCCCGCGCTGGAGAACCGGGTGGCCGTGGGCGTGGAGCTCCTTCAGTCGGGCCGGGCCTCGAGGCTCGTGTTCTCTGGAGGCAGCCCCGACACTCGCCCCAGTGAGGCAGCGGTGATGCGAAGGCTGGCCGTGGCCGCCGGGGTCGATCCGAGCCGCTGCGAGCTGGAGGAGGCGAGCCGCTCCACGCTGGAGAACGCCCGAAGGTGCGCTGCGCTGATGAAGGACGAACGGGAGATTCTTCTGGTGACCTGCGACTACCACCTGCTCCGGGCGACCAGGCGCTTCGAAGCCCATGGATTCAAGGCGTACCCAGTCGCGTCACGGCGCCGGCTCTCCATCTCCGCTCGGCTCTGGCTTTCGCTCCGAGAGGCGGTGGCGCTCTTGTGACGACGCGCGGCCTGGTCGCACAGGGTGCCACCTCAAGGGTGTCCGTCGAAGAAGTAGCCCCCGAGGCCGAGTGCGAAGACGGCCAGTCCATACAACGAATGCTCCAGCCAGACCGGGGCGAGCGTCTGGGTACGCGCGTAGGTCGACGCGAGCAGTGCCCCGGCGGCAACTGACAAGAGCGGGGCCACCGGGCTGGCGTAGACGAGGTGGAGCGCGCCGAAGGCGAGCGCGTTGGCCGCGACCAGCACCGCGCGGCTGCCGAACAGGGGTCCGTACCGATGGAAGAAGAAGACGCGGTAGACGAGCTCCTGCGGCCACGCCGATATGAGGGGGTAGAGCACGAGGCCGATGAGCCAGGCGGTGCTCCCCGTCGCCGCGTCAGGTATCGCCCGGGGCCCCAGCGCCCGAGCGAGCCCGAATACCGCGAGCGCTCCGACGAGGGCGCGGGCGGCGATGCCCGGGAGCGCGGCTCTGAGGTGCCCGAGTGAGAGCAACCGAGAGCGATCGAACGTCGGGTCGGCCCACAACGCGGCCATCACCCCCGCCGTCACCACGGCCAACACCACCAATCGCGGCGCGGCGATGACGTGCCAGCGCATCAGCAGCGGCAGCCCGAGGAAGATGGCGCCGAGTTCGAGGGTTCGGGCCAGGCTCGATTTCGGCGTCGCGGAACCCGACGCGGCCGTGGGCAGGGAAGTCATCGGAACTGTAAACATGCCGTGCCTGGACCGTCACCGCAACGTGACGAACGGGTGGTGGCCCGACTCCGACCTCGGCCAGAAGGAGCGACAACTTAGTTGTCGCGATCAGACGCCAAATTGCGACAACCTGGTTGTCGCCCCGAAGAGGGGTACCCCCACCACCGCTCGTGTTCCAGCGGCCATGCGGCGGGTGAGGTCGCCGCGGAGGCTGAGGAGGCATTGGGCGCGGCAACCTCAGCGGGCGAGCCTGCCTTGAGGTGCAAGGGTGAGGCCGGTGCACACCGACCGAGGCGGTCTGGCCAGCGCCTCGACCCGAGACCGCGGTGAGCACACGTGAGAAGCCGCAAGCTTTCGTCTGCGCCACTCGACCGACCGGCCGAGGGGCTCGTGATGCTTGCCCGGATGCCCCGTGTCGCTCGCTGAGCTCGCCCCTCAGGGCAGTGGGAGCAATCATCGAGCCGTAGCCGCAACTGAACACGATCGAACCCATGACGGAGAAGGAGGGGCAGCAACGTCTGCAAGGCCAACCTCCAGGACATGGCAATCCACGTCAGCCACGACGGTGGGCGAGGGTCCCCGGCAACGTCACCAATGGTACCATTCGCGGGCCTCGCAGCAGATGTAACCATTGGTGCTGTTGCTGGCGACCCTGGCCCCTCAGTCCTTGAGTCGGGGACAATCACCTGCCGTGCAGCGGGGCTGATCTGATCGCCCACCGGCCAAGTCCCAAACGCCGCCGTCCTCCCTGGGCCAGCCTGTCCAGGTCAAACACCCGATCGCCCACTGTGGAGAGCCGCTGCTCCAGGCGGGTCTGTGGCTCGGCCTGGAGGTCGACGGCCAATCGGAGGCGTGGGCGGTTACACCGGCGCTCAGGCGCAGCGCGGGTCGAGGTGCCCCGGAGGACTCGCCTCCCCTGGCCCGGCCCGTTAGGCATGCAGCAGTCATGAACGAATCGATCGTCGAAGTGAAGGACGCAGTGCTGACCACCTTCGAGGACCAGCGGGTGGAGGTCCGCGGCGGGGCGTACCTCTCACCGGAGGCGTGGCTTCGCACCGAGTCCGAGGTCGAACGCCTCCGCGCCAAGACCGCCGAGCTCGAGGAGCGGTCCCTCCTCGTCCCATCGATGGTGCTGGCCGCCGGGCTCCTCGGCACGGCGCTCGGTTTCTGGCTCGGGCGGCGGTCCAGCGACTGACAGAGAGGTGGTGAGGGGTACCCCTCTTCGGAGCGACAACGATCGACCGTGTCACGAATGGGAGCTGCTCTTCCATGCGTGCCGACGAACGAGGAGGAACCAGACGAAGAAGCTGGTGCTCACCGCGCGTGAGACCAGCGCCGCCCACCAGGGCAGCACCATCGAAAGGTCGACCAGAACCCCCGTGTTGGCGAAGCGCCCCAGCCCCACCAACGCTGGGAGCCGGTACCAATAGTACAGCGACACCGCCGCCGTGCCGAAGAGCCGGTCGCGCGACGAGGGGACCCACCGGCCCGCAGCGCCGAAGGCCAGGAGCGACACCGCCCCGCCGAGCAGAGGCCAAGCGAAGGCCTCCACCACTTCGACAACGCCGAGCGGCCCCACCGCGTCGGGCACCTGGTACCAGCCCCAAATGAAACCCACGAAGCCGCCGGTGACGAGGGTGCTCCCCCACCGGTCATTCGCCCCAGCGACCTGAGGGCGCGAGTCGGGGCACGGCCTCACGCAGCCGACGCACCGCTCGCAGCGCTGGTTGGTGAAGGTCCACGCGGGGGCGAAACCGTAGAGCCGCTCCACGGGGAGAATCGGGCACAGGGCCGTGCACCACCCACCGCGGCCCTCGAAGCGCGCCCCCATGGCCAGCGCCACCGCCGCGGCCGTGAGGAGCATCAACGCCGACAAGTGCCCGCGGCGGTCGAGCACCACGTGCCTCAAGGGAATGAGGACGACCATGGCTCCCACTCCGAGGCCTTCGAGCGTCTCGGCCACCTTCGGCGACAGCTGGCCGCGGCGCTCCCTGACCCGCCCCAGCAGGCTCGCCGTCCCGAGGGGGCAGACGTTTCGCCAGAGCCCAGGCGCCACCACCAACAGCAACGGCGCCAGCGGGATGAGGCCATTCCACAGGAGGTCGAGCCCGAGCGATGGCCGGAACCACAACGCCCCGACGAGCCCGCCTCCCGCCGAGAGCCCCACGAGCTGAGCACTCCGCCATCTCACGAGCAGCTTCGAGCGTTCCATTCGAGCGACCTCCGCGGCCCCTCGAAGAGGAGCCACGGCGAGCATCGCCGAACGGTCGAGACCGCTCTGGTACCGGAGTCTCTCTGCGACCTACATGCGCTCGTCGATGGCCCGGTTCGACATCTCGTCGGCAGCCCGGTTCATCTCTCGAGGCACATGCACCAGCTTCACCCGGTCGAACTCGTTGAGCAGGCGGAGCGCCTCCTCGTACAGCGGCCGGAGCGAAGGGCTCCTCACCTGGTAGCGGCCACCGAGCTGCCGAATCATCAGCTCGGAGTCGGCGAAGACCTCGACCTCACGCACGCCCAGCTCCCGGGCACGCTTGAGGCCGAGCAACAGGCCGGTGTACTCGGCGAAGTTGGTCGTCTGGGTGCCGAGGAATTTGCCCAGCCGGTCCACCACTTGGCCCGAGGGCTCCACCAGCACGGCGCCAGCGCCAGCCAGCCCCGGGTTTCCCCGCGCCAGGCCATCAGAGTAGAGCCGCAACCGAGGTGGGGGCACCACCACCGGGCCGTCGGGCGCCCCGTTGCCTTCGAGGTGCGTCGCAGCCTTCTCGAGGATTCGTTGGAGCTTCGCTCGATCGAGCTGAGGGAACGCCCCCAGGGTTGCCACCAGCGGCTCCTCTCGAGCGAGGAAACGCAGCACCGCGGCGTGCAGGAATTTTCCTGTCATCGGCCTCGGGCGCGTGGGCATGGCGGAGACTACGTCAGGTGGGTCGATCGCGGAGCAGCTTACTTCGAAGCGGGAACGTCGAGTACTTCTGCAGCGTAGATGATCCGCGAGCAGGACGGGCAGACATCGACGCCGCGAGACGCGACGAGTTGGTTGTACATCTGCGGCCGAATGTTCATGCGGCAGCCAGTGCAGGTGCCTGGCGCGACCACCGCCACCAGCGCCGGCATGCGCTTTCTGCGGATGTTGTCGTAGCGGCGGAGGAGCTCGTGATCGACCGCCTTGGCCACTTCGGCGCGGCGGGTGGCCACGTCTTTCGCCTGACGCTCGACCTCGGCCAGCTTCGCCTTGAGGCCTTCGACCCGCTCCAAGAGGTCCTTGGTCTTGGCCCGGAACTCAGCTTCCTTCTGGCGCACGACCTCACGCTGGAGCGTGGATTGGCGGCCGAGCTCGACCACCTCCTCGCCCATCGTCTGCTGACCCTTCTTGGCGATGTCGATTTCGCGGGCCAGGGCCGAGTACTCGCGGGTGGAGCGCTGCTCGGTGAGCCGAGCCTCCCACTTGCGAACCTTGTCCTTGTCGTCGGCGATGGTCTGCTCGAGGGTCGTCTTCTGGCGATCGAGATCGTCCAGCCGAGCCCGCTCCGCATCCACCGCAGCCCGTTGGGCGGCGAGCTGCTTTTCGAGCTCGGCGATTTCGCGGGGGTAGCCGTCCGCGTTCTTCTTCAACACCGCGGCGTCAACGTCGACTTTCTGCAGCGCAGCGAGAGCCAGCAGTTTTTCCCGCAAAACTTCCTCCGATTCGGATTGCGCGGCGCTTCTACCGGAAGTCCTCGGGCGAATCCAAGGAGATATGCACCTCTGTTTTCGAGGCCCTACCCGACAGACTCGCCGCGCAACCAGGCAAATGGCTACTCGTGTGGCCCGCCGGCGAAGCTACCGGGGCGTGCCACCCGTTCGACGAGGTCCACCACAACCGAGGTGAAACTACCTCAGGGTTCTTCTTCGTCCGCGGCGGCGACGGGGTCTTCTTCTTCGGCCTCGTCGTCGTCTTCTTCGGTTTCCTCGGCCTCAGCGGGCTCGATGGGTTCGATGATCTTCGGGAGTGCTGAGAGCCGACTCCTCCGACCTTCGGTGGGCCTCGAGGCAGCGGCCTCCCGCTGGTCGGTGCCGCACTTTGGGCAGATGGGGTCGGGCTTCTTCAAGTCGTAGAACTTCGCATTGCACTTGAAGCAAATGTGCTTGGTGCCGAGGTCCTTTGCGGGCATGAGCGGGCCTTCTGGTGGCGGTAGAGGTGAGAGGGGCCGAGTTCGTAGTGTCGCGGCGTTTCCAAGTCAACGCCGCAGAGACTAGGCTAGCGAATTGTTGCTCGCGCCACGAGCGCCATGCCGGACAAGGGGCCGAACTTCTCCGTGAACGTCACCTGTAACAAATGCGGAAAGAAGTACGTCATCGCCGACGACAAGGTCGTAGGCAAGGCGTCTGTCAAGATCCGTTGCAAGCAGTGCCAGAACCTCATCGCCGTCGCGGTGGGCGTGAGCTCTCCCTCGGGCGTCGCCAGCGCGGCCGGAGCACCACCACCGCCACGCGACTGGGAAGACGAGCCGACCCGGGCAGCGCCTGCCCCAGACTTCAACGTCGCCTGGTTCGCGATGATCTCCGGGAAGCAGCAGGGCCCCTTCGACATCGGCTCGCTGCAGTCGCGGGTGACCGCGGGAGAAGTCACACTGCGCACGTACCTCTGGCGGCCGGGCATGGCCGACTGGAAGCGGGCCTCCGAGGTCCCCGAGGTCAGCATGGTCTTCGCCGGCGTGTCGGTCGGCGCCGCGGCCACGGGCCCAACCCAGGCCGCCCCGGAGACCAAGCGCACCAGCTCGACCCGGCTGCCAGCGGCCCAGCGAGACGTGGCCGTCGCCAACGAGGTGCCCTCCCCTGAGCTCACTCAGGCCAAGCCCGAAGCGGGCCCGCAGTCGACGGTCTCGGCGGTCGCGGCTGCGATCCCCACCGCGAACGCCGAGGCAGCGCTTCACCCGCGAGTCCAGGCCGAGGCTCCAGCTTCGGAGAACGCCCCAGCGGAGGAGCCGGTTTCGATGGGGCGCTCGGCGCAGGCCCACCCAGCAGACGAGGACGACTTCGCGCCGACCTTTCCCGCTGCCGAGGGAACCGCCGGCGCGGGGGGCGACCCGTTCGCTCAGCTCGCATCAGAGGCTGGCGAGCCCATCGGCGAGGCGACCAAGTTCTTCATCGCCAAGGCCGGGGTCAACAGGCGCAACCCGCCCTGGAAGATCGCCCTGTTTCTCCTCGGCGCGGTCGCGCTGGTCGCGGGGTTGGGCGTCATCCTCCAGACGTTGAACATGGTGCCCAAGGTGACGCGCACCACCGACGACGGGCGCGAGGTGCAGGAGAGCTTCTTCTCGACCGGCGGCATGTCGGGCTTCAAGGAGATCCTCACCGGGGAGGCCCAACGCCGCAAAGAAGAGGCTCAGCGCCAGCGCAAGCTCCGCGACGCGGTCGGGAGGCCCCAGGCCCCCATCGCCGACCGAGACACCCCCGAAGTCACGCCGCCTCCCCAGCCCAAGACGAAGGACAAGGCCCTGCTCGATCTCTACGGCGCCGACTCGCTCCCCACGCGTGGGCCGAAGATCCGCAAGGGAGACGAGGGCGGCGCGACCCAGCCCAACGCGGCGGGACTCTCGATGGAGTCAGCCATGAAGGTGGTGGCCGACAAGTCCAAGGCCTTCGAGCAGTGCGTCGAGAACGCCCTCCACCGCAACCCCAACCTGGCCGTCGGGAAGATCACCATCTTCCTGGTGGTGGGCCCCTCGGGCGCGGTGAAGTCGGCCCGGGTCGACCCGCCGAAGTACGAATCCTCCGACTGGGCCCAATGCATGGTGTCGGCCGGCAAGCGCATCGTCTTCCCCTCGAGCGACGGAGAAACCGAGCTCGAGATTCCCTTCAAGGTCGGCGTGGCTGTGGTGCCCTAGGTGCACCTCGGCAAGGTCATCGGCACGGTGGTCTGCAGCACGAAGGTCGCCGGCCTCGAGGGCGTCAGGCTTCTCCTGGTGCAGCCGGTGGATCACCAGAAGAATCCGGTAGGGCCTCCGCTGGTCGCGGTCGATCGAGCGTCGGCCAGCCCAGGGAGCCTGGTGATGTGGGAGAGCCATCGGGAGGCCTCGCTGGCGTGCGAGCCCTCCTTGGTGCCGGTCGACAGCGCCATCGTCGGACTGGTCGACGAGGTGAGCCCATGAAGCTGGCTCGGGTGGTCGGCACGGTGGTGGCGACCGAGAAGCACCCGGCCTTCGTGGGGCTGAAGATCCTCTCGGTGCAGCCGGTCGACGAGGCCGGCGCGCTCTTGGGGCCGAGCTACCTGGCGGTCGATCACTCGAGCACCGCGGGCGAGGGAGACCTGGTTCTCGTGCTCGACGAAGGGAACGGAGTGCGTGAGGTGCTGGGCGATGAGCTCGCGCCGATTCGGTCGCTCATCGTCGGCGTGGTCGATCAGCTGACGCTCACCGCCTGAAGTACTGCTCGCTCTGGACGAGTGGTGACCGGTTGCAATTCGTCTCCAGTCGCGGGAACCATTCCCGCTGAGGGGTCCTGGAAATTCTGGGAGGCCGAACACCAATCGTCCAGAGCGACTTCTTCACTGCCCTAACAGTGCCTGGGGCTCGCTATTCCGCCCCGGCAGGCCTGCGAAATCTCACGTGTTGCTGCCCGATTTTTCCCCGCCCCGACAGACCATCTCGCACTGGCTCTTGAGGCTCGACAAGCCGCCGTCTCGGTACACCTTGACGAGCAACCCCGTGCCAGCCAGGTAGCCCAGGAGAACCAGGCCGACAGCGAAGAGAGCCCCGAGGCCTGCGCTTCCACGACGCTGATTCGCAAACATGAGGACCTTCTTTCAATCGAAGCCGGCACTGCTTCGCCGCGAGCCCGCCACGATGGCGTCTCGACACTTTGGACAGCGAGGCGTGTCACTTTTCGCATCACAGGCTCGTGCCTGCCGTGCGGCTAGACTACGGAGCCCGCGAATCCTGATTGCGTGGCCACAATCGCCACGAAGAATTCAGCAATTCCAGGCGTTCCACTTCAGCTCTTTGGCTTGGTCAACGCAGTGGTCGGCTGAGCCCGCTTGCGCTCGAAGAGCCAGACCAGGAGCACGCCGAGCTCGTAGCAGAGGAGCATCGGGCCGGCCATGAGCGACAGGTTCACCACGTCGCCGGTGGGGGTGATGACGGCGGCGAGAATGAGGCACACGACGAAGGCGTGGCGCTGGTACTTGAAGAGGAACTTCGACGAGACGAGGCCCACCATGCCGAGCACCGCCATCACCAGCGGGAGCTCGAAGATGACCCCGAAGGCGAGCTCGAGGACCAAGACGAGCGTGAGCTGCTCGCTCATCGAGAGCATGGGGCGGGTCCAGTTGAGCGACTCGGTGCGGGCCTGGCCGACGCCGATGAGGCGCTCCACCTTCCACACGTCGCTCACGTCTTGGGCCCGGGCCGAGAGGGCCTCACCGCAGAGGGCCGCGGCCTGGTCGGTGAGGGCCGCGACCTGCGCATAGTCGGCCGAGCCCCACGCCTTGGCCGCGGCGATTCGGAGCTCGACGGCGGCGAGCAGCGATTGCCCGTCGGCCCCAGGAGGGAGCGCCAGGTGGACGGCGTCGATCAGCCGGCCGAGGGCCTCGACGCGGGTGTGCATGTCGACGCCCTGCTTGGGAATGAGGGTGACGCCGAGGGTCCCCTCGGTGGTCTGCCCTTCTCCGGCGGCCTCGAGATCGCCGATGGCGACCCGGGCCAGGGCCCCGGCGTGATCGAGGTCGCCCAGCCTCAGGTACCGGAGCACATCGCCCTCTCGCAGCCGCGCTACCTCGAGGCGCCGTTCGATGGCGGTCGCGTCCTCCTTCTGCAGGAGAAAGGTGAACATCTGGGGCAAGACGAGGAAGTAGCAGAACGCGGCGCCACCGATGAAGGCGAGGGAGCCGAAGAAGATGAACGGCCAGGCCAGCCGCCTCTCTTGATCATACAGCCCTGGCGCGACGAAGCCCCACACCTGCCACAGCAGCACCGGCGTGCTGAGGAAGACTCCGGCGTAGAGGCCGATCTTCATCAGCACGTTGATCTCTTCGATGGCCGACGTGTAGACGAGGGCCGCCGCGTCACTGGGCAGGGCCAGCAGCACCGGCCGCATCAACAGCCCATACAGCTCACGAGCGAACACCAGGGAGCCGGTCCCCAGCACCAGGACCGCCACGGTGAAGCGCAGGAGCCGAGAGCGGAGCTCGGTCAGGTGCTCCATCAGGCTCATTCTGAACTCGTCGGGGGGCGGAGGCTTCGTCATGACGGAGTTTTGCCCGGGTCGGTGCTGGCCGCCGCGGCGTCACTGGGGGCCGACGGCTCCGCTGAGGGAGCGCCCGCGGGGTCGCTCACCGGCATGCCCTTGGTGAGCTGAGAGGGGCCTTCGTCGGGGCCAGGCGCGGGCAGCGCCTCGGGCTCTGAGGTCTCGGCGCCAGCCGACTTCCGAGCCACGGAGTTCGCCGCCACGACGGGGGGAACGTCGGGCGCATCTTTGAGCGAGAGGTCTTGATCCATGCGGTAGAACTCGCGCTCGACGACGGTGCGCACCTCATCGGTCTGCCGCCGAAACTCGCGCATGAACTTGCCGATGCCGCGCGCCAGCTCGGGCAGCCCCTTGGGGCCGAGCAGGATCAGCGCCGCGAGGGCAATGAACGCGATTTCTCCAGTGCCGATGTTGAACATCGTGTCCTCTTCTAGCGCGGATCGCCCGTCGTGTTGGGTGCTGGCGAGGGGAGTAGCGCAACTTGACGGCTCGAGCCATGGCAACGGCCTGAGAAATGACCTATTCCGGTAGGGTGGCGAATCGAGAGGTCGAGAAGCTGGCGCTGACCCCGCGGGAATGGGCGGTGACCCTCCTCATCGCGGCTGTGCAATTCACGAACATCCTCGACTTCGTCATCGTGATGCCCCTCGGCCCGGCGTTCGCCAAGGCCCTGGGCGTGGCCGAGTCGAACCTCGGCTTCGTCAACGGCAGCTACACGGCCGCGGCGGCGGTCACCGGGTTCGCGGGCTCGTTCTTTCTCGATCGCTTCGACCGACGCAAGGCGCTGGGGGTGGCGCTCATCGGCCTGGTCGCCGGGACCACGCTGTGTGGGTTGGCGTCCGACTTCACGCTGCTGCTCGGCGCGCGGGTACTCGCGGGAGCCTTCGGCGGGCCGGCCACGTCACTCTCGTTCTCCATCATCGCCGACGCGATCCCCGCGCGGGTGCGAGGTCGGGCGATGGGCACGGTGATGGGGGCCTTCTCGGTCGCCTCGGTGTTCGGAGTACCGGTTGGGCTCTGGCTGTCGGAGCACTTCGGGTGGCGGGCGCCGTTCTTCGCGGTGGCTGGGCTGGGGGTGGTGGTGGGGTTGTCGTCGATCGCCGCGCTCCCTCCGATGCGGGGTCACCTCGAGCATCGCCACGCACCGGTGTCCTTCGTGGCGCTGCTCCAGCAGCCGTTGGTGCGGCTCTCGTACACCATGACCGCGGTAGTGATGATGGCGGGGTTCTTGGTGATTCCCAGCATCGCCCCGTACCTGAGGTTGAACTTCGGCTTTCCCCAGGAGCACCTGAAGTGGGCGTACGGCATTGGAGGGGTGGCGAGTTTCTTCGCGACGCAACTCGGGGGCAGGCTGGTGGACCGCTTCGGCAGCTTCCGGGTGGGAACCGCGGGGGCAGTCCTGGTCATCGCGGTGGTGTTCACCGAGTTCTACCTGCCGTGGACGAGCGTACCCTCGTGGGCGGTGGTGGGTGGCTTCGTCGCCTTCATGCTGGCCAACGGCATCCGCAACGTCTCGTACAACACGTTGACCTCGAAGGTGCCGGGGCCCGAGGTGCGCGCCCGGTTCCAGTCACTGCAGTCGTCGGTGCAGCACGCGGCGTCGGCGCTGGCAGCGTGGGGCTCGACCCGCATGATGACGACGGTGCCTCGGGCCTGGGACGACGCCACGCGGGAGCCGCGAATGATGGTGGGCATGGATCGAGTGGCCCTGGTGAGCATGGGACTCAGCTTCCTCATCCCAGTGCTGCTGTGGATGGTCGAGCGGAGCGTGAAGGCGAGACAGCGGGCGGCGAAGGTGGTGCCGCGAGTCCCGTCACCCGCGACGAGTGCGTGACGCCTACGGCCGGGCGGGTACCGGGCTTCCGGCGATGGGCAGCACCACCGTCACCGTAGTGCCTCCCTCGGGCATGCTCTCGAGGCGGACATCGCCTCCCACCGCCTGGGCAAGCCCCAGACACACCGGGAGCCCGAGGCCGATTTCCCGGCCGATGGCCTTGGTCGAGAAGAATGGATCGAAGGCGTGCGCCAGGGCGTGGGCCCCCATTCCCACGCCCTCGTCCGAGATGACGACGGAGATCTGCCCCGGCCCCTCGGGGCGCGCCGTCACCCGCACCCGGTTCGGCCTGTGCCCGGTGGCCTGGGCTGCGTTCTTGAGCACGTTGGCCAACAGCTGCACCAGGGCGAGCTCGCTCATGGCCACCTCGAGCTCGCCGGGCACCGACACCTCGACCGCCTTGCAGCGAGTGAGCTCGCTGGCCACCAGGCGCATCGCCTCGTCGACCGCCGAGGTCACCCGCGCGCGGCCCGCGGTGCTGACGATTCCGCCGCCGGCGAACAGCCGGAGCCGGCCGATGATCTCTCCGACCCGCCTCGCTTCGTCCGAGGCCTCGAGGAGCGCCTGGCGGACGTCCTCCTTCACGTGCGCGACCTGCTCGAGCCCAGCGGCGCCGGCGGAGCGCGCCAGCTCCTCAGCCGCCCACCCGAGGTTCGCGATGACCACGGCCAAAGGGTTGTTGATTTCATGGGCCATGCCGCTGGAGAGCGTGGCGAGGGAGGCGACCCGCTCGGCGCGCGCGGCTCGGCCCTGGAGCTCCCTGAGCTCGGTGACGTCGCCCAGCGTGCCGACCAGCCGCAACGGCCGCCCGCCCTGACTCGCGGTGACGTGTGCCTGCGACAGGAGCCGCCGCCACCCGCCACCCGGCTGGGCGACCCGGTACTCGACGTCATACTCCGGCACCCTCCCCTCGAGGCATTCGTCGAGCGCCCGTTGAACCGCGTCGCGATCCTCTGGGTGAATGAGGCTCGACCATTGGGCCGCGTCGAGGCCCTCCTCGGAGGTCCGCCCGGTGACGGCCTGCCACTCGGGGCCCACGATGCGGCGGTCCTTTGCGACGTCGAGCTCCCACTCCACCCGATGGGAGGCCCCCAGCGCCAGGCGCAAGCGGCGCTCAGACTCGTGGAGCGCGTGCTCGACCTTTCGCGCCTCGGTCAGGTCGCGGATCAGGCTGTGGAGGTACGTGCGGCCGCCGACCTCGAAGCCCCGGGAGCTGACCTGCACGGGAAACACCGAACCGTCACGGCGACGGTGCTCCGACTCGAAGCGAACCCCCTCGGCGCCGGCGGCCCGCTCCATCTGTGCCCCCAGCTGCCCGATGGTCGATGGGGCACGAAGCGCCGAGATGTGGAGGCTCAAGAGCTCGGCGCGAGCATAGCCGTAGGCCTCTGTGGCGCGGTCGTTCGCCTCGATGATGTGGCCGTCGAGCGCGACGACGAGCTCGATCTCGTTCGATCGGCTGGAGAGGCCGCGGAGCCGCGCCTCGTCCACCGCCGCGCGGTGACCCGCCGCCTCCACGCGTCGCTGCTCGGTCACGTCGGTGAGGAAGCCCTCCCAGGCCGCGAAGCGCCCGCCCGCGTCGCGGATCACCCGGGCCCTCAACGCGCCGACGAAGGGTCGGCCGTCCAAACGCCGGAGCTCCACGTCACACTGGAGCTGCCCGCCCGGGTCCTCCAGGTGACGAACCACCGCCTCTCGCGCCTGCTCGGAGGCAAACAGCCGGTCGAGCTGCCCCACCTCGCGCTGCATCGCCGCCGGCCCCGAGGAGCCGAAGAGCTCGGCCCCCGCCGCGTTGACGTACTCGAGCTCGCCGTTCGAGCCGACGCGGAAGACCCCCACCGGCGCCGAGTCGAACATCTCCCTGAGGCGGGCCGCTTCGAGGAGCGAGGCCTTGGCCGCCTCCTGAGCCCTGGCCAGTTGGAGCGCCGGTGCCTCGCTGACCAGCACTCCACGTTCACCGTCGCGGGCCTCGTCTACGACCGGTACGACATTGACCACGCCGTCCTTCATTCAACGACCCTGTTCCGCTGCTGAGTGCCGCACTCCAAGCATAACCCGGGGCGGCGAGCCCCAGCCGAGCAGGCGCTCCTGGAACACTGGGGCTTCTTTGATCGGTTAGCGCGACGGGCGAAGCCAGCTACTCAGACGCGGAACCGCCGCACCTCGCCCCGCAGCACGTCACCCTGCTGGCGCAAGGTCTCGATGGCCTCCTCGAGCTGCTTGACCGAGCGATTCTGTTGCTCGGCGACCTCGCGAATGGTCTCGATGGCCTTGAGCACCTGTTCGGTGCCTCGGGTTTGATCCTTCTGGGCGCGGTTGAGGTGGGTCACCATCTCGTTGATGTTCTCGATGGACCGGGAGATCTGCTTGCTGCCGTGGGCCTGCTCGTCGACCGAGCGCTTGACGTGCTGGGTGAGCTGCTTCATCTGCTCGGCCGCCTTCATCATCTGCTCGCTGCCCTTGGCCTGCTCGGTGGTGGCGCGGTTGATGTGCTCGATGGTGTCGCGAATTCGCTCGACCGAGTGGGTGATGTCGCGGGAGCCATCGGCCTGCTCCTCGGTGGCGCGAGCGATGGCGCGCACCATCTGCATGGAGTTGCGGGCCGACTCCTGAATCTTCTTGAGCGCCGACTCGGCTTCTCTCCCCAGGAGCACCCCGTCTTCCACGTGGCGAACGCCCATCGTCATCGCCGCCCCGGCGTTGCGCGACTCGATCTGCACCGCCCGCACCAGCTCGGCGATCTCCTTGGTCGAGGCGGCGGTGCGCTCGGACAGGTCTTTGATTTCGTCGGCCACCACCGCGAAGCCCTTGCCNNCCCTTGCCGTGCTCGCCCGCCTGGGCCGCGATGATGGCGGCGTTCAACGCCAACAAGTTGGTCTGCTCGGCCACGTCGTCGATGACGTCGACGATGTTGCCGATCTCTCCCACCCGCTTGCCGAGCTCCTCGATGACGCCCGACGCGGTCCGCGAGCTGTCTTTGATTTTGTCGATGCCGGCGATGGTCTTCTGAATCGACTCCATGCCGCTCTCGGCGTCTCTGGACACCTGCTCCGACAACCGCGAGGTCTCCACCACGTTCACCTGCACCTGG
This sequence comes from Myxococcales bacterium, assembly GCA_003153055.1. The sequence goes on from PMBV01000155.1 coordinate 37,316, forward strand.
TTGGTGGCAACCTCCATCGCGTGAATCGAGCTCGACGAGGCTTCCGTCGACTTGAGCAGGTCCTCGATGTTCCGAGCGACCTCCTTCACCGCGAAGGTCATCTGCTCGATGGCGCTGGTGGTCTCCTCGACCGAGAGGGCCATCTTGGTCACGTTGGCGGCGACCTCCTCGTTGGTGGTGGCCATCTCGGTGATGCTCGAGCTCGAGTCCTCGGCCGAGCTGAACAGCACCTCCACCGTGTCGGCGATGCCCTTGAGGCTCGCCAGCATCTGCACCATGGCGCTCGACGTCTCTTCCACCCGGGTCAGCACCGTCGAGGCGCCGCTGGTGGTGGTGCTGGCCGACCGGGAGATTTGATCGATGACCTGCGCCACCGACTCGGCCACCCCACGCACCCGCCCCAGCGTGTCGCGGAGGCCCTGGCCGATGCTGTTGAGCGCCTGGGCCAGCTCATCGAGCTCACGGGTGCTCGAGCCGTCGACCCGACTCGAGAGATCCGCCTCCGACAGCCGGCGCGCCATCACCCGCATCGAGCGCACCGGGCGAATCAGGAGCAACCGCGACAGCACCACCACCAGAGCCAGGTAGCCCGCCATCGAAATGACCAGCGCCCACAGCAAGGTGCGCCGGAGCGACGAGTGGGCCTCCCTGACCCGGGCTCGATCCATCGTCACGAGCACGAACCCCGCCCCCACGCCGGTGCGCGGCATCACCCGCGACCACACCAGCAGCAGCCCAGACTCCAGCGGGGAGCTCGGCCCCACCCCGCTGTTGAGGGCGGCGATCGCCGACGAGAGCGCCTCGGGGGTCGCCCGCCTCGTCTGCGCCACCACGTCTCGCCGCTGGCACTCCCGCTCGGGGCACACCAGCACCCACACGTCGGACACCTCGCGATCCGTCGCGACGATGGCGTCGAGCTCGGCGGAGGCCTCCGGGTCAACCCCTTCGCGAGTGGCGATGGGAATCTTCTGCTGAACCTCCTTCATCACCGCCCGCCCGCGATCGGCCAGGGCCGCGGTGAGGTAGTCATCGGCCTGGGAAGGGACGACGATGATGAGCGCCAGCACGAGGACCACCAAAGCCCCCGCCGTGACGCCGAAGATCGCCCACGTCAGACTCGGCCTTTGGGATTTCACCGCCACCTCGAAGGGCTACTGTACGGACAGGTGACGGAGGCTTCAAGAAACCATGTCGACCAGACTCTTGACCGATCCCCTGATGCTGGAGCACCGCGCCGGCCCGATGCACCCCGAGTCCCCCGGGCGCCTCAAGGCCATCACCGACCTCCTGGCCCGCGCGCCCATCGAAGGGGTCGAGGCGGGCTCCCCCCGGCCAGCCACCCGGGCCGAGCTCCTGGCGGTGCACGACGCCGCCTACCTCGACAGAGTCCTGGGGCTGGCGGGCCAGACCGCCGAGCTCGACGAGGACACCGGCATGAGCCCCAAGAGCGCCGAGGCGTCACTGTTGGCCGCCGGAGCCGCCGCCGAGCTGACCCTCGACGTGCTCGAGGGCCGGGCCCAGAACGGCTTCGCGCTGGTTCGGCCTCCCGGACACCACGCCGAGCGACGCCACGCCATGGGCTTCTGCCTGTTCAACAACATCGCCATCGCCGCCGAGGTGGCCCGCTCCAAGGTCGATCGCGTGCTCATCGTCGACTGGGACGTGCATCACGGCAACGGCACCCAGTCGCACTTCTGGGCCCGCTCCGACGTGCTGTTCATGAGCGCCCATCAGTACCCCTTCTACCCTGGCTCGGGTGACCCGTCGGAGACCGGTGCCGGCGCCGGAGGGGGCTACACGGTGAACTGCGGGCTCCCCGAGGGCCAGGGCGATGCCGACTACGGCGACGTCTTCGAGCGCCTCTTCCTGCCCATCGCCCGGCGGTTCCGGCCCCAGCTGGTCCTCGTCTCGGCCGGCTTCGACGCTCACCGGGCTGACCCGCTGGGCGGCATGGACGTCACCGAGCGAGGATTCGCGGCCATGTGCAGCGCGGTGAAAGCCGTCGCCGACGAGACCGCCGCGGGTCGCCTGGTGCTGCTCCTCGAGGGGGGCTACGATCTCGACGGCCTGGCCAACTCGGTGCACGCGTGCGTCGAGGTGCTCGCCGGCCGCCGCGCTGACACCTTCCCGTCGGGGCCAGGGCGCAAGGCCGCCGCGGCCGTCGACGCCTCCCGGCGAATGATGACGCCGATGTGGGGCTCGTCGCTCTGAGCGATGCCGCGCGAACCCAGCGCCAGGTGCGCGCAGACGCCCTGGACCTGCACGTTGCAGTGACGATGGATGACTCGCGCGGCCGTGGGGTCTTGGTTACCGGATCCACACAAGGGAGCGACCACGCGTGGATGCATTGATTTGGAATAGCAGCTTCCTCACCGGGATTCCGATCGTCGACGAGCAACACGAGCGGCTCGTGGGCCTCGTCAACGAGTTCGGCAACCTCATCTCTCGCAGCGCCGAGGTGCCACGAGAGCACCTGGAAGGGGTCGTCGTAGAGCTGGCCAACTACGCCAAGACCCACTTCGTCGACGAGGAGGCACTGATGCGAGAGGCGGGGCTCGACGCGCGCTTCGTCGCCACCCACGAGGCTCAGCATGCTCGCTTCCTGCGAGATGTCGGGCACATGCACGCCTCCGGCTTCCTGGATGCACCCGAGACCACGCGGGTCCTCCTTCGCTTCCTCCTCCACTGGCTCGCGTTTCACATTCTCGGCGGCGACATGGAGCTCGCCCGGCAAGTGGCGCGAGTCGGCCATGGCGAGTCTCCCGAGGCTGCCTACGTGGCCGAAGTGAGAGAGGCCGCGGGTCCCGCCCACCTGCTGCTGGGCGCGCTCGATGACCTCATGCGTGTCATCGCCCAACGGAACGCCGAGCTCACCGAAGCCAACCGCACCCTCGAGGCCCGGGTCGCCGAGCGCACCAAGGAGCTCGAGGCCTCCGTCGAGACGCTGCGGGCCACGCAAGTACAGCTGGTGGAGACCGAGAAGCTAGCCTCCGTCGGGCAGCTCGCCTCGGGCCTCGCCCACGAAATCAACAACCCCCTGGGCTTCATCAGCTCGAACCTGATGGCGCTCGAAGAGCACAGCGGCGCGCTGCTTCAGGTCATCGACGCCGGGCAAGCCCTCGAGGGGCAGCTCCCCCAAGCAGCCCGAGCGCAGCTCTCGGCCGCCAGGGAGCAGGCCGACCTCGCCTTTGTGCGGGAAGACCTGGGGCAACTGCTCGGACAGACCCGCGATGGAGTGAAGCGCGTACAAGCCATCGTGCGCGATTTGAAAGACTTCACCCATGTCGACGGGAGCGGCCTCATCGATATCGACCTGAAGAGCGCCGTCGAGGCAACCTTGAAGGTTCTGCCGTCAAAACGACGCCAGGGCGTCACCTGGGTCACGGCCTTCGGAGAGCTCCCCCGCGTGCGCTGTCAGGCGGCGCAGATCAATCACGCGCTGTTGAACATCATCGAGAACGCCACTCAGGCAGTGCAAGACACGCCAGCGCACTCGGGCACCGTCGTTCTGCGCACCGGCATCGAGGGCAACTTCGCCTTCATCGAGGTGACCGACACCGGCGTGGNNGTCGTGGGCGAGGGCTCGACCTTCCGGCTCATCTTGCCGCTCGAGGGAGCGCCGGTGGTGGGCACCGTGCCGAGCCCGCTCACCAACGCCTTCAATACTCGGCGCTACACCCCGCAGGCCAAATAGCACCGGCTCAGCGTCGCTTGGCGCGGACCTTCTTCTTCTTCTCGTGGGTGACGGTGACGTCGGTGGTGATGCCCCCGCGGACGAACCAGTGCCCGTGCACGGTGATGCGGCGGGGTGCGCAGGCCTTCACCAGGTCATCGAGGATGGTGTTGGTGACGCGCTCGTGGAAGGCGCCCTCGTTGCGGNNGCGGTAGCTCCACAGGTACAGCTTGAGCGACTTGAGCTCGATGCACATCTCGTCGGGCACGTAGCGAATCTTGAAGTGGGCGAAGTCGGGCTGGCCCGTCAAGGGGCACAGGCAGGTGAACTCCGGGCAGTCGAACTCGATTTCGTAGTCTCGGTCCGGAGCGGGGTTCTTGAAGTTCTCGAGCACCTTGGTCGGCTGCGAAGGCATGGCCCCTGGTACCCTCTTGGCGAAGGCGACGCAAATGGGGCAAACAGGGGAGGTCTTGATCCACTCCGACGTCTCCCGTGCTGTCGATGCGCTCCGCGCCGGCGGCCTCATCGCGCTCCCCACCGAGACCGTGTACGGCCTGGGGGCCGACGCCTCGAACGAGCTGGCGGTTCGACGCATCTTCGCGGTGAAGGGGCGGCCGTCGAACCACCCCCTCATCGTGCACCTGGTGAGCCTCGAGGCCACCCGACCCTGGGTCGAGGCGCTCCCGCCCACCGCCGAAGCCCTCGGGCGGGCGTTCTGGCCCGGCCCGCTCACCCTCGTCCTCAAGCGCTCCAACCTCGCGTCCGACGCCGTGACCGGAGGCCAGGGCACGGTCGCGGTCAGGGTCCCCGGCCACCCCCTGGCGCTCGAGGTGCTCGAGGCCTTCGGCGGAGGCATCGCGGCGCCCTCGGCGAACCGCTTCGGCCAGCTCAGCCCCACCACCGCGGGCCACGTGCGCGACGAGTTGGGTGAGGACGTCGACGTCATTCTCGACGGAGGGCCCTGCTCGGTGGGCGTCGAGTCGACCATCGTCGACATGACCGGGCCTACCCCCAGGTTGCTCCGGCCCGGCGGCGTCTCGCGAGAAGCCCTCGAGGCGGTGCTGGGCCAGCCCTTGGCGGGGGCGGACGCAGGCCCGGCCGTGCGCGCCCCGGGCATGCTCGAGTCGCACTACGCCCCGCGCGCGGGCGTCCGCCTGGTCGGCGCCGCTGACGTCGAGGCCGAGGCACGGGCGTCGGCCAGGGCGGGCCTCGAGGTGGTGGTGCTCGCGCCAGCCAGCCTGGCGCTCGGCCCCGGCCTCACCCGGCTCGAGGTGCCCGAAGACGCCGCCGACTTCGCCAAGGTGCTGTACCACCGGCTGCGAGAGGCCGACGCCATGGGTCAGCTCCTCTTCGTCGTTCCACCCTCGGAGTCGGGGCTTGGGCTGGCGGTGAGAGACCGGCTCCGTCGGGCCGCGGCTCCCCGAGGGCCGTGAGGTTCGGGTCGGCAGGGCTGGGAGGTCGCTGAGAACGTGGACTAGGTGACTGGTGTTTTTGTCGACGGCGGACGAGGCGGGCCCAGGCGAGTTCCACGAGTGGCCTGCCAGGCAGGCCTTCAGAATGACCTCGGCTGTGGAGCGGCCTTGAGGCTGGAGCGGTGACTTGGGGGAGTGGGGCTTCGGGCGAGCACGACGAGCCCCTCGGGCCCAGGTACGGAGCTCTGGAAGCAAAGCGGAGAGCAAGAGCGCGGTCCGGGAGGTGTCTCCCGGATGTAACCATTGGTACTGTTGCTGGCGACCCCTGCCCGACAGGTCCGCTCCCGCCGCGGCCCAAGGTACCGCGGGGTCGAAGAGGCGGCCTGGTTCTGGACGCCCGTCTTCGACGTGGCGAGACCCTGGGGTCAATGGCTCGAAGTCGAGGGGCTGGTCGGTGGAGGCGCGGA
>PMBV01000347.1 GCA_003153055.1 Myxococcales bacterium
TGTCGCTGTGTGAGGATGTTCACATCGAAGTCGTGACCGGCGTCAATCTTCCGATGCTGATTAAGGCGTGCTCGTTGCGGGAAGCCGGCACCCGTTCGCTGGTCGAGCTGGCGTTGGAGCTGGCGCAGTACGGGCAGCGGAACATCACCTGCGCAACGGCGGCGTTGCGAGCTCGAGTGTCAGCGGCCTGACCCGGGTTGGGCAGGCGAGCGCAGTGGCGTTCAACCAATCTGGTCGGGAATGACGACCTGGCACTGATTGATGGGCGAGAGCCACTTGAGCGAGTTGAGCCAGAAGCGAGCCACCTGGTAGTCGGTGTGGCCGGTCCACTCGGAGTTGTAGGTAATCCACTCGTCAGCCCAGACGAAGACCTTGCCCTTGCTGAACTCCACGGCGCGGGCGGCATCGGATTGGCCTTGGGTCTCCCAGGCGATGAGCGTGCCACCACCCTGGACAGGGTAGCCGTTATCGGCCCCGACCTTGGTCACCCCCTCGGTGAGTGGATGCGTCGCCCAGTGGGTCACGGGAGCGGTGGCGCCGCCACCTCCATAGAGAATGCCGCTGGAGCCGTAGTTCACCCCGAAGGACGCGAGGAGGCTGTTGACGTTGGTGATCTCCGACGAGTCGGAATAGCCGGTGAGGGTCATGAGGCCTCCACCGTTGGAGACCCACTGCTTCACGGCGTCGATCTCCGCCGAGGTGTAGGCCCGGCCGATGCCCTTGCCCTCGCCCGATTGGCCCGCGTTTCCGATGCGCACGTCTTGAACGATGATGACCTGGAACGGCGCCAGCAACTCGGCGGTCAAGACCTGGTCGGCGATGGCCGTGACACCCTGGGCGCTCCTCGACTGAAGCCAGCCGCTGAAGACGTCACCCTGACCCCACTGGCCAGGGAAGCCGATGGTGGCAACGCGGAGGCAGTCACACACCCCGTCGTTGCCGACATCGACGTTGTCGATGATGCCGTCGCCGTCGTTGTCGATGCCGTCGCAGACCTCTTGCGAGCCGTTCGAGCCACCGCCGGAGCCGCCCGAGCCGAGGGAGCCGCCAGAACCACCAGAGCCGCCGACGCTGGAGTCGCTCCCTCCCCCACTGCCGCCGCTTCCTCCGCCGCTCGCCGAGCCTCCGCCTGCTCCTGTGTGGCCCCCTCCGGTCGTGCCACTGCAGGCCGAGAGAACCAACAGGGCTGAGCCGAGCCAGGCGCGGAGAAGGAGCGAGGACGAGCCCCCGCGGACAGCACTTCGTTCGACTGCGACTGGCATTGGGGCCTCGAGCACGTGGTTCTCCTCTAATATTCGGTAGGGGCTCGAACAGCCACTTCGGGTCATTTCGCAGTTGCCGTCAACATGCTGAAAAGAGGGCACATGGGCTCAAATGTCGTCATCCTCTTCGGTGGTCGTTCCTCGGAGCGATTGGTGTCCGTCGCGTCGGGGCAGAACGTGAGCAGGGTGCTCCCGGAGGCGACAGTGTGGTTCCTCTCGGAGCGAGGGGCGGTGCACCTGGTGAAGCCGGCCGAGCTGGCAGGCTACCACGCGGACTTCTCGAGCCCGTTCGTCCCTCCGACCGAGGCCCAGTGGCCATCGCTAGCGGCCGCCCTCGACGCCGCGCGGAGAGACTGGGTCTTCTTCCTCGCGCTCCACGGTGGTGAGGGAGAAGACGGAACCATTCAGGCCATGCTGGAGAAGCGAGGGTTGGCGTTCACCGGCTCGGGCTCGAGGGCGAGCGCCCATGCGTTCGACAAGGCGAAGGCCAAGGAGCTGGCGGCGAGCAAGGGCGTGCACGGCGCACGGGCCGAGATTCTGGCGGCGACGACCGTTGACGAGCTGGAGCGGCGACTCGGCACGCTGCTGGCGGTGGAGCCTCGTTGGGTGCTCAAGCCGCTGGCCGATGGGTCGAGCCATGGGCTGATTCATCTCACCTCCTCGGCGCAGGTGGAGGACGCCGCGGCGAAGATTGCCGGGCTGAAGATTCCGTACCTGGCGGAGGTTTTCGTGGTGGGTCGCGAGCTGACGGTGGGCGTGGTCGATGAGGAGGGAGGACCGGTGGCCTTGCCAGTGTCGGAGGTGCTGCTCGAGAGCGGCGCGGCCTTCGACTACGCGGGCAAGTACCTCGGGCGGGCGACGGAGGTGACTCCGGCGAAGTTGTCCGAGTCGGAGCGGGCAGGGGCTCAGGCGGCGGCCGTGGCGACACACCAGGCCGTGGGCTGCTCCGGGTATTCGCGGACCGACGTGATGTTGCGGGCGAACGGCGAGGTGGTGCTGCTCGAAATCAACACGCTGCCAGGCCTCACCAAGGCGTCCTTCATTCCCCAGCAGTTGGCGGCGGCGGGGCGTGACGTGGGGGCGTTCTTGAAGGCACAGCTCGAGCTCGCCCGTCGGCGACGAGATGAGCCGGGCGGTCTCCATGGCTGACGAGGGCAAGCTCTCGCTGGTGTTAGTGAATGATGGGGGGCGAGTGTCTCGGGTGGAGCTCACCTCGACCAGGCGGACCGACTTCTCCCGAATTCTCACGGGGCTCCCGGTGGAGAAGGCGCTGGCCTTGGTGCCGGCGCTCTATTCCATCTGCGCGACGGCCCAGGCAGTGGCGGGGCTGGAGGCCTGCGAGGCTGCGCTCGGGCTCGAGGTCGACGAGGGGAACCGAGCGTTGAGGGCGGCGATGGTGGCGCTGGAGGCCATCGACAACCATGCCTTCCAGTTCTTCGTGGAGTGGCCTCGGGTGGTCGGTCGGCCCCCGGAGGCCGCGGCGTACCGGCAGCTCAAAGCGGCGACTCAGGTGGTGCGGGGTGCGCTCCTCGGGCGCGCGGTCTGGGCGAAGCCGGGCGGCGTCGCGGTGGAGCCGGTGGCGCTCGCGGAGGCGGTGGGAGTCCTTCGGGCCGCCGTCGAAGGGCTCATTCCTCCGGTGGGCGAGACGACCGATGAGGCACTGTGTGGCTGGTCTCCCTTTCTCCGCGCGGCGCTGGCAGCGGGCGCACGAGTGCTCGGTGGAGGGACGGTCCCGCTCCTCCCCAGGCTCGAAGGGCGGTGGTTCGGCGAGCGGCTGTCCGTCGAGCCGGGCTTTAGTGCTCGACCAACGCTGAATGGCGCTCCGGCCGAGGCGGGGTGTCTGGCGCTGGCAGGGACGCGCACCGTGTGGACACGATTGGTAGCTCAGCTCGCTGACGCTCACCGCCTGGTGGGCGAGGTGGAGGCGGCGCTCCCGATGGTGGGCCGCGCGAAAGCCGGAGAGGCATCAGGGCGGGCGAGTGGCGTCGGCGCCGGGGTGGCAGACACCTCCAGGGGACGCCTGGCCCATGCGGTGACGGTGCAAGACGGAGTCGTCACGTCGTGGCGAACCGTGGCTCCGACGGAGTGGAGCTTTCACCCCGAGGGGGCAGCACGAGAGGCACTGCTTGGCCTGGAGGAGGAGGAGGGTCGACGGGTGTCACCCTTCGTGGTGGCCGCCCTCAATCCCTGCGTCGCCTGCGACGTGACGGCACGCGGTGGAAGATGAGACAAGACGCCCGCGGAGCCGAGTGGGCCGCCGCGGGCGTCGGGCAATACGTGAGTGGAGCGTGGACTAGTTCGTGATGGCCGAGTGCGGGAACGCCGCAGCCACGCCGCCATCGGGGGGCGCCACGCAGAACGTTCTCACATTCGTGCTGCCCGCCACGGTGGAGGAGCACTCCGTGTTGCTCGAGCAGCCGACGGCCTCGCAGTACCCTGAGTGGCAAACCTGACCGAGGAACGGCTGGACGGGGAAGAGGCCCGTGGGGCTGCACTGAAGGTCCAGGGTACATGGCACCTTGCAACTGCCACTGACGCACTTCGCGGTCGTGTGGCCCGTCGAGACGGCACAGAAGGCGTCGGTCTCGCAGGTGTCGGCCGCGACACAGTACTGAGCGGTGCTGCAAACGAAGCCCTTCGCACACTCCAGGTTGTTCGCGCACTTCCGGTAGCAACTGGCCGAAGCCGCGTGGCAGATGCATTCGCCGGCACTGCAGGAGTCCGTCGGATCGTCCTGCACGGGCTTGCCTGCGCAGGTTGCATCCCCAGTGCACCCAGCGACACTCGAGGCCGCGCACTTGCCCGCAGTGTTGCAGGTCGTGTGGGACAGCGTGATTCCGGACCTGCTGTACGACGGACAGCCGCCGACAATCTCTCCCGGGTTCCCCGACACGCAGTTGGCGGTGTACTGGCACGCGCCCGAGGTGCAGGTCCAGGGGTTCGCCGTCGAGCTGCAATAGGTGGCGACGAGGAAGCACTCACGCTGGTGGGCCGAGGTCTCCGAGCAGGTTGTGCCAGCGAGGACCACTCTCAGATCCTCGCACGACCGGAAGTTCGTCGCGCCTCCATCGCTCAGTGTGCCTGGCTGATCGGGGATGGGAATCTCCATGCAGTCAGCGCTGGTGACGCACTCGGCGCTACAGGTCTTCCCCGTAGGCGTGATTCCGAAGTTCGCAAAGTCGCAGCGACCGAGCGTCATATACGGAGAGGTCGCATCATATACATCCCAGCACACCAGGCCCGTCGCGCAGTCATGGCTGCTGGAGCAAGTTTCGCCGCGGGCACTCACCTTGGGAGTTGCCGGAGGGGTGACGGTCGTCCCAGCGGGGGCACACTGCTGACTGATGCAGATGAGGTCGCCAGCACAGTCGGCCGACCTCGTGCAAGACTCACCCGATTGGCCCAACTTGGTGGGGGTGACGACTGGGGTTTCGGTTCCTCCGTCAGTGGTGTTCTGTGTGGTGTTGTTGCCGCAGCCAAGGGCCAAGACCGCGCCCGCCAGTGACGCAATGACGATTCTCTGGTGCATTCTCCGACTCTCCCTTTCGTTCACACGAGCGTTGCACTTCGGACGCAGCAAAGAGTAATCGCGTAATCGGTCGTGGCCAGTCCTCGGCGGGCGCACCATCTGCGCGCCTGCCGATAGTGTGTACAACCGAAGGACCCACAACCAGCAGCCACTTCGCTTGACGCGACGTCGATTTCGTGACCGTTCCATTCACGCCGCCGTGGCCGACCTGAATCAAGGCGGAGACTCCCTTCCTCGCTACGGTCCGGCACATGAAGACAATCGAGCGCTGGGTCGCCCTGTTGATGGCCGTATCAGTGTTTGCCGTGCCTGCGAGAGCGCAGGATGGAGCGCCACCCCCACCCTATCCCGGCCCACCCCCGGCATTGAGCCCGCCCCCGATGCCTCCCAATTCGATGGCACCAGCGGGTGACATGGAGCCCGTGGAAGCTCCCTACCGAGTCATGCACCAACGTCGACCCAAGCGGAAGGGCGTCGGCCTTCTCATCGCCGGTGGGGCGACGCTCCTGGTCAGCTACGCCTTCACCGCGCTGGTCGGGCTGACGATGCTGTCTGGAGAGGCGACTCCCTCGGGCGCCACCTGCCTCAACTGCGAATCGGTAGGGACCGCGTTTCTCATTCCCGTCGTAGGCCCGTGGATCGCCCTCCCCAACGCGAACGGGGCGACTGGCGGACAAGTGGTCGCTGCCATCCTCGGAGTCGCTCAAGCCGCCGGACTCGGCCTCACCATCACAGGCATCGTCCTCGTCGCCACCAGCGGCCAGCCGAGCAACGAAGGGCCGCCGCCGCTGTCCTTCCAGCTCACCCCACTGCCTGGCGGTGCGTTCGCCGGGGTCCGAGGCATCCTCCCGTTCTGAGTTGCCGACCTCCCGCGGCGGCCCCAAGGCCCAAACTCCGGTCTGGGCTCTGGAGCTGGCTCGCTGGACCGTGCCGAAACGCGGTCGACCGAGGAGC
>PMBV01000496.1:0-216 GCA_003153055.1 Myxococcales bacterium
GTCGAGACCGTCTCCAGGCGACAGCGAGCTGTGCCGCGCATTTCTCGCGGGCGACCAGGAGGCCTTCGGTGAGCTCGTCACCCGCCACCAGGAAGCCGTCTACCGCCTGGTGAGGAGGTACGCCCAGTCGCCGGAGGAGGCGATGGATCTCTCCCAGCGGGCCTTCCTCAAGGCCTTCGAGGCGGCCCGGCGCGCGCTTCCGCGCCTCCTCGGAGG
>PMBV01000496.1:226-404 GCA_003153055.1 Myxococcales bacterium
TCGCTCCGGTGGAGGCCGTGGACCACGTCCAGTCTCCGGCCCACACGGCGCATGACGCGCTCGAGCGGGCGCAGGCCGAGGCCTTGGCGCGTCGAGCGGTGCTGGTGTTGCCCCGGCGGCAGCGAGAGGTCTTCACGCTGCGCATCGACGCGGAGCTCCCCTTCGCCGAGGTGGCCGC
>PMBV01000496.1:469-3065 GCA_003153055.1 Myxococcales bacterium
GGTCGAGGCGCACCTCGCGGGCTGCGCCGACTGTCAGAGCGTCGCGCAGGCGGTGGAGTACGCCGCGCTCCCGCCGCTGTCGGGCTCGGAGCGGGGCCTTCTGAGCGAGCTGGAGCCCGCCACCCGGAAGGCCTGGCTCGTCGCCGAGCACCGCCGCCTCGTGCAGGGCGAATGGTGGAAGCAGGCGGCGCGGCTGGCCGTGGCCGCCGGCCTGGGCGCGCTCGTGGCGACTGGAGCACTGACGCTCCGAGGTTCCCGGGCGCCTGCCGTCGCCGAGCCGGTGACGGTGAAGCGTGCCGTGCTCGAGGCGAGGCCCACCTCCGAGACGCCGTCTGACGAAGCCAACCTTTCCGACGACGAGGTGTTCTTCGAGGTGTCCTGGCCCCAAGCGACCGAAGGAGACCTCTGAAATGAAGACGAGCTTCAAGACGATGACGATGGCATTTGCGCTGGCAGGTTCGATGAGCGCGACGGCAGCCCCTCCGGGACGCGGCCGCGACGCCAACGAGAACGGCATTCCCGATCGCTTCGAGCAAGGCGGAAGGCGCGCCCGCATGCTGTACGTGGTGGCGATCGCCGAGGCGCTCGAGCTGTCCGAGGCCGACGCGATCAAGATGTCGGAGAAGATCAAGACCATCGAGGATCGCCGCCAGCCGGTGCGTCAGGGCATGCACCAGGCGATGCAGGCGGTGAGGGCGGCCGCCGACGGAGACGCCGCGGCCCTGGCCGAGGTCGACGCCAACATCCAGAAGGTGCTCGACGGGCGCGCTCAGATGGCGGCGATGGACAAGGAGCTGTTCCAGTTCCTCTCGAAGGATCTCCCCCCACTGAAGAAGGCCAAGCTGGCGTTGGTGCTGGCGAAGCTGGGGCCGGCTCACGGCATGAAGGGCCGGATGGGCGGGCGGGAGTAGTTTTTTGGTGCGCCGGGGCGGTGGCTCCGTAAGCCTACGCCTCATGCCCCACGCCATCACCCTGCGACACGTCGGCGGGCCCGAGCGTCTCGAGTGGACGGAGATCTCGGTGCCGCCGCCCGGCCCCAACGAGGTGCAGCTCCGGCAGATGGCGGTCGGGCTCAACTTCATCGACGTCTACCAGCGCACCGGGCTGTACCCCGTGCCGGTCCCTTTCGTGCCGGGGCAAGAGGGCGCCGGGGTCGTGACGGCGCTCGGTGATGGGGTGACGACGGTGCGGGTGGGCGATCGAGTGGCCTACGCCGGGCTGGCGGGAGCCTATGCCACGGTGCGAAATGCCCCGGTGGATCGCCTCGTGCTGGTGCCTGACGGCATCGACGACACGCTCGCGGCGTCTTTGATGTTGAAGGGCATGACGGCGGAGTTCCTGCTCCGGCGATGTCGCCCGGTGAAGCCTGGCGACACGATTCTGTTCCACGCCGCGGCGGGGGGCGTCGGCCAGCTGGCCGTTCCCTGGGCGCGGCACCTGGGCGCGACGGTGATAGGCGTCGTGGGTCGCGAGCAGAAGGTCGCCTTGGCGCGCGAGGCGGGCGCGCACCACGTCCTCATCCAGGGGCCTGAGCTGGCGCGACAGGTGAAGGAGCTCACCCACGGGGTGGGCGTGCAGGTCGCCTTCGACTCCGTGGGGAAGGACACACTCGAGGCGTCGCTCGACGCGCTGGCTCCCCGCGGGATGCTGGTGCTCTTCGGGCAGTCGTCGGGCAAGCCCCCGCCGTTGGATTTGGGAGTGTTGGGCGGTGCGCGCTCGCTCTACGTCACGCGGCCGTCGCTGTTCGCGTACATCGCCACCCGGGCAGAGCTGGAATCGAGCGCCTACGCCGTCTTCGCTGCGGTGCGAGAGGGGGTGCTTCCGGCGCCTCCTCCGAGGACCTTCGCGCTGGCCCGCGCGGCAGATGCGCATCGGGCGCTCGAAGCGCGAGAGACGACGGGAGCGGTGGTGCTGTTGCCCTGAACCTCAGGGGGCTCAGTCGAGGGCGCGGGGGGCGCTGCCCTTCGTCGCGCACAGGCGCTGGACGAGGGCGGGTCTGGGGGCGCCGACGCGGCCCTCCTCGAACGCAACGATGGTGAGGCCGGCGAAGGCCGAGAGGAGCTCGTTCGACTCGAGGAGGAAGGCGGGGTTCGAGGGCTTCCCGCCGAGGAGCTCGTGGCCTCGCATGAAGGTCTCGTAGAGGAGGAGGCCGCCTTCCGCGACGGCCTCGGTGAGGCGGGGGAAGAGGGGGCGATGGAGGTAGTTTGTGATGATGACGCCGTCGAAGCGCCGGCCGGGGAACGGCCACGGGTCCGATTCGAGGTCGGCGTGGAGCGTCCGGAGGTTCGGGACGCCGTCGAGGAGGGCGAGCGCTGAGGCGTCTCGGTCAACCGCGTCGACCAGGAAGCCGCGGGAGGCGAGGTACCGGGCGTGCCGCCCGGCTCCGCAGGCGAGGTCGAGGAGGGTGCTGCCCGGCGGGAGCAGTGGGGCGAACCTCGTCACCCAGGGTGAGGGCGTCATGGATGGATTGGAGCGTAGCTCAGGGGAGAAGGTGCGCGGGTACGGTCGGGCCTCAAGGGGCGTTTGCGTCACCTCAGTCTGCAGTGCATCTCCCCGCCCCTCGGGCGGAGGACTTCCCCCCGCTCCCCCGCCTCAC
>PMBV01000397.1 GCA_003153055.1 Myxococcales bacterium
TCAAGCAGAACGAAATCACCGACTACCTGGTGCGGGTGGTGCAGCCACGGCTGTCGGCCATCGAGGGCATTCAGCGGGCAGACATCTTGGGGGCCCGCACCTTCGCGATGCGGGTGTGGCTCGAGCCCGAGAAGATGGCGGCCTACAACGTCAGCCCGGCGCAGGTGAGACAGGCGCTCGCGGCCAACAACTACCTGGCAGCGGTGGGGCAGACCAAGGGCTCGCTGGTGCAGGTGAATCTGACGGCCAACACGGACCTCCGCTCGGTGGAGGAGTTTCGGGCGCTGGTCATTCGCGAGCACGACGGCGCCACGGTGCGGGTGGGCGACGTGGCCACGGTGGCCCTGGGCGCGGAGGACTACGACGCGGCGGTGAACTTCAGCGGGAAGACCGCGGTCTTCATCGGCATTTGGTCGTTGCCCAGCGCCAACTCCCTCGACGTGATGGCGCGGGTGCGCTCCGAGATGGGCTCGATCCAGAAGGAGGTGCCCGAGCAGCTCCACGCCGTCATCGCCTACGACGGTACGGCCTACATTCAGAGCGCCATTCGCGATGTGGAGTCGACGCTCGTGGACACGCTGCTCATCGTGGTGGTCGTCATCTTCCTCTTCCTGGGGTCGCTGCGCTCGGTGCTGGTGCCGGTGGTGGCGATCCCCGTGTCGCTCATCGGGGCGGTGTTCTTGATGCAGGTGTTCGGCTTCACGGTGAACCTGCTGACGCTGCTCGCGGTGGTGCTCTCGGTGGGGCTGGTGGTCGACGACGCCATCGTGGTGGTGGAGAACGTCGAGCGGCACCTCAGGGAGGGGAAGACGCCGGTCGACGCCGCGCTCCTCGGTGCCCGCGAGCTGGTGGGGCCCATCGTCTCGATGACGCTCACGCTGGCGACGGTCTACGCGCCCATCGCGTTTCAGGGCGGGCTCACCGGCTCGCTGTTCCGGGAGTTCGCGTTGACGTTGGCCGGAGCGGTGCTCATCTCGGGGGTGGTGGCGCTGACGCTGTCTCCGGTGATGGCGGCGACGCTGCTCCGCACCGAGCAGGGGAGCAAGGGCCTCTCGGGCCTGGTGCACCGCGGTTTCGACCGGCTCCGCGCGACCTATGAGCGGCACCTCGCGGCGGCACTGGACTCGCGGGGAGCCATCTACCTCGCGTGGGTGGTGGTGAGCGCGCTGGCCCTGTTCATGTTCACCCAGGCCCCCAAGGAGCTCGCCCCCACGGAGGATCAAGGCGTCATCTTCGGAGTGGTGAACACGCCGGCCAACTCCACGCTGGACCAGGTGATGCAGTCGACCCGCCTGGTGAACCAGGAGCTCATGTCTACCCCCGAGGCTCGTTTCACCTTCCAAATCACCCTCCCCACCGGTGGCTTCTGGGGTGTGGGGATGAAGCCGTGGGGCGAGCGGCCGCGCACCACCGCCGCCATTCTTCCCGAGGTGCAGAGGAAGCTGAACCTCATTCCCGGAGTGCAGACGTTCGCCATCTTGCCCCCCGCGTTGCCCGGCGGCGGAGGTTTCCCCGTCGAGGTGGTGCTCGCGTCGACGGCGGACACCGAGGAGCTCCTCGGCTTTGCCCAGAAGATTCAGGAGCGCGCCGCCAAGAGCGGCCTGTTCAGGTTTCCGCCGCAGATCGACGTGAAGCTCGACCAGCCCGAGTCGGCCATCGAGCTCGATCGCGAGAAGGTGGCGGAGCTGGGCCTGAACCTCCAGTCGGTCGGGCAGGACCTGACCGCGGCCGTTGGAGGCGCGTACGTCAACCGTTTCAGCGTGGCCGGCCGGAGCTACAAGGTCATTCCCCAGGTCGCCCGGGCCAACCGCCTCAACCCGGAGCAGTTGGAGGACCTCTACGTCACCGGCCCCTCGGGCCAGATGGTGGCGCTGGGCTCAATCGCGCACCTGGTCGACTCGGTGGCGCCCCGGTCGCTCCCCCGCTTCCAACAGCTCAACTCGGTGAAGCTGAGCGGCGTGGCGACCCGGCCGCTCGACGAGGCGCTGCGGTACCTCGAAGACCAGGCCTCGCAGGTGCTGCCGAAGGGCTACGTGCTCGATTACACCGGCGAGTCGAGGCAGCTCCGCACCGAGGGGAACAAGTTTCTCCCCTCGTTCCTCTTGGCCATCGTGCTCATCTTCCTGGTGCTGTCGGCGCAGTTCAACAGCTTCAGAGACCCCTTCGTCATCCTCGCGGGCTCGGTGCCATTGGGCATGTTCGGCGCGCTGGCCGTCATCTTCCTCAAGATGCCAAACCCGAACATCCATGACTGGACGAGCGGCTGGACCACCACGCTGAACGTCTACTCACAGGTGGGCCTGGTGACGTTGGTGGGGTTGGTGTCGAAGAATGGAATTCTCATCGTCGAGTTCGCGAATCAATTGCAGAGGCAGGGTCTGACCAAGCTCGAGGCGGTGAAGGGTGCCGCGGCGACGCGGCTCCGGCCGGTGCTGATGACGAGCGTGGCGACGGTGTGCGGCCACTTTCCCCTGACGCTGGTGACCGGCCCGGGGGCGGCGGCGCGAAACAGCATCGGCCTGGTCTTGGTGGCGGGCATGGCCATCGGCACGGCGTTCACGCTGTTCTTCGTTCCTGCGATCTACGTGTTGCTGGCGAGGGATCACCAGAAGGCCCCGTTGCCTCAGGCGGGTCCGACGACGGATCTGGCACCCGCGAGCACCTGAGGAGACCCGGAGAGCATCAACATCGGGAACCGGGGACTTCCCAACCTATTGAAGCCCGTAGCTCGGCTCCCGGTTCTCGGGGGTCAATCGCTTGGCCTCGAGCGCCGCCTGCACTGCCGCCCGCGCGCGCACCAGCGCACCCTCGGCCAGCCGCAGCGCACACGCCGCCTCCCGCGCCGCGTCGTCATTCGCGGCGTCGAACTCGCGTGCGATGGCGACCAGCGTCGAGCTCGTCGCGTCGATGGCGCCTGCGACGCGGAAGCAGGCTCGGGCGCGGCCCATCCAGTTGTTCCAGCGGTCGGTCGAAACGGGTGAGGGGGTCGGCTTGATGGTGGTGGCTCGCATGACCGACACCATGCAACGGGGGTCTGACATTCTCGGAAATAGTGAATTGTTTCGATGCGTTACGAACTGCTCAAGTGTTCAGGGCCAGCGAGAGGGACCGCGCGCGCCTGGGCGGCGTCAAGGGCCCCGCGCGCTCTGGATGGGAGGGCGACGAAGCCGTGCGACAACTGGGCCAGCGGACGCCCGAGGAGGTAGCCCTTCGCCGTGACAGGACAGTCATGCGCCGGTGGGTTGGGGTTAGTTAGTTAGTCAAGCAATTCCAGGCGTTCGAGGTCATTTAGATGACCGCCATACCCGGCAGACAGCAAGTCGCCTTTGATTTGCCTAGCCAAACTCCGCCACTCAGCTACAAATGCCGCCTTCTCCACTACGATCTGAGATACCACATCGTTAAACTGTGCATTCCTGACCTCGCAGCCATTGGAGCTACCATCCACAGTGGTCCAGGAGGTTCTGATCGTCAGAACACCATTTGATTCAAAGAACCGCCATATGGCGGTGAAACTACTGCACAAGAATGAGATTTCGAATGGGTAGACGCCCAGCTCGAGGCGCCCCAACATCCTTATCATGTCGCCGTAGATATCACTAATGCCGCCCGAGACTGGCAGCCTTGCCCATGTTTGAGGACCCATGTGAATGCATACTGCGGGGCCTCCACTGTACACGGACTCAATCGCCTCAGAAGTGGTTGTATCTTCGGGATCCCGAACTCCAAGCGCCCGATATGGCTCTATCTCGATTCGAAAACTCATCCTGCTCCTTGCTCCGAACGCCCTACTGAACAATTGGTCCGGCGGTTGTTGAGTCAATTGGGAACCCGTGAAAACTTCCATCTCCATTGTTTCGCACCCGAATTGCGTCAGGAACCGAAGTTGAACCATCACCGTAGTATACGGCACTCTTCGACCCCGGCCGGATCGGGAAGTCGGCCATCTGTCCTGGCTTCAGAGTACTGGCCTTCTCGCCCGCATACGTCAAGTCGGCCCTATCACCCCACACACCGACGGGGCCTTTGCTTTCCCCGGCCATCCTAATTGCATCGGCTGGTTGTTGTGCGATGCCATGCTTCTTCCCACGAAGGTATCCGGGCTCTGGCTTGAGCGTGAGCGGGTCCGAAGGAGTAGCCTTGGCCGGATCCTTCTCGTGCTGGTGTCCTTCGTCGTTCTCGGCACCTCCTGCCTTGGCCGGCTTTTTCGTCGCCTTGTGGATGAGCCCGCGGAGGTCGACGTCCGCGAGTGGGTTTGCCGGGTAGGCAAACAAGTTGATTCCGCCCGCGTGGCCCATGGGGTCCGGCTGGAGATACCGACCAAAACCAGGGTCGTAGTCGCGAAAGCGGTTGTAGAAGAGGCCGAGGTGCTCGTCGAAGAAGTGGCCGGCGAAGCGGAGGCGAGTGGGGCACTGAGGGGCGCCATCGTCGAACTCCCCGAAGGCGTCGCTGCCGGCGTCCTCCCAGACGACGTCGCCCAGTGAGTCCTCGACCCGCACGGGCATGCCGTTGGGCGCGGTGAAGAGGTAGAAGGCTCGACCGGACTCTGGAGTGGCCGACTCGTTGTCGTAGTCGAGCCACATGAAGGGGACGAGGGCGTCCTCATTCGGGTAGACGTAGAGGCGCAGCTTGCCGTCGGGGAAGCGCTCCGCGGCGAGCCGATCATCATCCCAGAAGAAGTCGGTGCGGGCACCTCCGTACTCACGCCAGAGCCGGCGGCCGAGGCCGTCATAGGCCGCGCGCCACACCTCGGGTCGGTCGCTGAAGCGGACCTCCGTCAGCATGTCCTGGCTGTCGTAGAGGTACTGCGTCACCCGCCCGTCGGGCTGCTCCAAGCGGGCCCGGCGGCCACGGCTGTCGCTCGAGAGGCGGAGGAAGTCGGCGTAGGCGGCGAGGTTGCCGTCGCCGTACTCGATGAGGAAGTGCCGGGAGGAGCGGGTGAGGTTCCCAGCCGCGTCGTACGTGTAGATGCGCTCGCCCTTGGCGTCCTGCTGAGCCACCAGGCGGTTGTCCTCGTCGTAGCGGTACACTCGGCCACGGCCGTTGCCGTCGACGCTGAAGAGCAACTCGCCAGCGGCGTTGTAGCGGTAGGAGGCCGCCCAGAAGGGCTCATGCTCCGGGTGGGCCGCCCACCAGCAGGCGCGAGCCAGCAGCCTGTCCTCGGCGTCGAAGGCCAGGGCCTCGCACGTCCCGTTGCCATTCTCCCGCACCACGCCGCCCTCACTGGGCAGAAACGCATGCGAGGCGCCATCGGGAGTGGAGACGCGGAGGCCAGGCCCACCGGCGTGCTGGTAATGGACGGTGAAGCGCTCGAAGTAGGTGGTGCGCGCCAGGCGGGCGGAGGCGTCGTAGCGATGGGCCACGCCCTTCCCGTCGCGGAAGTCCTGGAGGATGCGGCCCCCGAGGTGACGCTGGGCCACCTGGTGGAGGCCCGAGGAGGCGACGGTGAAGTTGCCGTGGGCGTCGTAGTCGTAGGTGTAGCGCTCTCCACTCGAGAGCTCGCTCAGGACGTGCAGCCCGTGCGGGCCCGTCTTGTGCTTCACCAGCGCGTTGCCCTCGCCGTCTTGCTCCTCGATGATGGCGTCGAAGGCGTTGTAGAGGTACCGCCGGTAGATGCCCCCGAAGCGGTGGATTTCATGGATTCGGTGGCGGCGGTCCCGCACATACTCGGTGCGATTCCCGTTGGCGTCGATGATGGCCCGCCACGCCTCTCGATGGGTGTACTCGTAACGCGTGGTGTGGCCGAGGGCGCTCGTCTCGGCGACGAGCAAGTTCCACGACGCATACGTGCGAGTCTTCCACCCGCCCCGCTCCTCCTCGGTTGGGGGCCCCGCCAGTGCACTGCCCCAGCGCTCGCCGATGACATTCCCCTCGCCGTCATAGAGGTACTGGCGGAGACTCCCGTCCCACGCGGGCTGCTCGAGGACGCGTCCCATGGCGTCTCTCGTCGGCAGGGAGTCCTCGACGGCGGATGGTGTCGCCCGGCGCCGCGCGGTGGTCAGCGCTTGGCTCACCACCTGAGGAAGGAGCACGGGCTCCGGCGCGAGTGCCCCCAGTGGCCGGCCCAGCAGGTAGCCTTTGGGCGTCTCCGGGCCATCATGCGCCAGCGGGTTGGGGTTCGGCTCCTCGTCTTCTGGCGGCACCAGGTGCCCAAGCCCATCGATGCGGCCGTAGTGCTTCCCGCTCTCATCATACATCCACGAGTACGCGTTCCCCCCGGGCATGACTTGCTTGACGACTCGCCCGCTCTCGTCTTTCAGGTACTGAAGCACGCCTCCGTCAGGGCCAATCTTGTGGGAGATGCTCCCGTCTGGGTAGTGCTTGAAGGTCCACGTGCCACCGTCTGGCTCGGTGAAGGCGGACCAGGAGCCTTGGTACTTTGCCTCAATGCCCCACAGGCCGTCGTCGCCGTGGGACTTGATGCACCGCCCACTGGCCTCGTCGTAGTACCAATGGAAGCTGTAGCCCCGCCGGTCCGTCCCCTGCACCATCCGGTGTTGACCGTCGTAGCGGAAACGCTTCGAGGCACCGAGGGCGTCGACGACCTCCACCAGGCAGCCCTCGTCATCGTACGCGTAGCGGCACACTGCCTCCGAAGGCCGACCGCGCTCAGCCCGGCGGAGCTCAATGACGTGGCCGTCCCCGTCGTAGACGAGGTACCAGTCGATGGCCCCGTCCCGCGGGTACTCCACGAAGGAGGCGAGCCGCCCGTGGGCGTCATAGGCCAACGAGACGTCGACTTGCCCCGCCTGGTACCGCTCCAGCCGTGGGGTGCCGCCCGGCCCCAACACATACTGCAGCGTCTCCCCTCGGTCCGTCCGCAGCTCGAACCGCGGCCCATCCACCGTCAACCCAAAGCCGGCGATGGGGACGTAGCTGCCATCCTCCCGCTTCTCGAGGGCCACCATCTCGGCGTCGTGTGTCTCGTAGACGGCGCGCTTTCGAAGCAGCTTCAGGGGCCGCTGGAAGATGTGTCGGTACCCGTAGCCGAAGGGGCCGTCCTCGTGACTCCAGCCGCTCCGGTAGTGCCGCTCCCAGGACAGCTTCGTAACGAAGGACTGGTAGTCCTCGAAGTCGTTGTACACCTCGCCCGTGTATGGGTTGACGGGCTCTCCCGGCGAGTGGCACAGCCCCAGCTTCCCGAGGAGCTTCCCGAAGGCCTTGCTCTTCGCCACCGCCTTCCCCAGCATCTTCAGGCCCTTCATCAACCCACCCAGGAGCTCCAGGGTGTCGGGCATGGGGAAGCCGCCGATGAGCACCGTCGGGTTCCCCATCATGATGGCGCCCATCGCGGGGGGAATGCCGGGGTCCTTCCCAAGCAACGCACTCATCGCCAGGGCTGCGGCATCGGCGGCAGCCTGGGCGGCCTGCATCGCCGCCTTCAGCATCTCTCCAGCGGCGGCGTCGGCGCCGGCACTTACGGCCCCAGCCACCACTCCGATGGCCCCCATCGCCTTCCCGATGGCGCCCATCGCGCTCGCCGGGTTGCAGTGACGGGTGATGTCCAGCATCCGCGCCGCCCTCGAGCCGCCGATGTGCGTATTGCTGGAGCCAGTCCAGATGTCGAACGCCGGCGCGAAGCTGAAGCAGAAGGGCGCCAGCCCCACGTCACTGGCGCGCGCCGCAGGGATGCCACCTACCAGCACCGAGACGCAGCCCGCCACCATCACCACCCCGATGCTTGGGAGCGGCACGGGCGGGACAGGAGGAATGAAGCTCGGCGGGTGCAGGTGCGCGTGCGGCATGCCGAGGTGCGGCATCAGCAACGTCGCCGCGGGGAAGGCCGGCATCATCGAGGCCAGCGGAGCCGTAATCATCGCAAAGCCGGTGTCGAGCAGCTGGAATGGCGCTCCCACCACACCCATCACCGCGCCGATGCCGTGTTCCACCTGCCCCAAAGTCCCCCGCGCGGGATCCGGCGCATTCTGGAATGGCGCCGCCGTGGTGTTGATGACATCGGCGACGGCATTCAGCTTGGCATTGCTGGTGTCTCCAATGACGGGCGGGGCCCGCTCGGCCGGAGGAGGCTCCGCGCCAGGCCGAGGGTGACTTCTGCTGTCTCGGAGTTGGGCTCCGACGCTCTTGGGCGTACTCACGCGCGCTGTCCTCCTGGGACCGGCGATGCCCCCTCGGACTTCTCGAGGGCAGCCTTCTCGGCTTCGAGCTCGACCAGCCGACGGGATGGGCCAGCCTTGCGGGAGAGCTCAATCAAACCACCGAGGATGGAGATGGCCCGTGTCGAGTACGAGAATTGCTTCGCCAGCTCCTTCCCCTTCGTCCAGATGTCGATGGCCTG
>PMBV01000113.1 GCA_003153055.1 Myxococcales bacterium
CCACGCCATCGACCTCGTCAAGGTCGCTCCGCAGACTTCCCTTGCGCTGGAGTGTCCGAGGCTGGGCTTCTTTCCGGTGAGGCACATTGGCGAGGCATCTTCGAGGGAGCTTGGGAGTGAGGGGGACGTGACTGATGTGGATGATCGACAACGACACATCCTACGGTTCGGAGCGCAATTGGGTGCGAGACAAGAATGGGCTGCACTTGTGGATAGTCGCGGTGAAAGCCACTTTCGATGTCTCACCTAACGGGCCGCTCAAGCTGGCAGACGAGCAGAAGCCAGCTTGCGCACTCCATCGAGTACCCCAAGGGCGACCCCTCCAAGATGGGACCGGCGGGCTTCGGGCCCATTGACTCGTTCTGGTCTCCGAGGCTCGAAGGGGCTGCAGGACGCGCAGTTCGTACTCACCGCTGGTGGGCGCGGTCTTTCGGCCGCAGGCCCACCAGAGGGACGTTCATCCGACTCGACCGGAGCGGCGAGAGCGCCGCCGCGGTGATCGTCGGGAGGAATGGGTTGGGGTTCGCCGGGCATACCGTCCCTGCCGGCGGCAGCGTGCCGTTCATCACGTACTGCACGGCGTAGCCCTGGGCGCACTGGCTCCGGCTGAGCGCGGTGTGGCCCCAGCCCGCGTAGGTGAGAAGGCGGCTATTGGGGAGCATCTCGCTCACCGCCACGCCACCGCCGTAGCTCGTCACCCCGTCGAAGAGGTTGCTGACGAGCAACACCGGCGCGGAGGTGAAGGCGCTCCACGGGCCGGTGTAGCGGTCGCTCGCCACCGGCCAGTGAGCGCACGCGGCGGTCATCCACCACCAGATTGGGCCGAAGCGCGAGTCCGCGGCGAGGCGCTCTCCCGTCGCGGCGAACGTCCGGAACGCGGTGACGTACTCCGCGTCGCCGCACATAGTGCCGTTTTGGGCGTCCCGAACGTTGTCGTAGGCGACGAGGCTGGGCGCCGCGGCGTCGATGGCGAGCTCGAGGGTCTGGTGCACTTCTTGGGCGGTGAGCGCCGCGCCGGGGAGACCCTCTACCGCGTCGGCGAGGGAGCCCAGCAGCGCGCCGTACCCCGAGGCCCCACCCCAGAGCTCGGGGGAATAGAGCGTCTCGAGGGCGATGGCCACCACCAGGTCATAGGTGACGCGCTGGCCGTTGGGGAGCACCAGCGGGTGGGCCTTCACGGCCTCGGCGAGGGCATCGAAGCGAGAGGCGGCACCCTCGGGGCCGGTGAGGGCGCAGGAGGGCCCCGCCTCGTCGCACAGCCGGAGGAACTCGCCGAGCTCGGCGTCGCTCGCGGGGCTGCTGTCGAACGCCACCCGTCCGGTGGTCCAGGAGCGAGGGTTGAGCACGCCGTCGAGGACCATGGCGCGAATCCGGTGCGGGAAGAGGTTGGCGTAGGTGCTGCCGAGGAAGGTGCCGTAGGAGAACCCGAGGTAGGTCAGCTTCTCGTCGCCCACCGCGGCGCGGAGGACGTCCAGGTCACGCGCCACGTCGGCGGTGCTCATGTGGGCGGTGATGGCCTGGCCCTGGGTCAGGCACTGCTCGGCGTAGCCGGCGTACAGGTCGAAGAAGGGTCGCTCCTGCCCGCGCTGGTAGGGGAAGTACGGCGCGCCGGCGAGGAAGGCTGCCTCATCTTCATTCGTGGCGAAGCAGTGGATCGGCGTGGAGCGAGCCACCCCACGGGGGTCGAAGCCGATGAGGTCGAAGCGGCCCTGGAACATCGGGGCGAGGTCCGAGCCCGCGGCGAGGAGGAAGTCGACGCCCGAGCCGCCCGGCCCACCCGGGTTGAGGAACGCCGAGCCGATGCGGTGGCGCGGGTCCGCCGCGGGGAGGCGGCTGAGCGCGACGTCGATGGTGGCCCCGTGGGGGTGATCGTAGTCGAGGGGCACCCGCGCCACCGCGCACTCGAAGCCGGGGTACTCGGGTCCGCAGGGGGCCCAGCTCAGCCGGGGCACCATCGGTGGGCTGGCGGCGAAGGCGGTTGACTGCAATCCGGTACACAGCAATGCGACAACCATCGACGGAATGCGGTGCATCGTCGGCATGGTCTCTCCTGGGTGAGTACGGTGTGAGGTACGGCGTTGAACGACGGAGCGAACGGCTTCGAGCAGCCCGCTCCCGCATCGTTGCCGGAGCCGCCGGAATCGTTCGATTGGCGGCCGCGAAACCTCGTCACGGCGATCGAGGCATCCACCGCCGATGGAAGCTCAGGCGGGACACAAGGAGATCGCCCGATGCCCGAGCTGGAAGCTTCTCTCAATCTGATCGTGCACTCGTCACTGGAGAACGATGGCCCCGTTGCTGGTGGTGACATGGAGCTGCCGCCCACCGCCGTTGAGACTTCCGCTCAGGACGCCGCCGCTGACCGGGCTCTGGTCGAGGACCGTGATGGTGTCGTTCGTCGTCTGGAGCACGAAGTCGATCCCCGCGTCCGCCGGCAGCTTGATGGTCACCACGGCGTTCGAGTCGGTCACCTCGAGGTCGTTCGCCCCGGTCCACTCGAGGCCGACCTTGCCGTCGTTCGTCGTCACGGTCCCCCCGCCGAGCCTCCCGCTCACCTCTGCGTTCGAGGTCGCGATGGTGTCGGTCCCGTTGCCCGAGACCGCCACCTGCGCATTGCTGGTGGTCACCGAGATGGGGCCGTCGACGCCGAGGACGGACACCTCGGCGTTGCGCACGTCGACGCCGAAGCCGCGGGCCACCGGGAGGTCGAGGGTCAAGGAGGCGAGGCGGGGGAGCTCCTCGACCGACGAGGCGATCGCCAGGGTGAGGGGGAGCACCGTGTCGTCCCCCTGGGCGACTGGAGCGCCGAAGGACAGCGAGGTGCCCTGGAGCACCGCCTCGCTCGGAGCGAACGCACCCGACGTGGGCTCCACCATCGTCACCGCGGCGCTCGCGACGGGTGCCAGCTGCGCGGTCCCCGTCACCTGGATGGTCCACGGGGCGCGCGGGGTGGCCTGGAGCATCAACACCGTCCAGCCGCTCTCCGGCCCGGTCGCGGTGAGGGTCCGGGTGTTCTCCCGGACGCCGAACGTGCACCCCCAGCCGCCGAGCGCGAGGAGCGAGGCGAACCGGAAGGTGCGGGCACACGGCGAAGGGGCACTCATAGGCTCACCCCCAGCTCGAGACCACCGGTGAGGATCAACGCCCGCTGAGGCAGCAGCTGGCTGAGCATCTGCAAGTAGTCGGTGGCCACGCCGTAGAGGCGAGCACCGGCTCCGAGCGTGACACGGTCTCCTAGCCAGATGCGCGCTCCCGCGCTGACGAAGAGGGCGCAGCCACCGGCGGTCTTGAGCCCGGCGCCGAACCGCACCTGGGCCAGCACCCCCAGCTGGGCGAAGGGCTCCAGCCGCCACCAGCGAAACGACACCTCGCCGAAGGGCGCGGTGGAGACCGCCCACCGCCAATCGGTCGCGCTGAACGTGGTGCTGATGAGGCCGACCTTGAGCCATGGTGTGAGGCGGTACGCCACCTCGAGGCCGGGGAGGATGAACCCCACCGACCCGGAGGGGAGCGCCACCGACGAGACGTAGAGATCGATGCCGATGACGAAGCGGCGGAGCGCCGGCGGAGGCACCTCCACCAGCGGCGCCTCCCTCACCTCGGCGACCGTCACCGTGCGGCTCCCGTCGGTGATGAGCTCGTCCACCTCGTTTCGCGCCAGCGTCCCGACGAGGAGCGCGATGACCTGAAGGGCCGAGCTGTCGGTAGCGAGGTCGAGCTCCCGCGTCGACTCGCGGCCGGAGGCGTCTCGCCACACCAGCCGAGCCCGCTCCGCCGCCACCCGATGGACCTCGAGGCGACCGCGGGTCGGCTCGGTCGAGCCAGGCGCCACGACCGGGGCACCGAGCTCTCGCCCCACCGCCTGGCGGAGGGCGTCGACCGAGACCGTCGCTTCGAGCGAGCGGTCCACCTCGACGGCGATGGGGAGCGAGGACGCCTCGACCCCGAGGAGGGAGAAGGTCAACGTCAGCGTGTGGAGCATGGGCCCTCCGAGCGATTCATTCGTCGTGCAGTCGCCGGCGCGGGCCGGCGCGTTCAACCCGCTCGGAAGAAGGGCTCACTCCCCACGGACGGCGCCCCGATGGATGGCCTCGAGCAGCCGCGCGGCGTCGGCAGGTCGGTAGTCGCCGTGCGCAAGCCCCTCGAGGGCGTCGGCCGCCTCCCCGGTGCGGCCGAGGCGGACCAGGTCGATGGCGCGGTTGAAGCGCGCCTCGGGAGCGAAGCGGCCGTTCGGGGCGACCGCGAGGTACGCGTCCCACGCCTCCAGCGCGGCCTTCGGATTCTCTTCGACGAAGTGCGCGCGGTGCCCCTCGGCGTAGAGCTCGTCGGGCGAGGTCGGCGCCGGTGTCGGTCGGGAGGACGACGCCTCGGACGGGGGGGCGGTGACCGCCACCGAGGGTGGCTTCGGTGCCGGCTCAACCGAGGGAGCCTCGACCGGGTCGGCCTGCCGCTTCCTTCCTGTGCGAACCGGGGGATCCGGTGGCCCGACCGCGGGCGCCAGCGGACGCGCGAGGGCCGCTTCGAGGGCGTCGTCGAGCGCGGCCGCGGGCTCCGGCTTCGACTGTGGAGGCGGAGCCACCGCGGAGGGCACGGGGCGGGGCACCGCGCGACGCGTCCGGGCGTCAGGCACCCCGATGACTTCGCCGAGCCAGCGAGGCACTTCGATGAGCCCGGCCCGCGCCGCCGCCAGGCCGGTGGTGCCGACCAGGGCCAGCGCCACCGCGGCCGTCACGAGCGACCGGCGCCGCCCCGGCGGCGAGCTCGGCTGGGCCGCCACGGCCGCCAGCACCTGGCGCTCGGTGGCGGCGACCATCTCGTCGGGGGCCTCGGGAGTGTCTCGGAGCGCCCGCACCGCGGCGGCCAGCTTCTCTTCGGGGCTCATGCGCGCTCCCCGGCGAAGTGCTCGCGGAGCTTCCGCCGAGCGTGAAAGACTCGAGTCCGCACGGTGCCCTCGGGGATCTCGAGGATGGCGGCTACCTCGACCGCGGTCCGCTCCTCCACCTCACAGAGGACGAAGGCGAGCCGTTGCTCGTCGGGGAGCGAGTCGAGGGCGAGGGTGAGCGCGGTGGCCAGCTCGCGGCGCTCCACCGCGTGGTCCGGTCCGACCGACGTGACGGTCGGCTCCAGCTCGAGGCGGTCCATCGCGCGCCGCCGCCGGATGGCGCTGCGCACGTGGGTGCGTGACTGGTTGGCGGCGATGGACAGGAGGAAGACCGGGAGTGACGCGTGAGCTCGGAAGCCACCCAGCGCGCGGGGGAGCGCGACGAAGACGTCGTGCACCAGGTCCTCGGCCGAGGTGGCGTCTCCCAGGAGCCGCCGGGCGAAGCTGCGCACGTGGTGGTGGTAGCGCCGGTACAGGTGCCCGACGGCGGCGCCGTCGCCTCGGCGCGCACGGGTGATGAGAGAGTCGTCTAGGTCCTCTGCGTCGCTCAGCAACAGTCCCATTCCCGGTTGGAGGGCTCGCGCGGCCACGGTTGGAGCATGTTGCCGGTGCCCCCGCAACCGTTCAAAGCACCTCTCGAGCGCGGCCTCTCGCGCCGAGATGCGCCGTCACATCCTCGTCACCGACAGGCCTCCAAAGGTGTGCCTCACGTCCCGGCCCTGTGAACCTGAACCTCAGCTTCCGAACCACGAGCTCCACGCGGAGCTCGCACCGTTGATGGTGGAGGTCACTGCCTTCGACGCCATCTTGTCGACCCCAAGACCTCTCGCCGCCTTGTCGGCCAGCCACCCCGAGGCCACGCCGACGCCGAAGCCAACGGCGCCTCCGACGATGGTGCCAGCGACCGGGATGACGCTGCCGACGGTCGCCCCGATGGCCGCGCCCGCCGCGCCTGCCCCAACGCCCACGGCCGACTCTCCGACGACGTTGCCCACGGCCTCCGCACCGGTCACCTTTCCCTCCTCATAGGCTTTGAGCTGGTCGTAGGCAGACAGGCCCCCATTGACGATGCCGCCAGCCAGGGAAGCGCCACCCAACCGGCCAGCGACCGTCCGCGCCGCGCTGCTCGAGTTCCCGATGAACTTCCTCGCCGAGGTCTCTTCGATCACTCCACCCACGGCCCCGGCTGCGGCACCGGTCCCAACCTTCGCCGCCAGGTCCCTCGCGTCAACCTCACCAGTCTTGGCCGTCTCAATGGCACCCTCCAGCAGTGCGCCAGCGGCCCCCGACCTCATGCCCGAGCCCGAAGCGGCGGTGTTGCGGTTCAGCCAGTTCGTCTTTCGCTCCGTCAGCGACGTACCGGCATCGCCGGCGAGGTTATTGACTCCGTCTGTGATCGTCGTGCAGTCCGGGCATCGGGGGGCTGGCTTGCCTTGCGCGGTTCCCTCGGCCTTTGACGCTTCGCCCTTGAGCCAGACCTGGTGTCCGGTGATGCTCGCGAGCTGGCCATCAGGACCTCGAATGCTATCGACGTGGGCTGCGAACTTCGTCACTGGGTTCGCCGATGCGAGCCCGTCCGCCCGCGCCTTCAGTACTGCATCTGTGCTGTAGACCTCGACGTGGTTGCCTTTGTCTTCAGGGGCGACCCTGGTGTACGCTGAGCTCTGCTGAACCTCTTTGATGCGCGAGGCAAGCGGCTCGCCGACGCCTTGCGGGGCTTTGTTTTCGTTGAGCGCGTACTGTGGCTTGAGCGTCAGGTTGTCGACAGATACTCCAGACACCGGACCGACATCGGCGCCACTGATCTTCTGACCGGTGGCCTTCTCGACTTTGGCCTTGGCCTCCTCGTAGGCCTGCTTCTTCCCACCCTCCCCATCGATGATATCCGAATGCTTCGCTTCTGCGCCCTTCACCGCTGCGTCGAGGTCCTTCCTCTTCTCTGACCAGGCTTGGGCCCCGTTGTCGTTCAATTTGGTCTTGGCCTGTTCGACCTCTTGGCTCTGCGACTCGACTGACTTCTTGCGCTCTCCCAGTTGCTTGGTCGCGAGGTCGAGCTTCTCTTGAAGAGGGTTCACCGTCTGCTCGGCCGGTGCGCCTGTCGACGGCTGATGCGCCTTGAGCTCAGCGCTTGCGCTGTCTACCTCGCTCTGTCGTTGCTTGACGAAGTTTTCAGATTCGCCGAGGAGCCTCCTCGCCGTCTCCAGGTCCTGCGTCTTGGCTCCGACGTCCTTCTCAAGTGCCTTTCGTTCCTGGAATTCCTCGGGTGTGGGTCTGTTCTTGGCATGTTCACTCAAGGCGGCCTTGCGCTCACCGATTTCCTTGTTCCGGTCGGCCGTGGCCCGCGTGAGTGCCTGGTGGGTTTCCCTGACATTGGACGCATCGTTGTAGAATGCCCGATTTGCTTGCCGCGCAACGAGCTCCGGTGGAACTCGTATTCCCGTTCGGGCGCCGACAGCTCCTGCCGCCATTGAGCCCGTACCGTCTTGAGAGTCCTTGGTCGCGTCGAGTGGCCTTCCAGCGAGCTGAGGCTGGATCTGGGGCTGAGCGCCGGCCGCTCCATCACCGCCGAGGGCGCGTGTATCTGGTCTGATGCTGGCGTCCTCGAAGCTGCTCTCTTGTCTCTTGCGGTCGAAGTCGGCAGCCGCCTGCGCGTTGGCGGTTGAGCCGGCTGCCAAGTTCGTCGTTTCGGCAGTTTGTGATGCGCTTTCCGCCGTCTGCGCCTCCGGCTCACGCGGTGGGGGCGGTGGTGGTGGGAGTGGGATCGGCCGCGACACTTCGAGATCGCTCATTTGCTTCCTCCGAGATGGTTGTCGCCAACTCCTCTGCCGTGTTGCGCACTGAGCTCGTTTTGAATGAGACGCCACGAGCAGAAGCCGCGCTACTCCTCGGTGGCTCCCATTCGTCCCGGAGGGTGAGTGTGACCTTCACCGACACATGGACGGAGGGGCTGACGGTGGCGTCCTCTCAGCGAACCATGAGGGGCGACAGAAGACACCGGGTACCGCTCCCACCCTCGGCCCTGACTGCGCGGTGCGCTCCGGCCCTCGGGCGCCCTCGCTCGGGGAGCCCAGCTTGACACTCTTGAAATTGGCACGTACGTTTGACACATGCGTCAAACACTCCAGTCCGAGCGGCCTCGCAAGCGGACGGTGCGGCTCGACGAGAGCAAGCGAGCCGCGCTGCTGAACGCCGCCGTCGCGGAGATCGCGCAGTACGGGTTCGAAGCCGCGAGCCTCCAACGGGTCGCCGCCCAGGCCGGCATCACGCGCGGACTCGTCTACTACTACTGGGATGACCGTGAGGAGCTGCTCCGGGCGGCGGTGGGGCACCTCCGCGGCCTCCTGGCCAATGCGTTGGCGCTCTGGGGAAAACCGGCGGATCCCACCTCGTTCTGGGAGAACGTCGAGCGAGTGTACCGCCAGGCCTTCGACGCGCTGGCCTCGCAGCCGCACTGCCTCGAATTCTTTCGGCGGCTCGTCGAGGCCGCGCAGGCCCCCCAGGCGCACGAGCCCATCAGGGAGTTGATCAGCGACGCTCGCGACGCGCTCTCGCGACTGCTGAGCACCGGGCAGAGGCTCAGTGCGGTTCGCGCCGATGTCCCGACGGCGCTGCTCCTCGATGCCTCGTTCGCCCTGGCGGGGGCGAGCGATGCGTGGGCAGTTCGCCAGGTGGCGGCGGGCGCCACGCCCAAGAGCTGCATCGCGGCCACGATGACCTTGCTGCGCAGTACGTTGGAGGGGCCGCCTCGGGCTCGAAGATCCAAGTGACTCCACCGGCCATCCGCGGCCAAGCGGCTCGATGCGTTGCAGTGCTGAAGAGGAGCCGAATGATGGAGACACCAGACGGAGCTTTCGACATCTCTCGCGTGACGTGGGAGCACGGCAAGTTCAAGCCCTGGCAGATCACCAAGGCACCCTCACCGCTGCGCGCTCTCTCCCTCGACGAGGGCGAGGAGCTGTTGGTCGGAGAGGTGGGCGGTCAGCCCGTGGGCTTCCTGCTGCGCGAGGTCACCTACCATCATGTGGTCCAGGGCGTCGTGGGGGGCTCTCCCTTCATGATCACCTTCTGCGCGGTGTGCAACGCGGGGGTCGTGACGAGCCCCGTCATCAACGGCCGCGAACATCGCTTTCGCGAGGTCGGTCTCTACAACGGCCAGATGATCTTCTCTGACGATGAGACCGGCACGCTCTGGAACCACTTGACCGGTCAGGC
The DNA here is from genome assembly GCA_003153055.1 of Myxococcales bacterium. Next base: position 9,095 of record PMBV01000113.1, read on the forward strand.
GCTCCACGGGCCGCTTCTGGGAACATCGCTGCCGGTCTCGACACTCGGGTTCACCACCGTTGCCGTGGCGCGGCAGGCGACGCTGGAGCTCCCAGTGTTCGTCTCGGGGCGGCATCGGCTCATGCAGCGGGTCATGCGTTTCGTGATCCGCTGGGTATTGGGTGCCGGAGGGCGGCAGTGGTTGCCTCCGCACTTCGTTCGCAGCCTGCCTGAGACGATCGACGAGCGGCAACCACGAATGACGATGGGGCTCGCGGTGGTCGTCGGCAAGGACGCGGTCTTCTACCCGATGGCGGTGGTCAAGGCGGGCGGCCTCGCACGGTTCGGCGAGCGAACGCTCCAGCTCGCGATGGAGGGCCCTTACCCCACGGCCACCTCAGCTGACGGCAGCCGGCCGTTCCAGCTCTTCACCCGCTGGTATGCCTTCATTCTCACCTATCCACACGGGCGGCTTGGCCAGGCGACCGCGCAGGTGACGTGACCCCAAAGGAGACAACCGCTGGTCAATTCGCGCACGTGCCCCTGGGCCAGCAGGCCCAAGGCCGGAGCACGAGCTGTGGCACTCGAGCGAAGAAGGAAGGGACTGAAACCATCGGCTACCATGGCTGCGTCATTACGCCAGGGGATGGCGCGCTCCTGCGACTGCGGGTGGAGTGCATCGACACGACGGCACCGCCTGCCTCGACTACTTCTCAGCCGATCACGGCTGTGGCGTCTGTGTCGATGTCTGCCCGTTCAGTCAAAATCCGATCGACGCGATCTCGAAGAGGTTCAAAGATCACCCGTCGGCTCCGAAGTTCCAGGTGAGCGGAGGCGTGTCTCCGAACTGATTCCCGCGAGGGCTCGAGACGCTGACCTTCAGAGTCACGCTCTCGGTCAACTGAGTCCCGACGTTTGACGGTCGAAGAGGGTGGAGCGAGCGGTTCTTCAACTGAGGTTCCATGGAGCGCCGCAATGCGGTACGAGACGACGAGTATGGTTTGCGGTTCGTTGGGAGTCGTACTGCTGGGCGTGGCGTGCGCACACAACGCACCGGTACGGTTGGTGGCCATCGTGCCGGTTGACCCCTCTGACTTCGCGCGGCGCGGCTCCCTCGGGCTGGCTCAGGTGTAGGGGGCCGGGCTGCTCGAGCGGGTGCCGGCCAGCTTCAGCGCCTCGTCGATCTCCCACCGGTAGACCGAGCGGCCGTCTACCGTCAGGTTGAGGAGGAGGTCGCCGAAGGCGTTGGCCTCGATCACCCGGTGACGTACCGGCGTCCGGCTCTGGATCCTCCGGCCCGCCCTCGAGCGGAGCTACAGCGCCCTGAGGAACGCGGTCAGGTCGCTCTTCTCGGCCTGGCTGAGCTTGGTGCCCAAGACGAGGTTGAAGAACTCCACCGTGTCGTCGAGCGTCAGTAGCCGGCCGTCGTGCAGGTACGGAGGCGTGTCCTTGATGCCCCTTAGGGGGAACGTCTTGATCGGCCCATCAGCCGACGCCAGGCGCCCCTCGATGTCCTTCTCCTTGAAGAACCGCTCGGTCCTGAGGTTGTGCATGGAGTTGTCGGTGTAGTACGGCGGCACGTGGCAGGTCGCGCACTGCCCCTTGCCGAAGAAGACGTCCTGCCCGCGGAGCTCGGCGGGTGTCGCCTTCGTCGCGTCGAGCTTGCCGAACAGGTCGAGCTTGGGCGCCGGGGGGAAGTCGAGCAGCTCCTCGAACTCCGCCATGTCGTGCACCTGACTGCCGCGCTCCAAGATGTTCACGCCCTTCTTCGTCGCGATGACGGGGTCGCCGTCGAAGTACGCGGCGCGCTGCTCGAACTCGGTGAAGTCCTCCACCGTCTTGAGGGCCCGCTGCGAGCCGAACAGCCGCTGAATGTTCACCCCGCGGAGCGAAGGCGTGTCGATGCGGTGCCGGTGGTTCTGCGGCCTGATGTCTCCGACCAGGTGGGTGGCGGCGTTGGTGTGGCCGTTGACGTGGCAGTCGAAGCAGGTGACGCCGGTCGAGGGCTTGTCGGTGCGGCGATCGGCGGTGGCGTTGAACTGCTGCTGCATCGTCGGGGTGAGGAGCAGCCGCAGCCCGTCGAGCTGCTTGGGGTTCAACAGCCCGTTGAAGAGCTCGTAGTAGTTCGCCATCGTGACGACCTGGCCCTTCGAGACGTCACCGAGATCCGGCCGTGTGGTGAGGTAGATGGCCGGCGGGTACTCGGGCAGGAAGTGATCGGGCACTCCGTAGTCGAGATCGAACCGCTTCAGGTCCCGGCCGTCTTGCTCTTTGATCTTCTCGATGTGGTACTTGGGGAAGAGCATCCCGCCCTCGCTCTGTCGGTCATGGGGAAGCGGGTAGAAGCCGGCCGGCCAGGCGTCCTTCTTCTTGATGTCGTCGGCGCTCATCGCCGCGAGGTCAGCCCAGCTCGCGACGCCCTGGGGCAGCTTCGCCCGCACGCCGCCTTGGATGGGCTTGGCCCGCCCGGAGCTCGTCAGCCCGGCGACGGGGGCATTGGCGAGATCGTACCGCTCCTGGAGCAGCTTCTGGAAGCGCGCCAGCACGGTCGGCTTCTCCTTCTCCATGCGAGCCTTCACCGCCTCGAACGACTCGCGATCGTCCACCGGCGCGTAGCTGTTGGGGGTCGCCGCGCGGACGGCGGCGGGGAGCAGGAGTGTCAGGACCGCGGCTGTCAGGGGGGCTCGGTTCGTTCGACGCATCAGCGACCTCGTAGGTTCGGGGTGGGGAAGGCTCGCCTCATGAAGCTGAAACACCGGTGGCCGAAACGATTCGGAGCGGGGCACATCGAAGGGGCATGAGCGGGCATCGAAACGCTGCCTTCGACTCGAACGTCCTCCCGTTCCTCGACGCTGCCTTCGACTTCGCGCGCCACTTGACTCGCGACCCGGTGGCCGCCGAGGAGCTGACCCAGGCCGCTTTCGCCAAGGCCTTCGAGACCTTCCACCAGTTTCGCCCGGGGACCTCGGCCCGCGCCTGGCTGTTCACCATCGTCAGGAACCTGCACCTGAACTCCGAGCGCAGTCGTCGGCGTCACCTCCTTGTGGCCCTGGAGGACCACGACGAGGCTCAGACCCCCGCTGAAGAGCCAGTGGTCGACGCGACCCCGGTGCTGGATCGAGCGATCGCCCGCCTTCCGGTGAATCTCCGGGAGGCCGTGGTGTTGGATCTACAAGGGTTGAGCTGCAAGGAAATCGGTGCCGTCATGAGCTGTCCCGCTGGAACCGTGATGTCTCGCCTGCATCGAGCCCGGCAGCTGCTGCGGGGCATGCTCGAGGCGGGGGGGATCTCCCGGGGAGGCCAGGGGTGAGCTGCGAGACGTCGACGACGCTGAGCGCCTTCGCCACCGGCGCCCTCGAGGAGACAGCGGCGGAGCGGGTCGCGGAGCACCTCGAGCGCTGCGTATCGTGTACCCGGGCGGTCGACGAGCTCAGCGGAGGGTGGCAGGAGCTCCGCGCGGCCTACCAGCCCCTGACTGCCTCCGATCGGCTGCGCTCTCGGGTCAGGTGGGCGACGCGGGTGCTGGAGCGGGCGCCACTCCCTCGCGCCGCCTGGCTCGCCGGTGCCGCGCTCGCCGCCTGCTTGGTGCTGGTCGTGGGGGTGGGCCTGAGCCAGCGGCGGGTCGAGGCGACCACGCTCGAACAGGTCGCCGTCCGCGCCCACGAGGCCTACTTGAGCGGCGCGGCGCCCCTCGACCTCCGCACCGGCGACCCCACCGCGCTGGCGGCGGAGTTCTCTCGCCGCCTCGAGTTCCCCCTGCGGCTCCCGCACATGGCCGGAGTGGGCCTCTCACTCCTCGGGGCTCGGCTCATCCAGGCCGGGGGTCAGCTCGCGGCGATGCTCGTGTACCAGCAAGGAGAGGATGTGTTGAGCCTGACCGTCGCTCCCCGGGGCGCCGTGGCCTTGGCGGACGGAGACGTCGAGCGCTTCCGCGGCGTCGACTTTCACTTCAGCGAGCTGGGAGGTCGCCACGTGGTGCAGTGGACCGAGGGCGGCTCAAGCTACGCACTGGTGTCGTCGGTTCCGGGGCATACCCGTACCTCGTGCGCCATCTGTCACAGCCCAGGCTCCGGGCTGTCGAACGTCGACGAGTTCCATCGGCCGAACTGAGGCGTTTGCGCGCACCCTTGCGTGCGGCAGCGGGCGTCCCCTCGGGAGGTTCGCGAGCACCGCATCGCCCGCTCGCGCCCGGGCCGGCTCCAGCAGGCTGCTCCGGTTCGCCGCTTTGATTCTCCCTCGCGGTCAGCCGCCGGTAGAGGGGCTCAGGCGGCTTCGCACAACCGCTTCAGGACGTCACTCCCAGCTTCCGCGCCCTCCTGATCCGCAGGTGCGAACTCGGTGATCGTCAGACCGACCAGCCGTGCTGAAGCAGCGAGCTTCCTCACCAGCGCCAGGCCGGCCTCGACCGGCAACCTGCCATCTGGATAGGCCACATGCGGGAACTGGGCGGGATCCAGCGAATCGAGATCGAAGTGGATGTGGATCGGGCCGCGGACCGGGCGATCGTCCTCCAGCCAGGCCAGGCCATGGTCGCGCTGGAACGCCCAGTCGCCCTCATCGCCGAGGTGAGCCGACACGTACCGGAACTGCGATGCCGGCAGCGGCGAGGTGAGCAGCGGCTGCAGTTCGGTCGAGGCCGACCCCAGGATCGCAGCCACGGGCATGCCGTGGAGATTCCCGCTCGGCGAGGTGCTCGGGGTGTTCGCGTCCAGGTGGGCATCGACCCAGATCACAGTCAAGTCCGGATACCGGGCATGCAGGTGGTCGATGACCGCGATGTCGCAGGCGCAGTCTCCTCCGGCCGTCAGCAGGCGCCCGGGCCGTCTCTCATCGAGGATTGCCTTGGCCGACCGGAATTGCTCCACGATCGCGGTGCAGCGATTGACCCCACTCCGGGCTTCTCCCGCACCGGCAAGCGGGACACGCACCAGCGGCCCAAACTGCCGGCACACCACTGCTGCCGCCTCCGCGCCCCGTGGCAGGTTCTGCGGACGTCCAGATCCCTGCCATTGCGGGTACGAGAGCACCAGGTCGAACTTGCCGGAAAGCCGAGGGTCGGTCCTCATCAGTTGAGGAAGAGCAAACCGCGGGACGGGGAGGTTGGCAAGAGGGGGTCCTCCGCGCAATGACCCTCAGCTGACTCACCCGCGCCACTGCCGAAGATGGGCGACGGCATCGCGAGGGGAGGTCGAGGTCGATCGCCGTCGCAGTCTTCTCGTCGCCGAGGCGGCGAATCCCGTAGTCGCACGAAGTGATTGAAAGGGAGAGGTGTTCCGTCTCCTTTTCGCTTTGGGGTCGGGCGTCAATCACCCTGGGTCGGTGTCAGCCATTTGGGCTTGAAGATTGGGCAACACCGCCGTCTGTTTGTGACAACTGCGAGGCCCAATGTTGCTGCGAGAACGGCCACCTTCGGGTACATCGAATACATCGACTCTCTGTCTGGCGTCCTGACATTGAGGGGTGTCAGGATTCGACAAAATAGACACAATTCAGTGCATGCGTTGTATTGTTTGTGTTGTTGTTTGTTCGTATTGTAATGGTCGGCGAATGTCTACGCGAAAGCCATGGCGGGCCTCGAGTCAGGGGTGGACGTCGCGCCCGGCGGTGCTCCGGCTCGAAGGCGTGCGGTCGATCACCTGGAACCGTAGCTTCGCTCGGGACGGTGCTGGGGCTCGCCGGCCTTGGACCTCTGGTGCTCTTCTTGGCAGACTGGTGGAGGGGAGCTGATGCACGGCCCCAGGCGAGTCGATGAGGTGACTGAGGAGGGAGCTCGAGGGGGGCTGCTTCAGCAGGCTCGTGGTCATGTGGAATTCCTCGGCTCGTCGGCGAGGTCCGGCCGTGGGCGTGAACTTGGTTGTCGCGATCAGGGGATTTTACCGACAACCAAGTTGTCGCAGGAAAAAGGGACCCCAGCACCTGGGGCGTTGGCTGAGCCTTGGCACGGCAAGGGCCCGAGGCGTGGGTCGACGGCAGGTGGCTCGGGCGCCCTGGGCGAGCATCACCAGCCCCTCGGCCGGTTGGTCGAGTGCTGCCTCGCCGCGTGGCTTCTCACCTGTGCTCAATGCGCTCTCGGGTCGAGGGGCTGGCCAGACCGCCTCGGTGCGTGGACACCAGCCACGCCATCGCACCTCAAGGCGCGCTCGCCGCCGGCGTCTCCCTCGTCGGTGGGCACAGGTCTCCGAGCGCGTCATCACGGTGTACAAATCTGTACTCCCTGATGACAGGGCTGGCGAATGACCCGTCCTCGAGGTCGGTGCCGAGGTTCAGAGATCCCAGCTCGCCGTGCGCGGCGAAGGATCGGATGAAGCTCCTGCGAAGCGCGACCTGCTCCGCTCGGCGCCCCGCTGCCCATCGGAGAGGCGAGGGGCCCCTCTCTTTTTCGGCGACAACTTGGTTGTCGCGAATTCGCGTCTGATCGCGACAACCTGGTTGTCGCTTCGCTCTCCGGTCGGACCCCAAGCGCCTACGGCCGCTCGGGCATGGCCTCGGTCCGTGAGCTCCTCGTCCGTTCAGTGTTGCTCGAGCGCCGCTGCCCCGTCGACTCCTGGGCCGCCCTCACCCTCGCCCGCGAACAGCGACGCCGCCGAAGGGGTGACCTTCCGTGGGCGACCGCGCTTCCTCGGAGCTGCCTCGCCGTCGACCGGAGCCGCCGCCACGTCGACCCGCGGCACCCTCCGGCTCCTCGGCAGCACGATGGCCTCCACCCGCATGGCCAGCGCCGGGTCATTCTCGGCGTACACCTTCACGTACGCGTGCGCTCGCTGGGCTTTTCGGAGCAGCGCCTCCTGCTCCTCTTCCAGCGCCGCCCGAGCCTTGAAGAGCACGGCTTCGACCTCCTTGAGCGCCTCGTTCCGCTCCTCCACTCGGGCCGCGGCCTCTCTGAGCGCGCTCGCGTCGAGGTCCGGGAACTTCAGCGCCGGCTCCTCGGAGAACAGCTCGATCAACTTCGTCACCTCGGGGGCGATGGGATCTGAATCGGTCATGACTGAAACTTTGTTCAGTTATGGGCTCGACGCAAGAAAAACGAGCTCACCGCGGTGGGAGGACCAACGTCTCCGCGCGCCGGGCCCGCTTGGGAGAGAGCTCCACGCCGACGGCATCGAGGCCCCGCCGGTTGGCCACGGCCAGCATGGTCCCCACGCCGCAGAACGGGTCGATGACGGTTCGGCACCCGGTGAACGAGAGGAGGAAGGAGGCCACCGCTTCACACGCCTCCACCCCCATCGCTCGAGCCCAGGGCATCTCGCCCAACCGCGGAATGACGTCGGGCGTCGCCTGGCCTTTCTCCAGCGTGAGGCCGCGGCTGAAGCAGAGGAGGTGCGCGTAGGCAGGCCGCCCGAACGTCGTGATTCCAGCCGGCGCGCGACAGACGACCTTGTGCCACAGGCAGTGGCTCCCGGCTGCCTCGGCTCCCAGCGCCACCAGGAAGGCCTTGTCGACCCAGCGGCCCTCGAGCTTCACGTCGGTCTGGAAGAACACCGAGACGCCCTGGTCCGCCGTCTTCCGGCAGATGAGCGCCGCCGTGTCGATGAACCACCGCCGCCACCCCTCGAAGCCCAGCGCTGGCACTTCGGAGCTGTCAGGCAGCGACGTGACGAAAGCAGTCGCGGCGTCGAAGACCGGCTGGGCCTCGAGCCAGGCGATGGCCTCGGTGGTGTGCACGACACGAGTGGGCATCGACGCGGGGCTACCACGAATGCCTCAGTACCCGGTGCGCGCGATGGCCTTGAAGGTGCTGTCGGCGGTGCGGAGATCATGCACGATGCCCGCCACGCAGCCCTTCGCCTCGTACGCCCACATCGAGCCCCAGCCGTCGCCCGACTCGTAGAGGAAGATGTGGCCCGCACCGTTGGTGTTGTAGACCAACGCATCGCCGGCCTTGAGCGCGCTCCGGCTCACCGTCGACCACTGTGAGTTGGTGCCGACGAAGGTCGCCGTGCTGTAGGGGTGCGAGTCCACCCGAGGGTCGCTGTTCGTCGACGGCACCTGCCAGATTTTCCCCACGTAGCCCGAGCAATCGGCGCCCGAGCTCCCGCCGTGGGTGCAGTTGGGACAATCGCCGGTACAGGTCCCCGCGCCCGTGTCGCTCAGCCCCCACGGCGTCCACTTCCCATGGCCCCACCAGTACGAGTAGCCCACGCCGCTCTTGGCTCGCTCGACCGCCGCCGCCCGGGCCACCGTCAGCCCGCCGCTCGGCGCGCTGGCGACCAGGTAGCTCCCCGAGGCCCAGCCCACCAAGGCGTTGTATTTCACGTTGTAGAAGCCATTGGACGGTGTCGCGTCGACCACCGTCACCTCCGCGCCCAATGGCATGACCGTGCGGATGGAGTACGTGGTGCCTGGCCCGGTTCGCAGGTTCAGGTTGCCGGTCGTCGTCAAGGTCGAGCCGAGGAGCTGTGCGCCAGAGAGGCTCGACGAGACGGCGCTCTGCTCGTCGGCGCTGACCAGCACCGCATCGCTGGGCGCCGGAGTCACTCCGCAGCCAGCCATCATCAAACCCGTCACCAGCAGTCGCATCATGTCGAGCCTCCCCCTCCGTCAGGTGCAAGCCAAGACAGTGCCAGTCTGGTGCTCCCTGGGTGAGTGTTCATCTCGTTTACATAGAAGTGTCCTCGAGCGAGACACGTGCGACCCCAGTGTGCCGGTGTCTGTATTTGGCGAAGCGCGGTTCAGTCGCTGGGCTACGCTCGGGGTTCGATGCGACCTCGGCAGGTGGTCCTGGCGTCTTTGGTGATCGGCGCGGTGGCTGTATCCTGGTGGCTCCTGAGGCCCGAGGGCCGCGCGGGCCCGGCCACGAGCCGACGCCCGGAGCCTCCGGTCGGCACGGAGCCGCCCCCCTCACGGAGCACGGCTCGCGCCTCCCTCGTCGATGCGGGGCGAGCCACCGCGCTCCCTCCAGGTGCGCCCCAGGTCATCGCCTCCTTCGGCTGGGGCAGGGGGCCGGGACAGCTGGGGCGACGGGCACCCTCGGAAGGGAACCCCGAGGCGCCGATGAGCCTCACCGCCGACGTCGCAGGCACTCTCGTCATCGTCGACCAGGTGAATGGGAGGCTCCTCAAGGTGGAGCGCTCAGGCAAGCCAGCGGGCGAAGTCCCCTTGCCGGTGCAGTCGGCGCAAGACGTCGCGGTGGCGAAAGACGGCACGGTGGCGGTGATGGATCGGCTGGTCGACAAGGCCATCGGGCTCATTGGGCCCGACGGCCGCCCGCGAGGTGAGCTCAAGCTCGCCGGGAAAGGGTTCGCAGAGCCCGGAGGCGCCACTGGCGTCTTCGTCGACGGAGCCGACGTCTACGCCGAGCGGGAGCACGGTGACCTGGTCAAGCTTGGCACCACCAACGGCGTCGCCGACGCCCAGCGCCCCGAGGTACCGGGCCGGCCCTCCCGCGACGGCCACGGCTGGTTGACCGCGTCGCTCGGAGATCGCCAGGAGGGCACGGTGTTGCTCACGTTCATCGATCGCCCCGGCCTGGCCCACCGCTTCACCCGGGCGGTCCCTTTCGGCGCACCGCTGGTAGCCTTGAACCTCCTCGACAGTGACGAGCGCGGCGTCATCTACCTCGGGGCGCTGGTCGAGCTCGCTGGTTCGACGCCCGAGGCACCCCGGTTTGGCATCGAGCTCGCCTGCGTCGATGCGCTCGACGGGCACCTCCTCGGCCGCGCTCGCACCGACGCCAACACCGTGCCCGGAGAGACGTTCCGTGAGCTGGTGGTGCTCGACGAGGGCGGAGTGGTCTTCCTCCGGCGCACCGAGCAAGGTGCGGGGCTGGAGCGCTTGACCTGCCACTGAACGCCGCATCGAATCGCCTCACTGGAGCGCTCGTATGATGGGTCGCGTCCTCTTCATCGCAGCCATGACGGTCCTCGGAGGCTGCACGTGCGCCGACCGTGCCCGCCTCCGGAAGATCGACGTGCACACGCACGCGTCGCCGGCCGCCGTGCCCCACCTGCTGCGGTTGATGAACCAATGGGGCATCGCCACCTCGGTGAACCTCTCGGGCGGTTGGCCGGGAGAGGGCCTCGAGGCCTCGCTCTTGGCGGCCGGGCAGACCCACGGGCGGGTCATCGTCTTCGCCACGCCGCCGCTCCACCGCGCGAGCCGGGGAGCCGATTGGGCCGCGAGCCTCCCCGAGGAGCTGGAGCGCGCGCACCAGCTCGGGGCTCGAGGCGTCAAGATCTTCAAGGCCCTGGGCCTGTCGGCGCGCGGCCCCGATGGAACCCTGCTCGCCGTCGACGACCCAGCGCTCGACGCCCTATTCGAGAAGGCCGGCACCCTCGGCATGCCCGTGTCGATTCACACCGGAGACCCGGTCGCCTTCTGGCAGCCGGTACGGGAGGAGAACGAGCGCTTCGACGAGCTCATGGCCCACCCCGGCTGGAGCTACGCCGGCCGCCCGGTGCCTTCGTGGGAGGCGCTGTTCGAGCGCTACGAGCGGGTCATCGCGCGGCACCCGCGCACGACCTTCATTGGCGTCCACTTCGGCAACGCCCCCGAAGACCCAGCCCGGGTCGCGGCGATGCTCGATCGGTACCCCAACTTGTACGTCGACACCGCCGCCCGCGTTCCTGAGCTCGGGCGCCGAGCCGCGGACGTGCGCGCGCTGTTCCTCACACACCAGGATCGCATCCTCTTCGGCACTGACCTGGGCGTCGGCGTGGGCGAGCTCGACCTCATGCTGGGCTCGACCGGCGCGACTCCCCCCACGCTCGATGACGTCGGCCGCTTCTTCACCTCCACCTGGCGCTTCTTCGAGACGCGAGATCGCGCCTTTCCCCACCCGACGCCCATTCAGGGCCGGTGGTCCATCGACGGGCTCGATCTCCCCAGGGAGGTCCTCGAGAAGGTCTACTCGGGCAACGCCGCCCGCCTCCTCGGTCTCGATCGACCAGGGCAATGAGCTGAATTCACGGCCGGGCATCCGTTAAAGTCAGCATGATCTTGAGAGACGGAATCGCATCCGTTATAGTGGATGCATGACGTCCCTCGCCGCTCCCAGCTTCTCTCGAAAGGCCGATCCATACCGCGATCTGCTCGTCATCGATCGCAACGCGCCTCGCTTCAACCAGACGGTCGTGGCGCTGTTGAGCGTGCTCGCCGTGCTCACGGGGGCCTGGCCGTTGCTGGCGGTGCTCGGCGCGCAGCTGGCGGTGTCGGTCCTCTTCGGGCGTCGGTACTGCCTCCCCTGCGTGTTCTACTTCGAGGTGGTGCAGCCCCGGCTGGGGGAGGGTGAGCTCGAGGACTCCCGCGCGCCCCGCTTCGCCAACATCATCGGCGCCGTCTTTCTCTTGAGCGCGTCGGTTCTGTGGCTCGCGGGGTTCCCCACCATCGGTCGAGTCTTGGGCGGCATCGTGGGCGCCCTGGCTGGGCTGGCCGCGACGACTGGGCTCTGCGTGGGGTGCGAGGTGTACCGGGTGCTGGCCCGGCTGCGAGGCATCAAGGGTGGAGCCCTCGAGCGAGTGGACCTGCTCGAAATCGGCGCCGACGCTCCCCAGCGCGAGCTCGTCGTGCTGTTCACCCACCCGTTGTGCAGCGACTGCCAAACAGTCGGCCCCCGCCTCGCACGGGAAGGGCAGCGGGTGCTCGAGGTCGATGTCTCCAAGCGGAAAGACCTCGCCCGCAAGTACGGCGTCACCGTGGTGCCCTTCGCGGTGGCTGTCGGTGCCGACGGCAGAGTGCTCCGCCACGTGCACGAGCGCTGAGCCACGACCAATCGGCCAGGGGAGCAGCAAGGCGCCGCCTCATTCGTGGCCTTTGAGGTTTTCTGAGGGTCCCGTGCTCCAGAAATGCTAGGTGCCCGAGGTGGCATTGCATTCGCCACCGCGGCGCTTGGAACCCCAACACGGAGTACACGACATGAGGAAGATCCTTCTGACGACGTTGGCTGTGACCTCGACCCTGATGATGGGCTGCGGCGGCTCGGCGAAGATCGCTGGAAAAGATGGCGCAGCGCAGGCCGTGCACGCGTTGACCACCCCCTCCCAGACCGGCGCGAACCGAGCAACCACGGTCCTCGATCTGACCGACGCCTCCGCGACCTGTCCCAAGGGTGGCACCGCGAAGCTCTCGGGCTTCAACAACCAGATCGACATCTCTGGCAGCGGCGCCTCCGCTACCTTGACCTTCACGATGGTTCTCACCAACTGCGGCTTGGCCACCAGCGACCAGGGTGACGCGCTCTACAACGGCACCGTGACGGTGGCTCAGAAGGTCATCACCAACGCCTCGGGAGTGCAGGTGGCGCAAGCCTTCAAGGGGAACCTGACCATCGGAGGCGCCTTCAACGACTCCCTCGATGTTGACGTGACCGAGTCGGTGAACGTGCTCGATATGGGCAAGACCGGCTCGGTGTCGGTGGTGCTCAAGGGCAGCGTCAAGACCTCGTCGAGCACTTACACCTACGACGAGTCGGTCAACGTTCTCGCCGGGTCCATCAGCATCAGCTCCAAGTAGGGACTGACCAGCCTTGTCAATGGCGTGGGCCCCGGATTCGCTGAATTCCGGGTGCCAAGCCTAAATTCGGCGAGACTAAGACTTGATGGGTAGTTGGTAGGAACATCTTTCTAGAGTACAAGGGCTGGGTGCGCGTACTGATTCAGCACGTCAGCCGGTACCGGTACCCCCGAGCGGCGCTGTTAGGCCCCCATTTGTTGAGGTTGAAGCCAGCGGCTCATGCTCGGGCCCGGGTCGAGACGTACAACCTCTTGGTCACCGCGGCCGAGCTGCGGTGGCAGCAAGACCCCGCGGGGAACTTCGTCGCCCGGGCGACCTGGCCCAACCGTCGGGTGTCGGAGCTCGAGGTCTCGGTCGAGATGGCGGTCGACATCCGCCCGGTGAACCCCTTCGACTTCACGCTCGATCACACCGCCGAGTCGGTGCCGCTCGACTACGGCACGCAGCGCAAGGAGCTCGAGCCCTACACCCGGGTCGATGACGTCGGCCTCACCCTGGGCCCCAAGGCGAAGGAGTTCCTCAAAGGGCTGCCGACCTCGGGCCCCAGCGTGAGCCTGCTGGTCGAGCTCAACCGGCGGGTGAAAGACGCCGTCCGCTACATCATTCGCGAGGAGGCCGGCATCTGGACGCCGGAGGAGACCCTCACCCAGGGCCGAGGGAGCTGCCGTGACTCGGCGGTGCTGCTCATGGCCGTGCTGCGCTCCCGGGGCCTGGCGGCGCGGTTCGTCTCGGGCTACCTCGTGCAGCTCACCGACGAGGGCATGATTCCCGACGAGCCCAAGGGCGTCTCGCGTGACGTCGTCGACCTTCACGCGTGGGCCGAAGTCTTCTTGCCCGGCGCCGGGTGGGTGGGCCTCGACGCCACCAGTGGCCTGTTCTGTGGCGAGGGGCACATTCCCCTGGCCTGCACGGCCCAGCCACACCTGGCCGCGCCCATCGACGGCACCACCGACGAGCTGGCCCGCGAGATCAGCTTTTCGATGCGCGTCGGCCGCCTGGGTCATGAGGTGCGCCCAACCTCGCCCTTCACCGAGGCCGTATGGAGCGAGCTCAAGGCCGCCGGCGCCGCCACCGACGCGAAGCTCGAGGGCCTGGGTATCTCGCTCACCATGGGCGGCGAGCCCACCTTCAACTCCCGGCTCCACGATCAACGCCCAGAATGGAACGGCGAAGCCCTGGGGCCCACCAAGTGGCAGCAGGGCTGTGTATTGGCGAAGGAGCTCCAGCATCGCCTGTGCCCCGGCGGCCTGGTGCTGCTGCGGCAGGGCAAGCGCTACCCTGGCGAGAGCCTCCCCCGCTGGGCCCTCGAGCTCATCGGCCACCAGGACGGCCGCGTCCTCTGGCAGAGCAAGAAGGAACCCTGGGTCGACGCCCCCGGCGTTCCCACTGCCCAGGATGCGCGGCTGGCGGGCAAAGCCAAGGAGTTGGCTCATTCGCTGGCCGCGAGGCTGGGCATCGACGGGCACGTGCACCCCGCCTACGAGGACTCCTGGCGCTTTCTCCAGGAGGAGGCCGCGCTCCCCGTCGATCTCGACCCGCTGACCGCCGGCCTGGGCGACCCTGAAGAGCGGCGCCGCCTCGCCCGCGTGCTGGGCCGTGGGCTCGAGACGGAGGCTGCCTTCGTGCTGCCCCTCGAGGCCTCGGGCAAGGGCTGGAAGAGCGAACAGTGGACCTTTCGTCGAGGGCACCTCTTCCTGCTCCCCGGCGACTCGCCGGTGGGCTTGAGGCTTCCCCTGGCGGCGTTGGGAGGGCCCCCCGTCGTCGCCGTCGCCGAGGCGCCCATCGAGCCGCCCGACCCTCGTGGGCCGGCCGCCGCCGCCCGGGCCCGGGAGCAGAAGGGCCTGCGCCTGATGAAGCTGGTGAAAGAAGGCACGCTCTCCCAGGCCATCGCCGAGCAGCTGTTGCCGAAGGAGCCGCACCTCGAGCGGTCTCCGGCCTTCGCGGTGCGCACCGCGCTGTGTGTCGAACCTCGAGGCGGCGTGCTCTACGTCTTCCTCCCTCCGCTGCCCTCGGCGGCCGACTTCCTCGCCCTCGTCGAGGCCGTCGAATCGGTGCGCAGAGACTTCGACACCCCCATCATGCTCGAGGGCTACCCACCGCCGGCCGATCCCTCGCTCAAGCGCCTGTCGGTGACCCCCGACCCCGGCGTCCTCGAGGTGAACGTTCCTCCGACGGCCGGCTTCGCTGAGTACGCCGAGCTGGCCGACACGGTGTTCGACGCCGCGCTCCACTCTGGGCTCCACTCCGAGAAGTACCTCCTCGACGGGCGCATGGCCGGCAGCGGGGGAGGCCACCACCTCACCGTCGGCGGCCCGACGCCTCGCGAGAGCCCCTGGCTCACCGACCCCCGGGTGCTCGCCAGCTTCATCACCTTCGCTCAGCACCACCCCTCGCTGGCGTACCTCTTCAGCGGGCTCTTCGTGGGGCCCACCAGCCAGGCGCCTCGGCTCGACGAGGCTCGTCACGACTCCCTCTACGAGATGGAGATCGCCCTCGAGCACGCCTTCGCCCAAGACCCCAAGAAGGGGCCGGTGCCGCCCTGGCTGTCTGACACGCTGTTCCGCCACCTGCTGGCGGACCTCACCGGCAACACCCACCGCGCCGAAATCTCCATCGACAAGCTGTTCGACTGGCGCTCCGCACAGGGCCGGCAAGGGTTGGTCGAGCTGCGGGCCTTCGAGATGCCGCCGCACCCCAAGATGATGGTGGCCCAGGCTCAGCTCGTGCGTGGGCTGGTCGCCGCCCTGGCCGAGCAGCCCTACCGGGCGCCGCTGGTGCGCTGGGGCCAGGCGCTGCACGATCGCTTCCTCTTGCCCACCTGGCTGTGGCGCGACTTCGAAGACGTGCTCGCGTTCCTCGAGGCCCGAGGGCTCAAGCACCCGGCCGAGGCCTACCGCGCCTTCCTCGAGCTGCGCTGCCCGGTCGCCGGACAACTCGTGGCCGGTGACGTGCTGGTGGAGATCCGCAACGCCCTCGAGCCCTGGAACGTGCTGGCCGAGGAGCCGACCGCTCAAGGCACGGCCCGGTACGTCGACTCGTCAGTGGAGCGCATCGAGGTCAGGGTGGAGGGCCTCGTTCCCGGCCGCCACGAGATCCTCGTCAACGGCTGTCACCTGCCGCTCAAGGCCACCGGCCGAGCGGGGGAGGGCGCCGCGGGCATTCGCTTCCGCGCCTGGGCTCCGGCCCACAGTCTCCACGCTCACCTGGGCATTCACCACCCGGTGCGCCTCGACGTGCTCGACCGCTGGGCCAACCGCTCGCTGGGCGCCTGCGCCTACCACGTGTGGCACCCCGAGGGCCGGGCCTTCGACACGCCTCCCTTGACGCGCTTCGAGGCCAGCGCCCGCCGGGCCCAGCGCTTCACCATCGAGGGGGCGGCGAGCTGGCCCGTGCTCCCCCGCGCCACCCGCGCCCTCGACGACACGCCGTGGACGTTCGATCTCCGGCGCCTCCCCATCGACCACCCGGTCCCCGAGGAGGGCTCGCTCGAGTGAGCCTCTTCGACGGCTACCACGGGCTCACCGGCACGTGGGACGAGTGGTTCGACGGCGCCGGCCACCCCCGTGCTGAGCTGGCCCAGGTGGTCCCCGCGTTCTCTTCGCGCTCGGCGGTGGAGTTCGCCCGGGCTCACCACCTGGCCGAGCTCTCCCTGATGAACCAGGGGGTGACGTTCTCGGTGTACAAGGATCAACGAGGCACCGAGAAGGTCTTCCCCTTCTGCCTGCTCCCTCGCCTCGTCTCGGCGGCCGACTGGGCCAAGCTCGAGCGGGGCCTCAAGCAGCGGCTCCTCGCCCTCTCGCACTTCCTCGACGACGTCTACGGGCCCCAGGCCATCTTGAAGGCGGGCCGCATTCCCAAGGAGCTGGTGCTGGGGGCCAAGCACTACCTGCCATCGCTCCACGGCATTCGGCCGGCCGGCGGGGTTCGCATTCACGTCAGCGGCATCGATCTCGTGCGCGATCCCGACGGGGTGTTCCGGGTGCTCGAAGACAACCTCCGCACGCCCAGCGGCGTCAGCTACGTGCTCGAGAATCGCCTGGTGACCAAACGGGTGATGCCCCGCGCCCTCGACGCCCGGGTGCAGCGCGTCGACGACTACCCGGCCCGGCTCGCCCAGACGCTCCGCTCGGTGTCGCCCGTCGACCCCATGGAGTCGACGGTGGTGGTGCTCACCCCCGGCCCGTACAACTCGGCCTACTTCGAGCACAGCTTCCTCGCCCGCACCATGGGTCTCGAGCTGGTCGAGGCGCCCGACCTCTACGTCAGCGAGGATCGAGTGTGGCTGCGCACCACCCTGGGCCCCCGGCAGGTGCACGTCATCTACCGGCGCACCGACGAGGCGTTTCTCGACCCGCTGGTGTTCCGCAAAGACAGCCTCCTCGGGGTGCCCGGGCTGATGAGTGTCTGGGCCAAGGGCAACGTCACCCTGGCCAACGCGCCGGGGAATGGCGTGGCCGACGACAAGGCCGTGTACGCCTTCGTGCCCGAGATGATTCGCTTCTACCTGGGCGAGACGCCCGCGCTCGAGCAGGTGCCCACCTGGCTGTGCTTCCGCGAAGATGATCGCCGCTTCGTCCTCGAGCACCTCGACGAGCTGGTGGTGAAGGCCGTCGACGAGGCCGGGGGCTACGGCATGCTCATGGGCCCCCAGTCGACCCAGGCCGAGCGCGCCGAGTTCAGGGCTCGCATCGAGGCCGACCCTCGTCGGTACATCGCCCAAAGGCGCATCGAGCTGTCGAGCTGCCCCACCTGGGACGAGGGCAGCCAGAGCGTCGTGCCCCGACGGGTCGACCTGAGGCCCTATTCGCTCTTCAGCCCCTCGGGGCCATGGGTGCTGCCCGGAGGCCTCACCCGGGTCGCGCTGGTGGAGGGCTCGTACGTCGTCAACTCGAGCCAGGGTGGCGGCTCGAAGGACACCTGGGTGCTCAAGCCATGATCTCTCGAGTGGCCGATCACTGCTTCTGGTTTGGCCGGTACCTGGAGCGGGCCGAGAGCACCGCGCGGCTCCTCCAGGTTGCATCGGGGCTGGCCCTCGACGCCGAGCTCACCCCGCTCCAAGTCTGGCAGCCGGTGGTCATCATCGCTGGCGAGCAAGGCCGGTTCCCCGAGCTGCACGGAGAAGAGACCATGGCCAGGGCCGAGGTGGTGCAGCGCTACCTCACCTTCGAAGATCGCGTGCCGGTGAGCCTGCTGCGCTCGGTGGCGGCCGCGCGAGAGAACGCCCGTTCGATGCGCGAGGTGATTCCCCTCGAGGCGTGGGAGACCCTGAACGAGCTGTACCTCTTCTTGAACGGCCCGCTGGCGAAGACCGAGTTCGAGGACAACCCCGACGGCTTCTGGCGGCGCATTCGCCGTGACGTGCAGCTCTGCGTCGGCCTGGTGCGCACCTCGATGCTGCAGGATCTCCCCCTGTACTTCATCTCGCTGGGGCTCCAGCTCGAGCGGGTGGGGCAGACGGCCCGCGTCGTCGACGTGCACCACCACGCCTTCACCAGCACGGTGGATCCGAAAGACGGCGCCGAGGCGGTGGTGCAGATCTCCCTCTGGTTGTCGCTCCTGCGCACCTGCCACGGGTACGAGGCCTTCATGAAGAGCCATCGGGGGGCGGTGACGCCTCAGACGGTGGCCTCGTTCCTCATCTTCGAGGCCCGCTTCCCCCACGCCGTGCGCCACGCGCTGGGCCAGGCCCGAGAGCTGGTGCTCGACGTGCACCCGGCCAGCGCCCGGGGGAGCCAGACCCTCTCTCACATCGCCGCGCTGGAGGCCTTCCTGGTGGAGCGAATGCAGGCGAACCACCTGAGCCCGACGGTGGTTCACGAGGTGCTCACCCGGGTGGTCGACGAGGTCCATAGCATCTGCGACTTGGTTCAGTCGGAGATCATCAACGCCTCACCACACCCCCTCAGCCAGAGGCAAGTCAGCTAGCTTCGCTTGAACGATGCCGAATCTCCTCGCGATGTCCTTCGAGGGGCCGGTGACTCCGGCCTTCGATCTCCACTGCCTCGAACCTGGTCGCAAGCTGCCCGACGGCTGGGGCATCGGCTCCTACCCTGGCGGTGAGCCGGTAGCCTCGGTGCTCAAAGAGGCGGCGCCGGCCCACGACTCCATTCGCGGCACCCTGGTCTCGACCTGGGAGCGACTGGAGTCCTCCGTCTTCGTGGTGCACATTCGTACCGCGACCTGGGGCGCCCTGACCGAGGCGAACACCCAGCCGTTTCACCGGCCGTGGGCCCGCCGCGACTGGCTCATGGGGCACTCGGGGAGCCTCGAGAAGAAGCTCGATCTCCATGCTCAGTTCGAGCCGGTGGGCTCGACCGACTCGGAGCAGGTCTTCTGCGCGCTGCTGGCCCGGTTCGCTGATCGCGACTGGCGCACCATCGGTGAGGCCCCCCCCGAGGTGCTCCTGGGCTGGTTCCACGAGCTCAACCGCCTGGGCTGCCTCACCGCCGCGCTCTCCGACGGCACCGACCTCGTCGTCTACGCTGATCGCAAGGGCCAGGCGCCGGTCTACGTCACCGAGATCTTCCCTCCCCACGGGACGTTGGCCTTCGGAGACAAGGACCTGAGTGTCGACCTGAGCCGCCGAGGCATCCACAGCCGCAAGGGCATCTTGGTGTGCACCGAGTCGCTGATGGCGAAGTCGGGCTCCACCCAAGACTGGCGTCGCCTCTCCAACGGGCACCTCCTGGTGCTGCGCGAAGGCGCGGTGGTGGCCGAGGCACGGCCCGATGGCTCGGCGCCGGTGTCACGCGGGAGCCCAGCCGCTGACGAGACGCCACGGGGAGCGCCTCCGGCCGACGTCGTCATCACCGAGGCCGACACCAACCCCACGCAGCGCGTCTTCGTGGCCCGAGCCAAACCTCGCCACGCCATCGCCAAGGGCGAGCCGCGCCGGTACGACGTCACCCACCGCACCGTCTACCGGTACCAGAAGGCCGTCGAGCGCAGCGTGCACCTGTTCCGGCTGGTTCCCATTCACGATCGACTTCAGCGGGTGCGTGACTTCGGGCTCACCGTGTCGGTCGACGGTCAGTCGCGAGACTTCGAGGACGTCTTCGGCAACCGGGTGCGCCGGGTGATGCTCGACACGGCCTTCACCGAGCTGGCCATCGAAGCCCGTTCCGACGTCGAGCTCCTCGACATGGACCCGCTCGAATTCCGGCCGCCACGGGTGCGCTCCACCATTCCCCTGGTGTGGATGCCGTGGCAGCGACAGGTGCTGCAGCCGTTCCTCCTGCCTCCCGAGTTGCCCGAGAGCGAGCTCATCGAGCTCACCGAGTACGCCATGAGCTTCGCTCGGCGAAACGATTTCGAACTCCTCGACACCTTGCAAGACCTCAACGCCACCATCTTCACCGAGTACCAGTACCGGCAAGGCGCCACCAACCTCCACACCTCGGCCTTCGACGTGTACGTGAATCGGCGCGGCGTCTGCCAAGACTTCGCCAACCTCTTCATCTGCCTCGCCCGGCTGCTCGGCGTGCCGGCCCGCTATGTCTGTGGGTACCTCTTCACCGGGCCCCAGGCGAGCAACGCCCGCATGGCCGAGGCGTCTCACGCGTGGGTTCAGGTGTACTTGCCCGAGGTCGGCTGGAAGGGCTTCGACCCCACCAACGGCCTGCTCACCCAGACCGAGCACGTGCGCGTCGCGGTGGGCCGCAGCTACATGGACGCCACGCCGACGTCGGGCACCATCTACGTCGGCGGGGGGCCCGAGACGCTCCAGGTCGAGGTGCACGTGGTCCCGAAGCCGGGCTGACCAACGAACCCGTGGTCATGAAACCCGTTGCACGCGTCTGACTTTCTGCCAGAACCACGCCGTTGGCTCCTGGGGGCTTCGGTCGAGGTCTCACCACCACCATTCAACGATGTGCATATTCGAGAGGGCAATGATGCGACTCATCAAGTGGGCAGTCCTGGTTGTGGCAGTTGCGGTCGCGGGCTGTGACGACTCCGCCAAGAAGGCCGAGGAGGCGAAGAAGGCCGCCGAGGCACAGGCGAAGGTGCTCGCGGAGAAGGCCAAGGAGGCCGAGAAGATCAAGGCCGAGGCAGAGGCCAAGGCCAAGGAGGAGGCCAAGAAGATCGTCGACGCGGCCAAGACTGAGCTGTCGAAGAAGATCGCCGATGCCGTGGCTGAGATGGACGGCAAGGTCGCCTCGCTCAAGGAGAAGGGCGCCAAGCTGCCCAAGGCTGCCAAGGCCAAGGCCGAGGCTGCGCTCAAGGCGTATGACGAGGCCAAGGCCTCCGTCGAGGGCCTCAAGGCTCAGGTCGAGGCCGCGGCTGACTCGGCCGGTTTGACCGACCTCACCGCCAAGGTCACCGAGGCGCTCGACGCCGTCGGCAAGGCCTTCGCCGGGGTCGAGGCTGCCTTCCCGGGCGGCAAGAAGAAGTAAGTCGTCTTCGACGGGCGCCGGTCTTCGAGGGTAGAACCAGCTGGTGCGCTTCGCTCCAGCTCCTCCCCTCACCGCCGGCGACACCGTCGCGGTCGTCGCTCCCTCGGGGCCATTCGAGCGCGCCATCTTCGAGCGCGGCCTCGAACGGCTGTCGGCTCGCTACCGGGTCGAGCTGGGGGCGCACCTGTTCGATTCACGGCGGTACCTCGCTGGCGACGACGCTGCTCGCCGCGCGGATCTCCTCTGGGCCCTCGAGGCCCCTTCGGTGCGGGCGATCTTCGCCGCGCGAGGTGGGTACGGGCTGGCTCGGTTGCTGCCGGGCTTTCCCCCGCCCCGCAAAGTCCTGGTGGGGTTCTCCGACTTCACCGCCGCGCACCTCGCCGCGCAGGCCCACGGGCTTCGTTCTCTCCACGCTCCCGTGGTGACGCAGCTGGGCAGCCAGCCGCTGTCGGTCGTGGCCCGGCTCTTTGACGCGCTCGAGGGTCGACCGCTGGAGCCCCTCGCTGGGACCCGCACCGTCGTGCCTGGCACCGTGGAGGGTCCGCTGGTCGGTGGCAACCTGGCCATGCTGGCGAGCCTCGCCGGCACTCCCTTTCTTCCTTCTTTCGATGGAGCGGTGGTGCTCCTGGAGGACGTGGGTGAGCGGCCCTATCGACTCGACCGCCTGTGGACTCAGCTGCGGCTGGCCGGCGTGCTGAAGGGCGTCGTCGGGGTGGTGCTGGGCGACTTCACTGGCTGTGAAGAGAAGGACGCGCCGTACACCAGCGCCGACGTGCTCGACGAGCTGGCGGGGGAGCTCGGCGTGCCCTGCGCGGCGGGCTTCCCCATTGGTCACGGCACCGTCAATCAGCCGGTTCCTCTCGGGGCCAAGGTGCGGCTCGAGGCCGATGCACGGCGCGTCAGCTTCCTCGAAGGCGTCACCGCATGACGCGGGGGCTCGACGCGCTGCTCAGCGGGGGCGTGGCCGACGGAGTGTTCCCCCTCGCCAGAGCCGAGGTCTTCTTCGAGGGGCGGCACGTCTTCTCGGGAGGCAACGCGCCTCCTCACACGGTGTTCGACCTCGCGTCCCTCACCAAGGTGCTGGTCACCACGGCGCTGGTCCTCGAGACCGGGCTGCCCCTCGACGCTCCAGTGCGCCGCTGGTTCGGCGACGCTTCGGTCGACGCCACCCTCGACGATCTCCTCTTCCATCGCAGCGGGCTGCCGGCGTTCCGCCCCTTCTTCGCCTCGGTGATGGAGGCGCGGCCATTGCTTTTCCAGGACGATTGCCCAGCCAGTCAGCGGAGGCTCGCCCGTGACGAGCTCCTGGCCGAGGTCCTTCGGGCCAAGGCGCAGCAGCCTCGAGGCGAGCAGGCGGTCTACAGCGATCTCGGCTTCATCATGCTCGGCGCGGTGCTCGAGGCCGCTCAGCAGAGCCCGCTCGATGAGCTGTTCACCCGCCGCATCGCCGCGCCCTTGGGCCTCTCGGCGCGCTACCGGCGGCTGAGCCACCCAGGCGCCATGCCCTCGGCGCTCGCCGAGACGGGCGCGACCAGACCCCGCGAGCCCGCCTTGGGCCAGGAGGGCTTGTGGAGCGTGGTTCCCCGCGCAGGGAAGAAGGGCGAGGTCGATGACGACAACGCCTGGTGTCTCGACGGCGTCTCGGGGCACGCCGGGCTGTTCGCCACCGCGGCGGACGTGGCCATTTTTGGCCAGGCGGTGCTCGAGGGGCGGTTCGGTGGCTCGAGCTTTCCCCGCGACGCGACTGTGGGCAGCACGCGGGCGCGAGGCTTCGACACGCCGTCGAGCGAGGGAGCCTCATGCGGCCAGCGCTTCGGCCGGCTGGGGCCGCGAGGGGCCATCGGCCACCTCGGCTTCACGGGGACGAGCCTGTGGTTAGACCTCGATCGCTCGCTGGTGGTGGCGCTCCTCACCAACCGGGTGGCCCTGGGGCGGGCCAACCTTTTGATTCGTGAGTTTCGACCCAGGTTCCATGACGCGGTGCTCGACGCCCTGGGGTTGTAGATGAAAGAAGGGCCCCCACCATGTCCGACGACACAGGCGTGACCCTCGACTCGGTGGACCCGCGGGTTCCCCGGCGTATTCACCTCGTGGGCGTGGCTGGCACTGGCATGGGCAGCTTCGGCGGAATGCTGAAGGCCGCTGGCTACGAGGTCACCGGCAGCGACCAGAACGTCTACCCGCCGATGTCGGACATGCTGCGCCAGTGGGGCATCGACGCGCTGTCACCCTACGCCGCGGCGAACCTCGACGTCGCCAAGCCCGATCTGGTCATCATCGGGAACGCCATTCGACGGGTGAACCCAGAGGCCACCGCGGTGCGCGAGCGGCGCATTCCCCAGATGAGCTTCCCCGCGGCGCTGGGCTCGTTCTTTCTCGAGCGCCGTCACTCGGTGGTGGTGGCCGGGACTCACGGAAAGACGACCACGAGCTCTCTGTTGGGCCACGTGCTGGCCCACGCCGGCAAGGACCCCACCTTCTTGGTGGGTGGCGTCACCCGCAACTACGCGGGGAATTTTCGTCTGGGGCAGGGCCCGCACTTCGTCGTCGAGGGCGACGAGTACGACACGGCGTACTTCGACAAGGGTCCCAAGTTTCTCCACTACCGTCCGCGGACACTGCTGCTCACCAGTGTGGAGCTCGATCACGCCGACATCTACCGAGACCTCGCGCACTATCGATCGTCCTTCGAGCGGCTCCTCGCCATCGTGCCGCCCGACGGGACGGTGGTGGTCAGCGCCAGCTGGCCCTTGGCTGTCGAGATCGCTCGCGGTGGTCGTGCCCGGGTGGTGACGTACTCGGCGAAGGAGGGCGTGGAGGCCGACTATCTGCCCCGTCACCTCGACCTGGGGCCGCACGGAGCGAGGTTTCAGGTGCGCGAGCGGGGCGTCGATGGCGCCACGGTGGTGCTCCCCATGGCGGGCGCCCACAACGTCGAGAATGGGCTGGGCGTCTTCGCGGCAGCCCGCGCGCTGGGCCTGACCGAGGCGGAGATCGCCGCGGGCCTCGAGTCCTTCGAGGGCGTCAAGCGCCGCCAAGAGCCTCGCGGCGAAGTGGGCGGGGTCCTGGTCATCGACGACTTCGCGCACCACCCGACGGCGGTGCGGGAGACCATCGCCGCCGTGGCGAGCCGCTACCCAGGTCGCCGGCTGTGGGCCATCTTCGAGCCGCGCTCCAACACCAGCCGGCGCAACATTCACCAGGCGGAGTACGGCAGCGCGCTGGCTGGGGCGGCGAGGGTGTCGATCAAGGTGCCCGAGCCGCACGACCAGATTCCCCGGGGCGAGGAGCTCGACGTGCCCCGCATCGCGGCGGAGTTGAGCTTGGGTGGGCTGCCTGCGTCGGCTCCAGCCACGGTCGACGCGCTGCTCGACGAGGTGGCGGGCGAGGCGCGGTCAGGCGACGTGCTCCTGGTGATGAGCAACGGAGGCTTCGGCGGCTTCATCGACCGGCTCTTGGGGCGCCTGAGGGCTCCTCGATGACCAGCGGTGCCGAGGCCCGCGAGCTGCGCGATGAGGCGGTCGTCATCGCCCGCGCAGCCGGAGACATTCTCAAGGCGCGGCTGAACCTCGAGCGCTCGGTCAGCGCCAAAGACACCTCGGGGGTCGACCTGGTCACCGACGCCGATCGAGCCAGCGAGGACGCGATTCTCGAGGCGCTGGGCCGACGGTTCCCCGACCATGCGGTGCTCGCCGAAGAACGCGGTGAGGTGGGGAAGGGCACCTTTCTGTGGCTGGTCGACCCGCTGGACGGCACGGTCAACTACACGCACCGGGTTCCGCACTTCTGCGTCTCGATGGCGGTGGAGGGGCCAGGGCCTTCGGGGGCTCGTCAGCTCCTCGCTGGGGTGGTGGTGAACCCGATGCTGGGCGAGGTCTTCGCGGCCGCCGCCGGCCAGGGGGCGACGCTCAACGGCGCGCCGATTCGGGTCTCGGCGGCCAAGGGGTTGTCGAGCGCGCTGGTGTGCACCGGCTTCCCCTATTCACTGCGCGAGTCGCCCGAGGCACCACTGGCGCTGTTCAACCGGCTCGTCCCCCGTGCGCAGGGAGTGAGGCGGCTGGGCGCGGCGGCGCTCGATCTCGCGTACCTGGCTGCGGGGCGGTTCGACGCGTTCTTCGAGTACGGGCTCAAGCCTTGGGACACGGCCGCCGGGGCGCTGCTGATTCAGGAGGCTGGTGGGGTCATCGCCCGGCTCGACGGAGGCCCGTATGATGCTCGCTCGCCCGACATCGTCGCTGCGACTCCACTGGTCGCCCCGGAGCTGATGGCCGAGTGCGCTGCCTTCGTGGCTGCGCGGTCGTGACTCGTCTCAGAGGAGCAGCGCACCGGGCACGAAGGTCGTTGGGTCGAGGACCATTGCTCCGCCGGCGTCGTCGCGGCACCGGCTCTCCAGGTCGGCAACCAAGTTGTCGAAAGAGGAGAGGGAGCAGCAGCACCGGGACGAGTGCTGGACCTGGCGGGGTGAAGACCGTTGGGCGAGCATCACCAGCCCCTCGGCCGGTCGGTCGTGGTGCAATGATGGGTCGCTTCTCCTCCGTGGTCACCTCGCTCTCGGGGTCGCTCAGCCCCTCCGAGGCGCTCGTGGCTCGCGGGGGTGAGGGCCAAATGGAAGAGCAGCTTCCATCACTGCCAGTTGGGCCCACCTCTTCCCGAAGAAGGAGCACGCGTCAGCTCCATCGATCCACCGCGCCATCCGGGCTGGCAGAGCCTCTGGGCGAGCGTCACGGGGCCCTCGGCCGATCGGTCGAGCGACGCGTGGACGCGTGGGTTCTCATCTGTGCTCACCTCGCTCTCGGGTCGCCCATCGCACCTCATGGTGCGCTCGCAGCTCGATGCCCGCAACGTGGCTCAATGATCTCGTCCGAGTGCTACCCGCTGACGCCACACCAGCACTGTGCCCCCTTTTGGTGCGACAACTTGGTTGTCGCCAATGGGCGCATGATCGCGACAACTTTGTTGTCGCCCTCAAAGGAGCCGCGCCCTCGATCGGGTCTGGGCGTCGAGCCGTCGAGCCGTCGAGCCGTCGAGCCGTCGAGCCGCCGAGCCGTCGAGCCGCCGAGCGCGGCGAGCCCGTGCGGGTCAGGCGGTGCTGAACCCGGTAGGCGAGTAGGCGCGATCACGGACATCCTCGGCGGCCGCGGGGTCATCTGAGGGACGCTGCTCCAGAGGGAGGTCTCCGGAGCCGTCATCACGGATGACAAACGCGTCAACAGTGATGACAGTGCTGGAGACCCCCACCCAGGGGAGCCACCCGGACCTCGGGGCGATACCAGTGCCGACGATTCGAGACCGAACCCCCTTCGACCTGTCGGTGGCGCCGAGGAGCTAGCAATCTTGGGCACGGGCGATCGTACCCCTCAGCCGGCACCTGCCCTCCTGGCGACGCGCCGATCGAAGTCAGCGCGGACCTCGAACTCAGCCCGGGCTCATGACCGTTTCTGCCGAACGTGCGGCGTCAGTACGACCGGGCGCGCGGGCCTCGACGCGGGCGCTTCTCCTTCGTCCCGGTCGCGGCGCTCGACGACGTCGATGGGGACGAACTCACCGCGGCGCTCCTCGCCTCGCCGTCGGGGGCCTCATGCTCGCTTCGATCGAGCGCTGAAGACGCGGCTCTCGTGCGCGGTCTACCCAGCGCCGCATCGGCTGATGACCCGAATGGCTCCCCGGTCCTCTCTTCCCGACGAGGAGGTCTCGCGTGCGACGCCTTGGTGGGGAGCGATTCGGCCAGGAGAGCGGTGTGCGTCCATGTCGATGNNCCCCCTGGGTGGATCATCCTGGCCACGTCCCTCGTAGCGAGCACGTTCGCCTGCGTCTGCGGGGAGGATGGGAGCGTCGTCGTCGGCCTGGGCGGCCGCGGAAACGCCTCGAGCGGTGGAGGCCCCTCGGCCACTGGCGGTGGCGGCTCGATTTCCGGCGACCCGACCGACACCGGGAGCGAGACGGGCAACGGAGGGGAAGGCGGCGGTGGTCAGGCGGGTGGTGGTCAGGCGGGTGGCGGTCAGGCGGGCGGCGGCCAGGCGGGCGGCGGCCAGGCGGGTGGCGGTCGAGTGGATGGGCCAGGCGACCCAGCGGACGGAGGGGATGAAGGTACAGTGGACGACGCCGGTCCGGGGCCGTCCCATGACGCCGGAACGCCGGTGCCAACGTGCGATCTGACGGAGGATGGCGGGTGCGCGTGCCTCCACCTCGCGATTCTCGGCTTCCCGGCGAAAGGCGCGGGCGGAGACGTCCCGCGGGACTGGATTGGCCATGTGGCCGGCGCCACCGTGGTGAGCCTCTCAGACGCGACACTGTCGCCAGAACTGCTCACTCCGTATCAGGTCATCGTCGTCGAGGACGTCCGAGAGGGGATATGGGGAAGGGTCGGCATCGGCGCGGGGATCGGGCGTACGTACAGCCCCCAGGAAGTAAACGCGCTGCAGCAATGGGTGAGCCGTGGGGGAGGCCTGGTGACTTTGATCGGCTACACGCCAGAGCTCGAGGTGGCGAACGTCAACCGGCTCCTCGCCCCCTTCGAGTTGGCGTACGGGCAAGCCAACGGCTCTTTGAGTCCGGTCACCCACTGGGCCAGCCACCCGGTCTTCGTTGGAGTCACCCAGATCCCCTATCTCGACGGGCACGCTGTCAAAGGAGGCGGGACCCTCGTCGCCTGGGAGCCGAAGCCCGGGGAGTACGACGCCGCGCGCACCGCCGAGCTCGGAGCGGGCCGGGTCTTCGCCTGGGGTGACGACGCGATCGCCAACAGCGAGCTCCTCGGTCGAGCCGAGTTCCAGGTCTCACGACTGTGGACCAACGTCCTCGGGTGGTTGGTCGCGCCGAGCCAGTGCCTCGTTCGCGCACCTCAGTGAGGATTCTGGAAGTAGCGCGGCGAGTGGACGCCGGTCAGTCGCTCCACCCGTTCGCCCCACGAACTCTCGGGGTGCCGCGTGAAGAAGGTCGTCGCTTCGTTGCGCGCGGGGCCGATCTCCCCCAGGTGCACCAGTGCCTGCATGGTGCGAAACGACCGCTCGTCAGCCACCGGGCTGTTGGGAGAACGCTGTGCATCCTCCCGGGAGAGGGCCAGCGCCGCCCCCGGGTCCGAGTCGACGATGGCGCGGAGGCGCTCCATTGCGTCGCTGCTCTCCGCCGGAGGGATCGACGGTGGCGCGGGTGGCCGAGGGCTCGTCGCGGGCTGCGCGAGCTCGGCCGGGGCTGGTGCCGCGACGGGCGCGGCCGGCGCAGGAGGAGAGGAGGGCACGGCTGCTTGCTCTCCCTCCAGTGCGGGAGACGGGCGCAGCACCCACCCGAGGAGGACCATCGCCGCGACTCCGGCGACCCGTCAACCTGCGCGCGACCGGGTGGGTGTCACGGCTCAGAACCTCGTCTCGCAGGCGTGGCTTGCTTGGAACGTTGCGAGGTCCAAGGTGTCCCAGGCGAAGCTGCTGTCATTGAAGGCCCACGACAGCGCTCCCGCGTAGCCCTGGTCGTAGAGGTCCGAGGCGAACTGGGAGGCCGAGCGCGCTGGCAGGGTTACGTGGTCTGTACCGTGCATGGTATCGAGGGCCGACAGTCCGGCATTGGGAAACTCACCCATCAGCACGGGCTTCCCGGTGAGCCCGACCGACGCGGGCGTCTTCGTTTGGTACGGGAACCACTCGTACACCCAGTCGTAGTAGTGAATTTGGTAGAAATCGAGGTCGCTGTGGGTCCAGGCGTTGGCCCACTTGATCGCCGCTGAGCCCACCGTCACCGGCGCGTGCGAGTGAGCGTGGAGGTTGGCGGCGATCTCAACGACGAACGTCTCCATCTGGTCGTGTGACACGGCCTGGGCCGCGTAGGCTGCGTCTGGCGAGAAGCTGTCGCCGCCGTACTTGTGGGCGCCGGTCATCGCCCACTCCGGCTCGTTGATGATGTCCCAGCCGAGCACGCGCTTCTTGTTCACGCTCGCCTCGACGACATCGGCCACCGGACCGACCAGGTTCTTGATCAACCGACCACGCTTGTCCGCGTCGACGACCATGGGCTGAAGGCCAACGTGACGGAGCCCGCTCTCGGTCGAGGTCGCCGCGAAGTTGTTGAACGAGAAGATGGTCAGCAGGAGGTACACGTCGTTCTGCTCGGCCAGCGCCAGCGCCTTCTCGATGTCCGCCGCCATGGTCCCTCCGATGCTGGTAGGCACGTCATCGGGGCCGAAGTTGATGCCGCTGGAGTCCAGCCGAGGGAACAGCCACCAGCGGATGACATTCACCTTCCGGCTCGTCATCGCGGTCAGGTCGGCCTGGTAAGCCGCGGGGGCCCCCGACACGCCCTGGATGTTCCAGGGAGTGATGCCGCCGAAGTCCCCGGCGTACGTGTGCCAGGCCCAGTTGGTTCCCAGCGCGAACCGCTTCTCGCAGTTCAAGCTCAGGCCGTTCGCCACAGGGCAGGCGTCCTGACAAGCGCCGCCTCCGCCCGTCGCGATGCCTCCGCCCGTCGCCGCGGTACCTCCGCCCGTCGCCGCGGTGCCTCC
>PMBV01000004.1 GCA_003153055.1 Myxococcales bacterium
CGAGTCGTCAAGCAAGTCATGCCCGGGGGGAACGCGTACTCGTGGATGTATGACGAGAGCGGGAAGCACTACGGCCGCCTCGATGGGCTTGGGCACCTGGTGCCGCCGGAAGACGAGGAGCCGAACCCCAATCCGCTCGCACATGACGGCCCCGAGACGCCCAAGGGCTACCTGCTGGGCCGGCCACTGGGGGCGCTCGAGGCAAGGCAGGTGCTCCTGCCCTCGGTGGTGAGCCAGGCGCTGGCCACCGCGCGGCGCCGAGCGATGCCGCCCGCCGTCGAGGACTCCCTGCCGACGAGAGACGTCATGGGACGCGTCCTCGAGCAGCCCGCGTGGGACGGGAGTCTCCGCCAGTACCTCTATGACGCCGAGGGCAACACCATCGGCGAGCGCTGGGGAGACGTGCCTGCTGAACCCCCGACCGAGGAGGAGCGACGCGGGTGGAAGACTCACACGTATGCGTCGTGTAACTTGCTGGCTGCGGAGACGAGCCCCCTCGGCCACACCACGCGGTACGAGTACACCCATCGAGAGAAGTGGCGAGCCGTCGTCGACGCCAACGGGAATCGCACCGAGTATGTGCGGGACCTCCGGCACCGGCTCCATGAAATCCACCGCTTCGGGGGCCTCTTCCGGCGGTACCTCTACAACGCCTTCGACGCCATCGTCGAGGAGCAGGACGGCGACGGCCACGCGCTGGTGAAGCACAAGACGGGCCCGCATGGACTCCACGTCCTGAGCGAGCTCTCGAGTGGAGAGCGCTACACCTACGACTACGACGCCCAGGGCAACTTCACCGTCGCCTCCTCGGGTCTCCACCAGGTGGCCCAGCGCCACCTCGAGGGGCGCATCCTCCAGGACTTCCGCGACGGGAAGGGCATCGCCCATCGCTACGACGCCTCCACCCGCCTGGCGCGCACCACCTACTTCGAGCGCTTCACCGTCCACTACCAGCACGCCGGTGGGCCTGGCGTCCGCGTCACCACTCCCGACGGGGCCTCCCATGCGTTTCGGCCCAGCGAGGGCGGCGTGGTGCGGGAGAATGGCAACGGGACGTGCGAGGCCCTGGCCTTCGACGCCGAGGACAGGCTGCTCGCCCGGGCCTGTTGGTGGGCGGCCCACCCGGAGCATGAGCCCTTCTGGGCGGCCTCCTACCGCTACAACGCTGCTGGCGAGTTGCTCTTCAGCGTCGACGGCAACGGCCGTGGCCGAGTGTACCGCTACGACGAGGACAACCGCCTGGTGGCCCAGCAGGACGCCAAGGGCGAGCGCGCCTACACGTACGACGCGGCCGGCAACCTCACCCGCTCCTCCCGGCACTTCCTCATCGAGTACGGCGACGGCAACCTCGCGGCCTACGCCGACTTCCTCCGCCTCTCCAACGACAGCCGAGGCCGTCGTGCCCGCTTGGCGCAACCCAACGGGCGGGTGACGCAGTACCTCTACGACAGCCAGGACATGCTGACGGAGGTCCGCTTCAGTGACCGACCCGAGGTGTGGCGCGCGGCCTATGACGGCCTCGGCCGTCGGCTCTGGCGCGAGTACGGCGGAGCCCGCACCGACTTCTTCTGGGATGATGACCGGCTCGCCGCGGAGCGCTTCCCCGACGGCAAGCTGCGCCTCTACGTCTACCCGAATGAGGACGCCCTCGTCCCCTTCATGTGGCTCGACTACGACGGCGAGTCGGCCACTCCCGGGTCGGGTCGAGCCTTCTACCTCTTCACCGCGCCCAACGGCATGCCCGTGCGAGTCGAGGACTCACTGGGCGACGTCGTCTGGGAGGATGCCGGTAGCGACGCCTTCGGCGAATTCGACGACGGCGCCCCGCCTTGCCCCACTCGACTCCGCTTCGCCGGCCACTTCTACGACGAGCACCTCGGCCTCTTCTACAACCGCTTCCGCGACTATGACCCGGCCCTCGGTCGCTACCTCCAGCCGGACCCCCTGGGGCACGCCGGTGGCATCAACCTCTTCGCCTACTCCGCAAACCCGCTCGCCGACGTCGACCTCCGTGGGCTCATGCACAGGAGGACCTCCGCAGCCGAGCCGGAGGGCCACCAGGGTGGTAATAGGAGGCCGACTGAGGAAGATGAGAGGCCAGTTGGCGCACGCCGAAACGAGAAGGGGCAGTTCGAGGCCGACCCGAACGCGCCCAAGGATGGCCGGATTGGGCGCGACGACGTCTACCCGAGTGGGTTCCGCGAGAGCACCCACCACGAGATGGCTATGCGGCACACGGATGAGGGGCAGGCGCATGTGGCCGCCCACGCTGCGGATCCACAGAACATACCCAAGCCACCGCCGGTCCGCGCAGACGGGGGCAAAGGTGCGCCGCTCGAGCGCAGCGAGATGACATGGCGAGACGAGCGTGGGGACCGCATCGACTACTACGCACGGAATGACGACGGCAGCATCAAGACCGATAGCAAAGGTCGACAAGTGACAAATGTAACCTACGACCACGACCCACCGATGGTGGAGCGGTACAATGACCACGGCTACAACGAAACGCGCGCGCAGCGCGCCGACGACTTCAACGACACCGACAAGCTAGGCCCGATGTCTCGGAGCGAGAACTCCTCCAAGAGTGGCGGCGTCGAGGAAAATGGCCAACCAAGAACCTATCGCCAGGACCAGGGAGACAACTTCACATGGGAATGACACTCGACGAGTTGACGAAGAGCGTGAGCGCGCTCAAGGACGTGAAGCCGACGCGTGACCCGCGAACATTTCAGTACAAGGTACCCTTCGCCAAGAAGAACACCTTTTTCTTCGTGCGACCTCTCGCCGAGGACCTTGTCCTTGCTAGTTCGGTCATGGGAGCTGATGACGACCGGGCTGTTGAATTTGGGCTGCTGCTCTTGGACAAGGGGCAGCAGCACGCCGCAAAGGCAAAGGAGGGGCTGGCAACCAAGGTCTCGGGAGTCGACTGGGGGCTTGGCAGTTTCGATACCCTCCTCCTTCTAGGGCCAGCAGTCGTGAAGTTCGGGGTCATCAAAGACGACTACTTCTTGCGCCCACGCACGGTCCTCGTGCACGCAATCAATCACATCGAGTATTCCGGCGACGAAACCGAGGCTGAGGCAATTGTCCGGCGGGGCCATGTGCTCCTTGCAGATGTCACGCGCGAAATTACTCCTGTGATCTTCTTGCGCTACCACAAGGAGACCGGGCAACGCTCTGCCAAGTTTCTTGCGATCGCAAAGCACGAGTACACAACAACACTCATTAATCAGATGCCGCAGGATGGCGGCACGGTCGAACTCGAGAATTACGAGCGGGTACGCCTGGCGCTCGCCGCGACCCAAGGTGCAAGTCAGCTCGAGGTGACCTTTGACGGTAAGACGGCGAAGCTTTCGGTGTCCGATGCCCTGAAATTGATGGACACGCTCACCATGAAGGGCGCCGAGGCGGCGAAGAAGGACTGGTAAAATGCGCCCGCCCTGGCTTCGCGCACTTACAGGCTGTCTTCAGATGATCGTCCGCTCCGCGGATGACATCGAAGTGGAGACGGGCGAGGTCGAGGTGGGCGAGATTCGCCCGCGCGCGTTCGCGGAGTTGGGAGCTGCTCTCGACGAGGAGCATCTCCTCTCGCTGACGTGGCTGGCGCTCGCTGACCTCGCCGTTTGGCCGCAACTCCCCGTCGCCGACGCAGAGGCTCTCGCGCGCCTCCTCGAGACCGGTGGCGCCCACCAGATGGCCAAGCCCTGGGCGGGAGCGAAGGACGCCACTGCGCTGGGCGTCCAGTCTGCCGTGGCGTTGCTGCCCTTCATCGAGGAGGTCGACCGCCGGGTGCGGAACCATAGCGTCGACTCGACGATCAACCTCTCGGCCCTCCGCCTCGTCGTCAACCGACTGGCTAAGGAGAGCGGCGAGCCCATCGAGTACTGGGAGAAGTGGCTATGGCGCGTTGTCCCAGCCGCAGCCACGATCGGCACTGAGCGCGCGAAGGCGCTGGCCATCGCGGCCTTGCGGTGCACCTTCGCTGTGCCCAAGCACTGGAAGTACGTGGCCTCCCTCGAGCCCATCCCCAATGACACCAAGGGGGATGAGGCGGTGCGGGTGGTCGCCGTCTCCGCCGGGCGAGAGGCCCGCGAAGTCGCCCAGATGGGGGTCTTCGTCGACCAGGAGCCGGTGGAGCGCAGGATTGCCACGCGGTTCACTCCCTCCATTCCGGTTGACGCCTACCGCATGGGCTACCTCTTCCAGAGCGTCTACATGACGGACCTCCTCGACGACGAGAGGACGGGCCACTACGACTCCGTCACCT
>PMBV01000118.1 GCA_003153055.1 Myxococcales bacterium
CCCCCGGCGAGAACGATGCCCTTCATGTGTTTCCTCCGTCTTGGCCCCGATACTCCGCGAGGAAGCGCTCGAGCGACGCGTCGAGGCTCCAGGGTGCGTTGGCGAGCTCGCTCCTCGTCTTCTCGACGTTCAGCCCGCTCCGTGCCGGCCGTGGGCTGAGCAACTTCACGTCACTCATCTTCGAGGGCGAGATGAGCGCGGGGTCGAAGCCGAACACCTCGCACAGCCGATGGCCGAAGGTGACGCGGTCGACCACCTCGGCACCACAGGTGTGCCAGATGCCATCGAACCGCCGGGTCACCAGCTCGGCGAGCATCTCGGCCACGTTGAGCGCCATCGATGGGCTCACCCATTGGTCGGCGAACAGCTTCACCGGCTGGCCCTTCGAGAGGGTATCGAGCAGCCAGCTCCCGAAGTTCTTCTGCCCCGCTGCCGGCCACCCGTACACCACGGCCGTTCGGGCGATGGTCCACCGCCCCGGCTCGCACAGGCTCCGCACGGCTTGCTCGCCCATGTGCTTGGTGAGCGCGTACACGCCGCGGGGGTTCGGTACGGCTTCGGGAGCGTAGGGCCCCGCGTCTCCGTCGAACACGTAGTCCGTCGACACGTGCACCAGGTGGGCGCCCCGCTCGCGGGCCAGGCGGGCGAGGGTGCCGACTCCCTGAACGTTGGCTTCGAAGGCCTTGAGCGGCGCGCGCTCGCAGCCGTCGACGTCGGTCATCGCGGCTGCGTTCACGATGACGTCGGCGCTGGCGCGAGTCACCGCGCGGGCCAAGGCCTCCGCGTCGCCCAGCTCGGCCGAGGCGAAGGGCACTCCGTTCCAGCTCTGGCGGGCCTCCCCTCGGGCGACGGCGGTGACGTCATGCCCAGAGGCGACCAGCGCAGGAACCAGCCGACTGCCGACGAGCCCATTGGCTCCGACCACCAGAACGCGCATCTTTAGGACAACCGGGCCGCGTATTGGGTGTCGAAGTACCGCTGGTACGCCCCAGACATCACGCGCTCCCACCAGGGCCGATGATCCACGAACCACTTCACCGTGTCCTCGAGGCCCTTCTCGAAGGTGTGCGCCGGGGTCCACCCGAGCTCGGTGCGCATCTTGGTCGCGTCGATGGCGTAGCGCCGGTCGTGGCCGGGGCGATCAGTGACGTATTTGATGAGCGTCTCGGGCTTCCCCACCGCCGCCAAGATGCCCTTGACGATCTGAATGTTCTCTCGCTCGGAGTTGCCTCCGATGTTGTACACGCCGCCCTTGGTCCCCTTCTCGAGCGCCAGCGTCAGCGCCGCGCAGTGGTCTTCCACGTGGAGCCAGTCGCGCACGTTCTTGCCGTCGCCGTAGACGGGCAGCGGCCGGTCGCCCAGGGCGTTCACCACCATCAGGGGGATGAGCTTCTCGGGGAACTGGAAGGGCCCGTAGTTGTTCGAGCACCGAGTGACGACCGTATCGAGCCCGAAGGTGTGCTCGTAGGCCAGGGTGATGAGGTCGGCAGACGCCTTCGACGAGGAGTAGGGCGAGGAGGGGTCGAGCGGCGTCTTCTCGGTGAAGAGCCCAGTGGGCCCCAGCGAGCCGTACACCTCGTCGGTGGAGACCATGAGAAAGCGGCCCAGCTTGGCGTGGCGGGCGGCCTCGAGCAGCACGTTGGTGCCCAACACGTTGGCGACGATGAACGCCTCGGGGCCGAGAATGGAGCGGTCGACATGGCTCTCAGCGGCCAGGTGCATGATGGCGTCGACGCGGTGGACTCGGAGGAGGTGATCCACCAGCTCGCGGTTCCCGATGTCTCCCTTCACGAAGACATGCATGGGGTCGCCTTCGAGCTCCTGGAGGTTCTCGAGGTTCCCCGCGTAGGTCAGCTTGTCGAGGTTGACGACCTTCCAACTGGGGCGATTCCTTCTCAGCCACCTCACCAGGTTGCTGCCGATGAAGCCGCAGCCTCCCGTCACGAGCACGTTCATTCCGCGCCGAGTAGTCGCGCCTGGCGCCCGGGTCAAGGGCCGCGTGAGGCGTTTCACCTCGACCGGACGCGGGGGCTTTCAGCCGGGCCAGGTGGCCGAAATTCGGGCACCCGGAGCGCTACGGGTGGATCTCCACCGCGTCGAGATGGAGCATGGTGGTTCTGGGAGAGCGCAGGCGGACATAGCGGGCGGTGGTGGGCTCGAACCTCGCGGTCCAGACGGAGAACGGCTCGCCCCGCTGCCCGAGGACCCGCCAAGCCTTCTGGTCGTCGCCCACTTCGAGAATGAGGGGCACGGCCCGGTCGAGCACGAAGTGATCACCATCGCGCCGGTTGGTGACCTGCACCTCGCTGAATCGGGTGGGCGTGCCGAGGTCGAACTCCACCCAAGGTTGGTCTTCATCCTTGGTGTGAAAGAAGACGGCCGTGCGCCCTCCGCCGCAGGTGATGGTCTCGGGGTGACACTCGGCCAGCATGCTGCTCGCCCGCCAGGGCTTGCCTTTGCCGAGGTCTCGAGACACCCCCCGAGGGAGGAGCGGCACCAACACGACAACCACCACGATGGCCGTGGCCAGCGCCAGTGCCCACCGGACGATCGCGTGAAAGGCTTCCAGCGCAGGCGCTTCGGTCGGATCCATTCTTCAATCCCTTCGAGGAGACGGGACCCTACGCCAGCCAGAGAGATCGGCAAACAGCTGCCGCCATTGGGGGTTTGTGGTAGCGACCGACCCCGATGGTGCCTCGAGCAACTCGAGTTCTGATCGCGTTCGGCGCCGTCATGGCCGCGCTGGCGCTCACCCTTGCGAGCACGGTGATGACGAGCCTCCCCAGGATGCTGCAATCAAACCTGGTCTTGGCCGTGCCGCGCCGTGAGCTGATCGGCCTCACGCTCGGCTCGTTCGGCGCCGCGTTCGCGCTGGGCGCTCTGTTCCTGGTTCGTCGGCGGGAGCACGGCCTCGAGGCCCTCGACTGGCTGGCCCGTCTCCTGAGCCCGACCATCCTCCTGCCGCTCCTGGTCGCGCTCACGCAGCGCGGCTTCGGAACGGATCTCGAGGAGGCCGTGCTCCTGGCGATCTTCGTCGTGGGGTTCGAGCGTCTCCTCCGGGTGAGCTTTTCGGCCTGGGCCGAGCGACCCCTCGGCCCAACGCCAGCGACGTTGAGCTGGTGGCAGCGGGCGTTTGCCGCCGCTCGTCGGGGCCTCGACTGGTTCTTCGCCCACCCGACGCCGGTGTTCGTCACCGTGGTGGTGCTCTCGGTCGCCCAGAGCCTGTTGATGTCCCTCTGGGCTGTCTGGGGCCACCAGCGCTTTGCCACGTATGGCTACGATACTGGGCAGTACGACCAGCTCTTCGCCACGACGCTCCATGGCCGGTGGTTGGCCGCGCCCACCCAGGCCCACCCCGAGAACTGGGGCGATCTGGCGAGCAGCCACGCCGACTTCGTCATCTTTCCACTCCTGCCCGTGTACGCGCTCCACCCGAGGGCGACGACGCTCTTGACGCTGCAGGCGGTCCTGGTGGGCACCGCGGCGGTGCCCCTCTACCTGTTCGCTCGGAAGTGGCTGTCGACGCAGTGGTCCCTGGTGTTGGCCATCGCCTGGCTCGGCTACGCGCCGATGCACTCAGGCCAGCTCTACGGGCTGCACACGCAGATCTTCGGGGCGCCCTTCGTGATGTGGGCCATCTTCGCCGTGGAGCGCCGCCGGTGGCTGCTCTACTGGGTCTTCTTCACCTTGGCGCTCTCGTGCCGCGAAGACGTGCCGATGGGGCTCGCGGCCCTCGGGGTGCTCCTGGCGCTTTCGGGCCACCGGTTCAAGACAGGGGTCGCGACGGCCGTCGTGTCGACCCTCTACTTCTTCATCATTCGCTTCATGGTGATGCCCAGCTCGGGCTTCGCCAACCTCTACAGTGGCCTGGTCGCCGTCGGTGAGAATGGGTTCGGAGCCATCATCCAGACGCTGGTCTCGAACCCGGTGTTCGCAGCCAAGTCGCTCTTGA
Source organism: Myxococcales bacterium (assembly GCA_003153055.1). The sequence continues at coordinate 3,953 of PMBV01000118.1, forward strand.
CGCTCGAGAAGCTCCGCTTCGTGCTCCAGATGCTTGCCCCGCTCGCGTTCTTGCCCGTTCGCCGCCCCGCGCTGTGGGTAGCGCTGGCGCCGGCCTCCATCCTCACCATTTTCACCACCGCCTACGGGCCGACCATCTCCATCAGCTTCCAGTACGTCTTCAACTGGCCGCCCTATGCCTTCGCGGGGGCGGCGGTGGCGCTCTCGCTCCTCGGGCAGGGAGCTGATGGGCCGATTCGCCAGCGAGCGGCCGGAGTGACCGTGCTGTGCGCCACCGTCTTGGCCAGCCTCTTGTGGGGCGCCTGGACCCCGACAGGCACCCTCACCGGTGGTTTTGGCGATGCGCCGCTGGCCCGACCCTCGGAGGCCGACCTGCAGCGAGAGAACGATCTCCAGGCGATGCTGGCGAAGGTCCCGACCGACGCGAGCGTCTGCACCACCGATCGGATCCAGCCCCACACCACGTACCACCTCAACAACTGGTCGATGAGAGACGGCCTCTTCGATTGCGAGTACCTGCTGTGGTCCGATCTGCCGGGTGATCTGGGCTCGAACCGTGGAGGCTCGGCGATCTTCTCGGGGCAGTACGCGCTGGTTGAGAGACAGGGAGGCCTCTCTTTGGCCAAGAAGGCGCCCCCGCCAGCGGCCGCGACGCCGACTTCGCCCTGAGTTTCACCGCATCGAGGCCACGGCCTTCGCCTCGAGGAGGTTGTCCTCGATGCTGCANNGCCGGGTTCATCAGCACCGAGTGCTCGGCGACCACGCGCTGCCCGGTCACCAGGCCCTCCTTGGAGAGATCGTCCAGCACTCGAGCACGGGTGAGGGGCACGTCGATGGCCGCGTCCCTCGGGAAGCCCACCTCGACGTAGAGGCTCATGCGGTCCTGATTCAAGATGTTGTCGTAGAAGCCGACCCGGTAGAACACCCGCTCCCGGTTGGGCACGTAGAGCCAGTGCACGTCGGTCGGCCCCTTGCGATCGAAGCCCAAGTTGAACACCAACACCTGGTTCCAGGCCCAGGTCTCGTCGACCTCGAGGCCGCACAGCCCAAGGAGCGAGGGCAGGGGAACGGTGCTGACCAAGCGCTGGTAGCGGTACTCGCCCTTCGGAGTCCTCGCCACCCGCCGCGAGAGGTCGATGGCTTCGACGGGCTCCTCGAGGTGCACCGCCGAAGGTGCCACCTCGCTCTGCACCGCCTTGACGTACTCGATGGCGCCGCCCGCGGGGTAGGTGAAGGTCGCGTTGTACGATGAGTTGTCGGCCTGGCGCATGTTGCGGATGACGTCGGTGAGCTCGGCGTAGGGGAAGAAGCGGCCCATGGCGTCGCGGTCGAGCGTGGCCACGTCGGTGGCGTAGAGCTTCTCGTTGTACGGAATGAGGAACTTCTCGGCGATGGAGCGGCCGAACCTGGCGTACAGCATCTGTTTGAAGTTGTGCTCGCTCGCCTGGGGCATGCCCGGAGCGCGGGCGAAGTACAGATCATACAGACAGTCGATGAACTCCTCCTGGGGGAGCTGGTGGATGTTCTTCTGAAACGGAAAATCGACCCACTTCCCCGCGTACGAGATGAACGTCTTCTTGGTCACCGTGCGGAGATCCTGCCCGGGCATGCGCGCCCGGAGCCAGGCCTCGAGCTCGGGGTGCTTGAAGTGGAAGAAGTGGCCCGAGTAGTCCCACACGAAGCCGTCTTTCTTCACCGTCTTGCAATAGCCACCGACCTCGGCGTCGCGCTCCAACACCACGGCGTCGGCGCCCCGGCCGAGGAAGGCGGCGGTGGCCAGCCCGCTGATGCCGGCTCCGATGATGAGGGTCTCGACGTCGTGCATGGTTTCCCCGTTGGGAGAGGGTGTCGTGGCGTGAGCCTACCCTGGCCGCGTGGTTCAGGTGCCGATGTGTCGCACGGCCACCAACGGGCCATCGACGTCTGCGCGTCCCCGGAGGTCGACCACTCCTTCGATGAACCAGTCCTCTTCGCCCTTGGAGTCGATGAGCGTCTGGCGCACCCGGAACAGCCGGGCCTCGGCCTCGTCGACCTGGGTGAGCGAGGAGCGCCGGGCCTTGGGCGACGTGTCGAGCGTCGGGTGCTCGGCGAAGTAGGGCACCATGGCCGCCTCGAGGGTCTCCTCGGTCCAGCCGGCCTCGACGGGCAACGAGCCGGCCAGTTCTTCCCAGGCCTTGCCCGAGAGCAGCCGGGTCACCTGGTGCATCTCGGCGCGAATGCGGGCCAGCAGGGTGCGCCGATCGGCCGCCAGATCTCGTTTCGGGCGGGGCATGTCCTCTCCCGGTGGTGTCACCAGGCCGAGCTGTCGTCCGTACTTGAGAGCCTCCCACTCCTCGACCAGCGAGCTGTCGGTGTGCTTGAGCACGGTGAGCAGGTAGCCCGCGATGTCGTCGAGCATCTCGTCTCTCGCCGAGTCGGGCACGTTCTGCACCAGCGTCTTGTAGGTGTCGGTCAGGTAGCGGAGCACCACGCCCTCACTGCGCTGGAGCCCGTACTCTCTGATGAACTCGTTGAACGTCTGGCCGAGCACGAACAGCTCGCGGGCGATCGCCTTGGGGCGGATGTTCTCGTGGCCCACCCACGGGTGCTTGGCCGTGAACTCGTCGAAGGTGCCGTAGATGAAGGCGGCGTTGGGCTTGGGCCAGGTGATCTTCTCCATCTCCTCCATGCGCTGCTCGTACTCGACCCCCTGGGCCTTCAGCTCGCGGATCTTCTCGCCCTTGAGCTTGTCGACCTGGGCCCAGAGGACGACGTCGGGGCTCTCGAGGATCGACTCCACCAGCGTCAGCAGGTCGAGGGCGTAGTTCTCTTGGGCCGGCTCGAGCTTGGGCAAGACCTCGAGGAGGTAGAGCGAGAGCGTGTGGTTGAGCGAGAAGTCGCGCTGGAGCCCGCCAGCCACCTTCACGTGCGCGGGGCCTGAGGGGCTCTTCCTGGTGAACTCCACCACCCCCGCGCCGATGAGCGCGCGGATCAGGGTGCGGGCGTGCTTGAGGAGACGCACCTTGATGACTGACGAGGTGTGCGATCGCTCCACCAACTCGACCAGGCGCCGGTAGCCCGAGGTCGCGCTGTCTTCGTAGGCCTGCAACAGGTTGATGATCAGCCCGTGGGTGATGGAGAAGCGGGACTCGAGGCGCTCAGGGGCGCTGATGCACAGCCGCTCGAAGGTGGCCTTGTCCCAGTGCACGTAGCCCTTGGTCGGCGGCTTCTGTAGGGTGACCTTCTTGCCCTCGGCCTTCTTCTGCTGGAGCCGGGCGTTCTCGATGACATGGGCCGGCGGCTGGGCCACCACGAAGCCACGATCGTCGAAGCCCTTTCGACCGGCCCTCCCGGCGATTTGTAGGAAGTCGCGCACCGGCAACACCACGGTCTTCTCGCCGTCGAACTTGCACAGCTGGGTGAACAGCACCGTGCGAATGGGGACGTTGACGCCCACGCCGAGAGTGTCGGTGCCCGAGATGACCTTGAGGAGCCCCTGTTGGGCCAGGCGCTCGACCAGCCGGCGGTAGCGGGGCAACAGCCCGGCGTGGTGGAGCCCCAGCCCGTGGAGCAACAGCCGCTTGAGCTCCTTGCCGAAGGGTGTGTTCCAGTGCTGCTCGACCAGGGCCTCCTTGAGCTTCTGCTTCTCTTCCTTGGTCGACACGTCGATGGAGAGCAGGTTCTGCGCCTGCTCGGCGGCCGCCCGCTGGGAGAAGTTCACCAGGTAGATGGGGGCCCGGTTCTCTTGCAGCAGATCGCGCACCGTCTCGTGGAGCGGCGTCTCGCTGTACCGGAACTCCAGCGGCACCGGGCGCTGGACGCTGCGCACCTCGGCGACCTCGCGATGGGTGATGTCGGTGAGGCTCTGCGAGATGGCGCTCACGTCGCCCAGGGTGGCCGACATGAGGAGGAACTGCGTCTGGCCCATGGCGATGAGCGGCACCTGCCAGGCGACTCCCCGCTCACGGTCGCCGTAGTAATGGAATTCGTCCATCACCACGGTCTCGGCGAAGTGCCGCTGTTCGCGAATGGCGAGGTTCGAGAGGATCTCCGCGGTGCAGCAGATGA
>PMBV01000139.1 GCA_003153055.1 Myxococcales bacterium
AACATCGGCGGCGACGCCTGGGCCTCCCGCATCCTTCTCGAGGAAATGGGTCTCCGGGTGGTGGCCAACTGGTCCGGTGACGCGACGCTGGCCGAGATGGAGCGCGCCCCCAAGGCCAAGCTGAACCTCATTCACTGCTACCGGTCGATGAATTACATCTGCCGGCACATGGAAGAGAAGTACGGAATCCCCTGGATCGAGTACAACTTCTTCGGCCCTTCGCAGATCGCCCAGTCGCTGCGGAACATCGCCGCGCAGTTCGACGACACCATCAAGGCCAACGCCGAGAAGGTCATCGCCAAGTATCAGCCGCTGGTCGACGCGGTGGTGGCCCGGTTCAAGCCCCGCCTCGCAGACAAGACAGTCATGCTGTACGTCGGAGGTCTGCGCCCTCGCCACGTCATCACCGCGTACGAGGACCTGGGCATGAAGATCGTCGGAACCGGGTATGAGTTCGGCCACAACGACGACTACAACCGCACTGGCCATTACGTGCCGTCGGGCACGCTCATCTACGACGACGCCAGCGCGTATGACTTGGAGAAGTTCATCGAGGGCATTCGTCCCGACCTGGTCGGCTCCGGCATCAAGGAGAAGTACCCGGTTCAGAAGATGGGCATTCCGTTCCGCCAGATGCATTCGTGGGATTACTCGGGCCCGTACCATGGGTACGACGGGTTCGCGATCTTCGCCCGCGACATGGATCTCGCCATCAACAACCCTGTGTGGGGCCTGTTCAAGGCTCCCTGGAAGTAGAGGAGACAAGCCACCGTGTCCCAGTCCGCCGAGAAGGTCCTCGATCACGCGAAGCTCTTTCACACCAAGGAGTACCAGGAGCTCCTCGCCCGTAAGGCCAAGTCCGAGGGGATGCCGACCGCGCAGCAGTCTTGCGAGGTCAATGATTGGACGAAGACCGTCGAGTACCGCGAGAAGAACTTTGCTCGCGAAGCCTTGACGGTGAACCCAGCCAAGGCGTGCCAACCCTTGGGCGCCGTGTTCGCGGCGGCTGGTTTCGAGCGCACGATGAGCTTCGTGCACGGGTCGCAGGGGTGTGTCGCGTACTACCGCTCGCACCTCTCGCGGCACTTCAAGGAGCCGGCCTCGGCCGTCTCCAGCTCGATGACGGAGGACGCGGCGGTGTTCGGCGGGCTCAACAACCTCATCGAGGGGCTCGCCAATACCTACAACCTCTATGAGCCCGCGATGATCGCGGTGTCGACCACCTGCATGGCTGAGGTCATCGGTGACGACCTCAACTCGTTCATCTCGCAGGCCAAGGACAAGGGCTCGGTGCCGAAGGACTTCGACGTCCCCTTCGCCCACACCCCCGCCTTCGTCGGCAGCCACACGACGGGCTACGACAACATGGTCAAGGCCATCCTCGAGCACTTCTGGAAGGGCAAGGAGCGCACGCCCGACGGAAAGCTGAACCTCATTCCCGGGTTCGATGGCTTCGCGGTGGGCAACAACCGAGAGCTCAAGCGCATCTTGGACCTCATGGGCATCGAGTACACCGTGCTGTCCGACGTGGCCGATCAGTTCGACACGCCCTCCGACGGGGAGTACCGGATGTACGCTGGCGGCACCACGCTGGCGGCGGCCAAGGCAGCCATCAACGCCCAGGCCACCCTCTCGCTCCAGGAGTCCTGCTCGAACAAGACGCTCGAGTACTGCCAGGGCATGGGGCAGAAGACGGCGGCGCTCCACTACCCGCTGGGCGTGAGCGGCACCGACGAGCTCATCATGAAGCTGAAGGAGCTCACCGGCAAGCCGGTGCCCGCGCAGCTCGAGCTCGAGCGCGGCCGACTGGTGGACGCGATGGCTGACAGCCAGTCGTACCTCCACGGGAAGACCTACGCCATCTTCGGCGACCCGGACTTCGTCTACGGCATGGCCCGCTTCATTCTCGAGACGGGCGGCGAGCCGAAGCACTGCCTGGCCACCAACGGCACCAAGGCGTGGGAAGAGCAGATGAATCAGCTCTTCGCCAGCTCCCCGTACGGCAAGGGCTGCAAGGCGTACCCGGGCCGCGATCTGTGGCACCTCCGCTCGCTCATGGCCACCGAGCCCGTGGACCTGCTCGTGGGCAACTCCTACGGCAAGTACCTCGAGCGAGACCTCGACACCCCGCTGGTGCGTCTGATGTTCCCCATCTTCGATCGCCACCACCACCACCGCTTCCCGCTGTGGGGGTACCAGGGCGGCCTGCAGGTGCTGCGGACGCTCCTCGACAAGATCTTCGACACCCTGGACGCCAAGTCCAACGTGCCAGGAAAGACGGACATCTCCTTCGACCTGACGCGGTGAACCACCTGTAGCAGGAAGCGAGGGAGTGCCATGAGCAACACGCTCAAGGCTCGCATCGCCGAGCTCTTCGACGAGCCCGGCTGTGCCACCAACCAGAAGAAGGGCGCCAAGGAGCGCAAGGACGGCTGTAAGAAGCCGCTCTTGCCCGGGGCCGCCGCGGGTGGGTGTGCCTTCGACGGGGCGAAGATAGCCCTCCAGCCCATCGCAGACGCCGTGCACCTGGTCCACGGACCGGCGGCCTGCGAGGGCAACGGCTGGGATGGGCGACATACGCCCAGCTCCGGCCCGACGCTGTACCGCCTCGGTCTCACCACCGACCTGTCCGAGCTGGACATCGTGATGGGTGGGGCCGAGAAGCGTCTGTACAAGGCCATCAAGGAAGCAGTGCAGAAGCACGCTCCGGCGGCCGTGTTTGTCTATTCGACCTGCGTGCCCGCGCTCATCGGCGACGACGTCGACGCCGTCTGTCGGCACGCCACCGCCAAGCTGGGCACGCCGGTGGTGCCGGTGAACGCCCCTGGCTTCGCCGGCTCGAAGAACCTCGGCAACAAGCTCGCGGGCGAGGCGTTGCTCGACCACGTCATCGGCACCATCGAGCCCGACAACACGACCGCCACCGACGTCAACATCATCGGCGAGTACAACGTCGCGGGAGAGTTCTGGCAGGTTCGGCCGCTGCTCGAGCGCGCCGGCATTCGGGTGCAGGCGTGCATCACCGGCGACTCGCGTTACCGGCAGATCGCCTCGTCGCACCGGGCCCGCGTCAACATGATGGTGTGCTCGACGGCCCTCATCAACGTCGCCCGCAAGATGCAAGATCGCTGGGGCATTCCCTACTTCGAGGGCTCCTTCTACGGCGTCGAGAACACCAGCACCTCGCTGCGCACGCTGGCCTCGATGCTGGTCACCCGGGGCGCTCCTGAAGCGCTCATCGCCCAGACCGAAGCCGTCATCAGCTCCGAGGAGGCCAAGGCCAAGGCCTTGCTGGCGCCCTACCGCGAGCGGCTCACGGGCAAGCGGGCGCTCCTCTACACCGGTGGCGTGAAGTCGTGGTCCGTCATCACCTCGCTCAAGGAGCTGGGCATGGAGGTCATCGCGACCTCGGTGCGCAAGTCCACATCGGCCGACAAAGAGAAGGCGCTGGAGCAGCTGGGTGACGAGAGCGCCCTGGTCGACTCCATACCCCCCCGCGAGATGTACGCCCGCCTCGCCCGTGGTGACGCCGACATTCTGCTGTCCGGTGGGCGAACTCAGTTCGTCGCCCTCAAGGCGCGGGTGCCGTGGCTCGACATCAACCAGGAGCGGGCCCACGCCTACTCGGGCTACGAGGGCGCGGTCGCCCTGGCCCGGGCCGTCGACCTCGAGCTGTCGAACCCCCTCTGGGCTGACGTGCGGCGCAAGGCACCGTGGGAGGAGCGGGGCTAGATGGCCACCATCGTCTCGAAGAAGAAGGCCTGCGTCGTCAACCCGCTGAAGGCGTCGAGCCCACTGGGCGCGGCGCTGGCGTACCTGGGCGTGGAGGGCTCGGTGCCTCTGCTCCACGGGGCGCAGGGCTGCACGTCGTTCGCGCTGGTGCTGTCGGTGCGACACTTCCGCGAGTCGATTCCGATGCAGACCACGGCGATGAACGAGGTGACGGCCATTCTCGGCGGCGGAGAGAACCTCGAGGAGGCCCTCACCGTCATTCAGAGCCGGATGAAGCCCAAGTTCATCGGCGTCGCGTCGACCTCGCTGACCGAGACCAAGGCCGAGGATTTTCGAGGGAACCTGAAGGAGATCCGCGCCCGGCGAAGCGAGCTCGACAAGACGGCCGTGGTGTTCGCCTCCACGCCCGACTTCGAGGGTGCCCTGGAGGACGGGTGGGCTCGAGCCACAGCGGCCATCATCGAGAGCCTGGTTCAGCCTGGCCCGGCGGCCCGCACCGCGAGTAGTCGGGTGAACGTGCTCCCCGGTGTGCACCTGACAGCGGGAGACCTCGACGAGGTGCGCGAGACCATCGAGGCCTTCGGCCTGACCCCGGTGATTCTCCCCGACCTCTCTCAGTCGCTCGACGGCCACGTGCCCGACGCGTGGATCGGCACCAGCCTGGGAGGCACGTCGGTGGGCGCCATTGGCGCGATGGGCGAGGCGACCCACACCATCGCCATCGGCGAGCACATGCGGGCTCCGGCCGAGCTGCTCCACGAGCGCACCCAGGTGCCCTTCACCGTCTTCGAGACCTTGAGTGGCCTCGAGCCGACGGACCGCCTGGTGTCGCTGCTCATTCGCCTCTCCGGTCGTCAGGCGCCCATGTCGCTGCGGCGGCGGAGGAGCCAGCTGGTCGACGCGATGCTCGACGGGCACTTCTCGCTGTCGGGTCGCCGGGTGGCCATCGCGGCGGACCCCGACCTCTTGACGGCCCTCGCCCACCTGGTGACGGGCCTCGGCGCCGAGGTGGTCGCGGCCGTGTCCTCCACCGACCGCTCGCCGGCGCTGGCGCGGCTCCCGTGCTCCGAGGTCATCGTCGGCGATCTGGGAGACCTCGAGGAGGCCGCCAAGGAGGCCAACGCCGAGCTCCTCATCACCAACTGCCACGGGCAGCCCGCCGCCGCGCGCTTGGGAATACCCCTCGTTCGCGCCGGCTTCCCCATCGTCGACCGGGTGGGGAACAGCCACCGCACCAGCGTGGGCTACCGGGGCACCCGCTCCCTCATCTTCGAGCTCGCCAACGAGATGTTGGCGGACGACGAGCATCACCACTCAACCCCCACGTTCTCAGAGGCGCGCCATGACGATGCGACGGCTGCAGGTGTTTGAAGAGACGGCGCCCCCGCCGCCGACCACGACGACGCGCGTGCCGACGCTGCGAGTGGCCATCGCCAGCAGCGACCTGAAGTCACTCGACTCGCACTTCGGCTCGGCCAAGCGCTTCGCCATCTACGAGGTGACGCCGACCTCGTGCCGGCTCCTCGAGGCCTTGGCCTTCGAGACGGTGTCGGACCAAAGCGGGGCCCACGAGACCGAGGGAGATGACCGAATCGGCCCCAAGGTCGCGGGCCTCAAGGGCTCCAACCTGCTCTTCGTGTTGGCCATCGGTGGCCCAGCCGCGGCCCGCGTCGTGGGGGCGAAGATTCACCCGGTGAAGCTCAACGCACCCGAGTCCATCGACTCCATCATCGGCCGCGTGCAGGCGCTGATGACGGGCACGCCGCCGCCGTGGCTGCGGAAGGCGATGCTCGGCGCGGCCTCGCCCACCCTCGACGAGCTCGACGCGGAGGACCCGTGAACGCCCCGTCGACTCCGCAGGCCCCCGCGGCCGATGCCCAGGCCCGGCCCTTCGTCAAGGCGCTGGTGAGCTTGGTGCGAGCAGAGGATCGCTACGGCGCGTGGGAGAACCGATCCGACGTCGACCTGCTCAAGGCCTTCGTGGTCACCAAGGAAGCGCGTCGGGCGATTCCCATCGTCGGCGACCCCGGCCCCGAGGTGCTGGTGCGGGTCGAGCAACTCTACAAGGCCGTGTGTTTTCGCATCGAGCAGCGCACCACGCTCATGGCCTCGCCAGTGCTGGCGCTCAACCACGAGGGCTTCGGCCGGGTCGTCGTCGTGGTGGGCAAGCTGGTGGCGTTGTCCAAGAGCCTCCGAGACGTGCACCGCTTTGGCTTCGAGAGCCTCGAGGCCCTCGACGCGGAGGGTGAAAAGGCCGTGGAGCAGGCAGTGAAGAACATCGAGAGCTTTCCTGAGGTCGCGCGGGCCTGACGCGACGGAGGTTTCCATTGCAATGCAGCTCGTGACTCGTGACGGAAGGAATTGGCAGCCGACGTACCTCCTCGACATCGATCGAGCGAAGTGCATCGGCTGCGGCCGCTGTTTTAAGGTGTGCGGCCAGAAGGTGATGTCGCTCAAAGGCGTCGATGAGGAAGGCGCGCTGGTGGATCTCGAAGAGGACGAAGAGGTGGAGCGCAAGGTGATGGTGGTGGCCGACGGAGGCTCGTGCATCGGCTGCGGCGCCTGCGGCCGGGTGTGCGCCAAGAGCTGCCAATCTCACGGGAGCGCCGCATGAGCCGCCTGGCGACCGCGATGGCGCATCCAGGGCCCATCGAGGTCCACCGCTGGCTCATGGCAGGAGCCTCAGGTGACCTCGACGCCTTCGATGTCCACGCGGTCGGCAGCGTGCTGAGCCTCGCGGTGTGCGAGGCCCAGAAGGAGCGGCGCCCACTGGGGGCGTGCGTGGGCCTTGGCGGGGATGATCTCGTCGCGCTGGTGGCGAAGTACTTTCCCCACGCCCAGCGGCTCTTGGCGCGGTTCGACTCGAGGCAGCGGCCCCCGATGACCGAGGCCGAGGCCCGCCTGAGGGAGATGCTCGACAGCCTCTCGACCGAGGCGAGCCCGCTGGAGCATGACCTGGCGGCCATCATCGCCCGCCGTGCCCAGCGGCAGAACCACCTGTGGCAAGACCTCGGCCTGAGGAATCGAGGCGAGCTCTCGACCTTGATGACGCGGCACTTCGGGCCCTTGGCGCGACGGAACAGCCAAGACATGAAGTGGAAGAAGTTCTTCTCGCGGCAGCTGTGCGTCGATGGGGTTGCCCCGGTGTGTATCGCGCCGAGCTGCGGCGAGTGCACCGACTTCGACGCCTGCTTCGGCGAGGAAAAGGGCGAGAGCCTCATCACCGCCTGAGCACGAGGCGAGGCGGTTTCATGCGCCACCGGAGGGTGGCTGGGCTATTTGCGGGCACATGGCGAGTGACGAGACTCCTGTCGACGCGGCCCTGCGGAACAACGATGCCCAGGCTCTGGCGAAGCACGCGACCCCCGAGGAGCTCGAGCGGTTGCGGTCGGCGGAGCAGGTGCTCCAGCTCGCTCGTGAGCGGGTCCGCAACACCTCGCGCTGGGCCGTGGCCTCGCAGGTGATGGTGGGCGTCGTGGCCGCCGTCGGCATGCTGGTGAACGCGTACCAGAGCTACACCAACAAGGAGCAGCACGACCAACAGGCCCACATCGACCAAGACCGCTGGGGTCGGGAGTTCCTCCGCGCGCAACGCGCCGACAAGTACCGGGCGTTCTTCGAGACGAGCGTGCTGGCGACGGACCCGAGCAACTCCGACAAGCGCCTCGTGGGCTATGCGCTCCTGCAAGAATTCGTCGCCGACGAGGATTACAATTCGAAGGCCACCCTCATGCTCGAGGAGTCGCTGACCCAGGAGCTTCGGGCTGGGGGCGCCGAGGCAGGGCACCGGCACGCAATAGCCGCCATCGTCAGCGCCTTGTCTCAGACGACCGACTGCCATGCCCTCGAGCGCGCTGCCCAGTCCATCGACCGGGTGGTGCAGCACCACAAGAGCGCCCAGGACCTCGACGAGACGAAGGACGTCTTCCGCCTCTACGTTCGCAAGCTGCTCGGGCGCGCGGCCATCGTCTGCAAGAGCCCCGACGACTTCTCCGACGTGCGCCTGCCCCTCGCGCAGACCCTCGGCCGCATGCCCGAGCTCGCCGACGCGGGCGCGAGGCTCAAGGAGGCCGAGGTCAATACGACGCTGGTGAACATTCTCGCCGACGAGTGCCGCGACGAGGCCGAAGCGGGTCGGCGCGACTGCGTGCCCGTCTTTCAGCACTACCTCGCTTTGTGTGGGCACCAGCCAGCGAACCGGCGAGCGGCGGAGAGCCCGGCGTGTGAGCAGGCGAAGGCGGTCGCGGCCGAGCTCGAGCGCCTGCTGGCGCCTCCGCCCGCCCTGGACTCGGCCAAGGACGAGTAGGCCCTCGGAGGGGAATTGGTATCATCGAGGACGTTGCCCTTCCCTGGTGCCAGGCGGTTCTCCCTCTTGCTCCCCGGCTCTCCGGGGCTGATGCACGGCCTCGACTTCGGAGACGGCCAGCGACCCATCGAGGGCGTCTTCCTGCACGCCAACGGCTTCTGCGCCTCGACCTACCGCTCGATGCTGGCCCCCATCGCCCAGTCCCATCGCGTGCTGGCGGTCGACCAGCGAGGTCATGGTCGGAGCGAGCTCGAGGCCGACCCGCGTGGCCGAGGAGACTGGCTCGACCTTCGAGACGACGTGCTGGCGGCGCTCGGGGCGCTGGGGGCAGGGCCCGTGGTGCTCAGCGGGCACTCGATGGGAGGAACGGTGGCGCTCCTGGCCGCGGTCGCCGAGCCCCACCGAGTCAAGGCCCTGGTGCTGTTCGACCCGGTGCTCCTTCACCCCGACGTCGTGGCGCAGCGCCACCAGTGGAAGCCGGGAGACCCATGGCCGGAGCTCCCGCTCGTGCAAGGCGCGCTTCGCCGCCGGTCGAGTTTCGAGAGCCGGGCCGCGGCCGAGGCCGCTCTGGTGGGGCGCGGCGCTTTCAAGACCTGGCCTCGGGCAGCGGTGGCCGACTACTGCCTCGACGGCCTCCGTGAATTGCCCAACGGTGGCGTGGGGCTTGCGTGCGACCCCAAGTGGGAAGCATCGAGCTACTGTGCCCAGGGCCATGACGGGTGGCGTGCGCTGGCCGAGGTTCGCTGTCCGGTGAGCATCGTGCGCGGTGCGTCGGGCTCCACGTGTGACGAAGGCACGGTCCACGAGTATGCGAGAGCTGCTCTCACGGTCTCGGTCGCGCCCGGCACCACCCACTTCGTTCCCCTGGAGCGGCCCGACCTCGCCGCCGCCGCGTTGGGGTCGGTTCTCTCGCGTGAGCGCCCCGCGTAGTGCGTGTGTGGGGTCGATTCAACGAATCGGCCTGGTCTGGAGTTCCTCTCGAGACATCTCTTTTCCGAGGAGTTTCGAACAATGAGGAACGTTACATGGCTGGCTTGTTTCACCCTCTTGGGCTGCGGGGGGGTCGACGCGGTCGGCGCCGTCGAAGCCAGGGTGATTGCTCCCCTTCCCGATGGCGGGTACGGCTACACCACTCGGCGGATTCACGACGTGGTCAGCGTCGCGCATCTGCGGAGCGCCCACGTCGACTTCCGCGCCTCCAGCGGCCTCGAGCAGGGTCTCTCCGGGACCCACCTCGAGCGCGGGCAGCCGTTCGACCTCGCCTTCCATCTCGAGGACGCAGTCGCGGTGGCCGATGACGATCGCTCCCTCGACGCCCTGTCGGCCTTTGCCAACCTGAACGCCTGCGCCGACCTCTTCGCCAGGCTGGGGGCGGCGAGCGGGCCGCCGATGGACGTCTTGTTCCACCCGCGAATGGACTCGGCGCTCCTCGGCGACCTCCGCATGAGCTTGATCGACAACGCCGCGTACGCCGGCAGCTACGACGCGTTCATCATCATCCCCTCGTTCGTTCTCCGGGCGGTGCCGTTGGAGGAGAACCTTGGGGTGATGTGCCACGAGTTCGGGCATTCCATCATGGCGCATCAGGCCTTCGGGGCTGGCGATGGCGACCTGGCGTCGAAGCTCCAGACCAACCATGCCTTCCTGGCCATGGAGGAAGGCGTCGCGGACCTCTTCGGCTACGCCGCGACGGGAGACCCGAACTTCATCGCACCCTCGGTCAGCCAGGCCGGAGTGAGAGAGGGCCGCGACCTCTCCCAGCCGCTGACGTACACGAAGGACGAGTACTCGGCTCTGTGGAATACGCCGGACGTCGACTTCGATCCGCACCACTCTGGCTCATACCTGGCCCGCGCCGTCTACGAGGCGCTGCCGAGGGAGCCAGACGGTCGCATCAGCACCGAGACCCGCTGGGCGATGGCGACCGCACTCATCCACGCCATCGACAGCCACCCGTTCAACGACCGGGACTCGATGGCACGATTCGCCAACGCGTACCTGAAGCAACTGGGTGACGCGGATCGGCCCCACGCCTGTGAGGTGCTCAAGCTGCGCCTCGAACCCCTGACGCACATCGTGGCCTTCGAGGCCTGCTCATGACGACCCGAGGACCGATGAAGCTCCTTTCCTTGATGCCAGTGTTTCTCCTCCTCTCGGTGGCCGCGCCCGCCCGAGCCGAAAGCGCGGTTGGGCTCGGGGTGGCGTTGCTCGCCCGGGAACAAGCCAGCGGCGGAAATGTCATCACCGCAAGCCCACAGGCGCGGGTTCAGCACGCCTTCTCCCGGTTCTTCCTGGGAGCCATCACCTACGACTTCGCCTACCAGCCGGTCGCGAGCGGGTGGGGCATCCAACTCGACAGTCACCAGGTCTCCCTCCGCGCCGTCGGCCGCTTGCCATTGCCCACCGCCTCACTCGAGCTCGAGCTCGGGCCGTCGCTGCGTCTCGACCACGGCGCGGTACTGGCCAACTCGCAGGTCGTCGCCCAGCAGACTCGCTTCTACCCCGGGGGCGCTGGAGGCCTCTTCGTGACCGTGCCCATCGACCGTTTCGCGCTGCGCCTGGGCACTGAGGCGCAGTTCGACTCCCGGTGGGATCTCCGCTTCAGCGTGGGCGTGCTGTGGAGGGCCCTGTGATGACCTCGCTCGTATTGCTTTACTTGATGGTGGCTGATCAGCAGGTTCAGCCAGTCGCGGTCGCCGAGCCGCCCCTCGTGGTCGAGGCTGCTCCAGTGGCGCCTCCTCCACCGGCCGCGCGACCAGACCACCGACTCATCGACCTCGAGGCCGACACGTTGTCGCCTGGAGAGTCGCAGTTCAATCTCTGGGGCCTGGTGTACACCCGCGGCATCCTCCCGCGGTTCTCGCTCTCGACCTCCATCGCCGCCGACGCCGTGAGCGCCCTCAATCTCACCGCCAGCGTGCAGGTCGTCGACGCGCCGTTTCTAAGGCTCACTGCCGAGGTCGGCGGGGCCTACCTGGTCGCGGCTCCATTCCTGAACATTCCCTCGTTCAAGGCCTCCTTCTACGCCGTGCCCGCCGAGGTGCGCGCCACGGTACCGCTGGTGGAGAACTTGGCGCTCACAATCGCGGCGAAGTACCGCATGGTGGGAGCGCAGCTCAATGGGGACGGCATCGCGGTCCACTCCCTGGGGACGGCGGCCACGCTCGTGTACCATGATCGAGTCGGGTCGACTTTTCTCCAAGTCATGGTGCCAGTGGTCAACATCATGCGCTCGAGCGGGGTGACGGAGGGCATCCCCGTGCAGGGCACCCTCGCGCTGGACAACGTCGCCTCGTGGGGCGTGATGCTGGGGAGGGATCAACGCATCGGCCGAACCGGCCACCTGCGGGTCGGCGTCGGCTACCGCAACGAGCCCGGCATTCTCGTGCTCGATTCGTACGGCAAGCTGATGGTCTCCCTCGACTACTACTGGCGCTGAAGGACCGGAGCCGGCTCATCAAAGCGACGCCGAGGCGCTGAACAGCCCGCCTCCGGCGATCGGCACGAACGAGAGGCGGAGTCGCTCGGCGACCACCGGATCCGCATTCCACATATCGAGGAACCGCCTCCGGCTGACGTCGAGGGCGGTGTCGAGGATGGCGGCGAGGGCGCGCCTTGTCGGGGCACCTCGATGACCGAATCCACGCCGCCAATGATCACTTCGCGTCGGCGAGGAGCCGATCGAAGCGAGCGACAAGTCCGTCCTCGGCGAGGGCCTGTTCGAGCGCGCGGAGCAGCGAATGGACCTCCTCGGTGTTCACGCTCGAGCGGTTCACGCTGAGAAGTCTGGATACATCGGCCACGTCGCGCGGGCGGTCCGCGAGAACCTTGAGCGTCAGCAGATGTTCGAGGCGTAGCAAGGGGACCGTCGCCCGACCAATCCGGCGGCTCTTCGCCTCGGACTCGATGAGCTCCTCAAGCCCGGGTCCGCCGAGCACCACGTCGATCTTCCAGCCCGAGGCTCGATGATCTGCAGGAATGACCCGCGTCGCCGCGATGAAGGCCTCGTCGTGGAATCGCGGAGTAATGCCTTCGGAGCGCCTCGAGCAGCGCCGCGGTTCCCGAGTCAACGAGGACGGTGATGTCGATGTCCTGCGTCGCGCGCGGCACCCCGTGGAGCGCGACCGCCTGCGCCCCGAAGAGGTACCACCTTGCGCCCACTCACTTCATCGCGCGACCCACCGCCAGCAACGCCACTTCGACGCTGCCACGCTGCGAAGGCGGCGAGCCGCGCGCTCTGCTCCTGGTGCGCCTGGAGGTCTTCTTGGTCGTCCTGCGCATCGGGCCACCGTGGATTCGTGAGGTGAGCAGCGGCTCGAAGTTGTTCCACCCGCCCGAGCAACTCCAGCGATGCGTGACGCCGCACGAGCCGCCGGAACGCTTCGCTCTGCAGCCGTTCGGGAAGGGACCAATCCCGGGTGAGCAACGCTCTGACTTCCGCACCTGCAAAGGTGAATCGGCGCATCGAGTGCCAGCTTACACGAGTGCGCGCCTGGAGACCTCCCCGACCGAGGCAGCGTCGGGCTGGGTTGTGCGCATAGGTACATGCTGGCGCTGATGACCAGCGGTGGCCGTCGAGGCCACTCGTCAGAACGACGCCGAGGCGCTGAGCAGCGCACCCCCGGCGATCGGCACGAACGAGAGCCGGAGCCGCTCGGCGACCACTGGATCTGCATTCCACATGTCGAGGAACCGCCTCCGGCTGACGTCGAGGGCGGTGTCGAGGATGGCGGCGAGGGCGCCAATCATCGTGACGATGCAGGTGCGGCGAAAGGCGCTTTGCGCTTCGAGGCTCGCGGCGCGCTTTTCGGGAGAGCTCAGCCCGAACGCCAGCTCGGTCAGGCCGAGGCCAGTCGCGGCGAGCGACAGCGCGAGGCCCTCGAGGGCGAACTCCCAGTGGCGGCTGATTCCATCGAGCCGCTTCAGCTTGGCGACGGCCGCGTCGAGCCGCGTCATCGGCTCAGAGGGGTCGGCCGCGTCCGACAGCTCCCTCGCCAGCCGTCGCAGGCCCTCGGGGCTCACCACTCGGCCGAGCCTGATGGCCAACGGCGCCTCCACCACGCTGATGGCGATGAGGCCGACGCCGAGGGTCATCGCGGGCTCGACAGTCTGGCGAGACGCGCTGATGCCGAGGTTGGTCCCGGCGATGGCGGCCGCGCCCAGCCCCTCCATGATGACGCGGGTGCGGGTGTCGAGCTCGGCGGCGGCGAAGGCCTCGACGACGCTGCCCAGGCGACGCGCTTCGCTGCGCGAGAGCCCGAAGACTTGGGCCGGCAGGGGAGCCGACGCGTACGCCTGCCACGCTCGCGGGCCGAAGGGCTCGTCGTACAGCCCGCTCACTTGCTCCCCCGCGCCGCGCGGTGTGCCTGGCTCGGTGCGTGGAGCCAGCACCAGCGCGAGCGAACCACCCACGGGCGAAAGGCCCACCTCGTACCGATCGTCGAAGCCCACCCCCGAGGCGGCGAGTCGCAGCCCGAAGCGAGCGGCGAGGGGAAGGGCGACGGCGAGCTTCACCTGAGCGCCGGCCTCGAGGTTGGCGTCGAACCACCGGAGGCCGCGCTCGTCTCGCACCGACACGCGCGACTGGGCGGGGAGGCTGAGCTCGAGCTGCTGGGCTCGACTCCCCCGCAGGCGGAAGAGAGGCGTGGCGCGCCCTTCTTGACCGCGCACGAAGACCCTTGGCCGGTAGACAGGGTTGACGATGGAGCCGGTGGCGACCGAGATGAAGGCCTCGAGCTCGCCGTAGCGGACCACCCCGTCTGCGTCGGCGTCGGCGAAGCCAACTCCGCCCGAGCGCACCAGGTGGCTGAAGACGCCTGATTGGAGCTCGGACCACTCGTAGACCTCGTTCTCGGCGCTGGTCGACAAGATGGCGCCGACGTGGGGCAGCTCCTTCCGGAAGACTTCGGCGACGGTGTCGGGCGTGGCGTAGCGCCTCCCGCCCGGCTTCCGAGGTGTCAGCATGAAGAAGGAGTTGCAGCTATCGAGGACCAGGTGCACCCGGTGCGGCGCGAGCTCCTTCAAGTGCGCCGACAGGCGATCCGCGTCGAACGGCCCATCGGCCAGCTCCAACACCCCCTTCCCGCGGTCGACGTCGCCGTGGCCCGCGAAGACGAAGAAGAACTCGAAGGGCTCTCCTGGGTGAGCCCGTACCTCGTCAGCCAGCGCCGAGAGCGCTCGGTCGACCTCCGCCACCGTGGGCAGGCCACTGGGGCGAAGCGTCGCGGAGAAGAGCCGTTCGCTGTCGGCGTCGAGCTCGGTCAGCAGCGTGATGTCACTCGGCGCGGCGAAGGCCTGGAGGAAGAGGGCGTACTTGACCGCGTCGTCGTCGGCGAAGGCGAGGTGCCCTCGACCGGGGGTGAGGCTGGTGTTCGACCCGACTACTACCGCCATCACTCGCGGCTCCACGGTGCTGGGCGAGACCGGCACACTGGCCATGGCCCAGAGCGCGACGACGACCGAGCTCATCATGGGGTGAGCGTCACCTGGGTCGCCTGAATTTCCGCCTCGGGGAAGCGAGCGTGGAGCCGCTCGGGGGTGAGCTCTCCCGCGCCGAGGGCTTCGACGTCCTTGACGTGGAGTGGGCCGGCCGAGAGCACGACGAAGAACGTCGCGGCCCCGAGGGAGGGAGACTCGAGCGCGACCAGGTCATCGGCTGGGCGCTCGGGCGTTCCGGCGGCGATCCGGAGTGAGGGCTCGTCGGTCGTGTCGTCGGCGTGGGCCGGGTACAGCCAGTGAACCTGCCCAGCACTGTCGACGGCGAAGACCAAGGCATAGCCGTCGCGGTGAGGGTCGGTGTTCCGCGTGACGACGAGCCAGCGGGTGTCGGTCCCGGCCGCCGTGCCCGAGGAGAGCGGTGACGCTGGTGCGTCGGCTCGGCGGACCTCGACCCCCACGCCGCGGCGGAGCCAGGCCCCTGCGCTCGAACCCCGCGGGGTGAAGGTGTCGGCGCCGCGCCTCAACGCCAAGCCCACCGGGACCAGGGCGATGAGCACCGCTGCCGCCGCCAGAAGGGGAGCCCACGAGCGACGGGGTGCGCTGACGTGTTGCATGACGGCGGCCACGCCACGGTCGACGTCGAGCGAAGTGGGGAAGGCTCGCAGCTCGCCGATGGTCTCGAGGGTGCCCCGGCAGGTCGAGCACTCGCGAAAGTGCGCCAGCACCTCGGGCGGAACGGGGGCCCCGTCGGCGTGGGCCAAGAGCTGCTCCTCGGGGGGACAGGGGATCATTGCGGGAGCAGCTCCTTGAGGTTCTTCAGCCCGTAGAAGACTTGAGAGCGAAGCGTCGATTCGTTTCGGCCGAGGACGAGGGAAATCTCCGCGTAGTCGAGGCCCTCGACCATGCGGAGCACCAACGCGTCTCGCTGGGCTTCGGGAAGCCGATCGAGCGCCCGCTGGAGGCCCTGCGAGTCTTGTCTCAGCTCCACCTGGGTGCTCGCCAGCGGTGTCTCGTCAGCGACGTGGGCCAGCGCTTCGGGCTCGAGGCTGACGCTCCTCAGGGCGCGCCGTCCCTCGTCGCGGTGGGTGCCGCGGCAGAGGTTCCGGGCGATGGTGTAGAGAAAGACGGGGAAGCCCGCCTTCGGCTCGTAGCGGCGGCGCGCGTTCCACAGCCTGATGAAGGTCTCCTGGGCGAGATCCTCGGCGAGGGCCCGGTTCCCGGTGGAGCGGGTACAGAAGCGCACCACCCGCGCGTAGTGGCGGCGGGTCAGCAGCTCGAAGGCCTTGGGCGAGCCGTTCTCGAGCAAAGCCTCGTCGCTCGGCGCCTCCGGGTCGCGTCGCTCATCCATTGCTTGCACTACTCGCCCGGGCACTGAAGGAGACACGGAAGTTGAGCCAAGGTGACACGGGGAAACCAGCGATGGAAGGGCAAAGAAGCCCAGCGTCGAAGGGGAACGCGTCAGCCGACTCCCGTGGGGCGTGGGCGTGCCCGCTTTGGCCTCGCTCGACGGGCGATCGACGGGGTCGGGAGCGCTGCCACCGTCACCCGTACCAGGTCGCGCACCAGGTCACGCAGGTCCTGTGCGTCGCGGGCCATGGTCTTGAATCCGTGGGCGGAAGCCATCAGGAGTCGCGCCCGGGCCTGCGCCGATGGGCTCAAGGCGTCGGGCTCGGCGACGGCGGCGCGGATGAGGTCAGCGAGGAGCTTCGCCAAGCGCTGCCCATGCCGCTCGAACACGTCGTCCACGAACTCGAAGGAGCTCGCCATCAGCTCACGCGCGTCCGGGGAGCGAGCGACGGTCTCGAAGGTCCGCACGCTCCAAATCTCGAACACGTGCCCCAGGCGGCCCTCGAGTGAAGCGTGAGCGCCGAGGCCGGCCTCGATGTCCCGGAGCATCTCGTCGAGGCCCGTCTCTACGACCTCCCGGAAGATGGCCTCCTTGCTCGGGAAGACCAGGTAGAGCGCCGGGCGCGACATCGCCGTGGCCCGCGCGATGTCGTCCATGGTGGCCCGGCGGTAGCCGTAGCGGAGGAAGACGTCGAAGGCCGCCGTGAGGATCCTCCGCTCCTTGTCGTCCTTCATGGGTGAACGGTTGACAAATTGCGTCCGCTTGTCAAGCAATCATGGCTGACACAATTCGTCACCGTGTCAGAGCGCGCGGCCTCTGCCGAGCCTCACCTCTGGAGGTCCACATGAAAGCGGTCGTTTGGTCGAGCTACGGATCACCCGACGTTCTGCATCTCGATGAGGTCGAGAGGCCGGTCCCCAGGGACCACGAAGTGCTGATACGAGTGCACGCGGCGACGGTGACGACCGCCGACAGCATGATGCGGAAGGGAGACTCCTGGGTCGGCCGACTCCTCATGGGGCTCCTTTCGCCTCGGAAGAGGTTCCGGGTCCCTGGGCTCGAGCTCGCCGGAGTCATCGACTCAGTGGGCACGCACGTCACCCGATTCAAGAGGGGCGACGAGGTCTTCGGGTTCACCGGCTTCCACCCCGGCGCCTACGCTGAATACGCGTGCATGCCCGAGGACGGCGGGCTGGCCTTGAAGCCGGCCAACACGACGTACGAAGAGGCAGCCGCGGCCGTCGATGGCGCGTCGACGGCGTTGTTCTTCCTGAGGGACAAGGCCCACCTGCGCGCCGGCCAGAAGGTCCTCATCAATGGCGCGTCGGGAAGCATCGGCACCTTCGCGGTGCAATTGGCGAAGCACTTCGGGGCAAACGTCACTGGCGTGTGCAGCACCGCGAATGTCGAGCTCGTGAAGTCGCTCGGGGCCGACCGGGTCATCGACTACACGAAGGAGGACTTCACCAGGGACGGCAACACCTACGACGTGGTCTTCGATACGGTCGGCAGGAGCTCGTTCGCTCGGTGCAGAGCCTCGCTGACGCCCACCGGGTGTTACCTCGTGACGGTCATGGGGTTCGTGTCGATCGCGCAGACGCTCTGGACGCTGCTCACGGGCGGCAAGCGAGCCATCTTCGCGATGTCCATCGACAAGGCGGACGCCCTGGTGTTCCTCAAAGGGCTCATGGAGGAGGGGAAGCTCAGGTCAGTCATCGACAGGCGCTTCACCCTGGAGGAGACCGCCGAAGCGCACCGGTACGTCGACGCGGGGCACAAGAAGGGGAACGTGGTGCTCACCGTGTGACGGCCGACGAGGTCGCCTCCGACATGAGCCGCTGAAGTCATACCTGAGCCGGGCGTCAGGCGTTCCCCAGTATCTGCTGCGAGAGTCCCAGCCCGAGCACCGTCTAGTTGACGGGCGTCGCTGGAGCGGTGTCGAATACAGCTCAGAGCGGCAGTCCTGGACGGGGGACCCAAGGCTCGGCTGCATTCACACTCGCGTGACACCCGTTCCGGAGAGCTCGCCATGCAGGTCGTGAATCACCTGTTGCTCGATGACGCCGGGAACGATCTCGGCCCGGCCACGTCACCCAATCGCGGCGCGGCGCTCGCGCAGCCGACGCTTCTGGTGATGCACTTCACTGCGGGCCGCAGCTTCGACACCTCGGTGAAGTGGCTGATGGACCCGGCGGCCAAGGCCTCGGCGCACCTGGTCGTCGGGCGTGACGGGCAGGTACGCCAGTTGGTGACCTTCGACGTCATCGCCTGGCACGCGGGGGAGAGCAGCTGGCTCGGCCGCCGGGGGTGCAACGCGTTCTCCATCGGCATCGAGCTCGACAACGCTGGTGAGCTCCAGCGCCAGGGCGGCGAATGGCGAGCGTGGTTTGGCGCGGCCATTCCGGTAACCGAGGTAGTGGAGGCCGAGCACAAAGACGGCGGAGGGGTGACCGGCTGGCAGTGCTACGCCAGCGCCCAGCTCGAGGTGGCGCTCGCCGCGGCCCTGGCCATCATCCGTGCCTACCCAAGCATCACCGACGTCGCCGGGCACGAAGACATCGCCCCCTTTCGCAAGCGCGACCCCGGCCCGGCTTTTCCCATGGCGAGCTTCAAGGCACGTGTCTTGGGTCGCGCCGATGTCCCGCCCACCAGGTGTCGAACCATCAGCGCCCTCAATGTGCGTACCGGCCCGGGGCTGGGCTTTCCCACGGTCGCAGGGAGCCCGCTGCCCAGCGGTGCGTCGGTGGAGGTCGATTCGAGCAGTGGCCCCTGGAGACACGTGTCGGCGCAGCTCGACGGAGGGAGCGCCCTGTCTGGCTGGGTGCATGGCGGGTACCTGACGAGTTAGCCCGAAAGGAGTGGTCTCGTGACAGCGGCGCAGCTGCTTCGCCTTGAAGTGCTCGGCTTCGTCACGGTGCTGGCCCTGGCCGTCGCGTGGAAGCTCATGTCCTCGCGCATCAGCACGCGGGGGCTCCTCACCGACGCGAGCCTGGGTGGGTTCAGCCCGGCGCGATTGCAGTTGATGCTGGCGACGCTCGTGGGAGCGGCGTCGTACCTGAACGACCTTGCCCACAACCCCGACGCGCTTCCAGAGCCGGGGGCGGGGCTCTTGGTGGCTGTCGGCGGAAGCAACGCCATTCAACTGGGCGGCAAGCTGTGGAGTCTCATCAGACGGGCGAACATCGAAAAGGGAGCGAGCTCATGACATCGCAGGAACTGCTTGGGTGGATCGTCGCCGTCTTCATTGGGCTCTTGGCGCTGCTGGTGCTGTGGAAGATTCTCACCGACAAAATCAACCTCCAGTACCTCATCGCCGACGAGCGAGGCGACGCCAGCATGTCTCGGTTCCAGTTCTTGGTATTCACCTTCGTCATCGCAGGCGGCCTGGCCTACACGGTGCTCACCTCCTCGGCGAGCGGAGCGGCACACTTCCCCGAGCTGCCCTCGGGGGTGTTCGTTCTCCTGGGCATCAGCGGCGGCTCGTACGCCATCGGGAAGAGCATCGGGACCCCTGCGCCGAACTCCGAGCCGCCAAAACCGGAAGACAAGGCCAACGGGTAATCAACACCTCGTCACGCGCTGCCGTTGATCTCGTTGATCAGGGCACTTCCATGACTGCCACGTTGAAGAAGTCATTGACGTCGGTCGCTGTCCCGTTCCAGGGTTTGAGGGTGATCGTGTGACCATCGGATCCGCTGGGCTCATGCTCGCGCGTTCTCCCGGGCTGTCGAGGGCGCGGCCAAAGCGCCGATGGGAAAGGAAAGAACATCGACATCGCTGCGTACAGCCGCGAAAGCGTCGGGCGCAATACAGACGCCGACGAAGAACCAGGGCGATTCGGCTCGACTCGGGGTAAAGCAGCTCGGTGGCCGAACCCACGCCTCCGCAGCTCAGACTCTTCGCCAGCGATGAGCAGCGGAGCCGGCAGATCCGCGTCGTCAACGGGAGCCCGCCCGGCCTGCGCGACCTCTACCACGTGCTGTTGCGCACCTCGTGGACGCGAGTCTTCGTCGTGTCGGCCCTGGCGTACCTCGCCATCAACGCCGGGTTCGGGTTGGCCTTCTACCTCGTGGGAGGTGTCGCCAACGCCCCGAGAGACAGCTACCTCGCGCACTTCTTCTTCTCGGTGGAGACCTTCGGCACCATCGGCTACGGGAACATGTTCCCCGAGACGACCGCGGCCCACACCCTCGTGACCGCTGAGGCCTTCGTCAGCCTCTTCATCAACGCCGTGGTGACGGGCCTCGCGTTCGCCAAGTTTGCTCGGCCGAGGTCGCGGCTCCTGTGGACCGAGAAGGCCGTCGTGGCTGATCGCGAGGGAGTGCCCACGCTGATGTTCCGAGTGGCCAACGAGCGCCGCAACCACGTCGTCGAAGCCACCATACGGGCGGCGGTGCTGCGGGCCGAGGTCACCCTCGAAGGAGAGCGGGTTCGCCGGGTCATCGACCTCCCGCTCGTTCGCGCGAGCACGCCGACCTTCATTCTCACCTGGACGGTGATGCATCAAATCACCCGCGCGTCGCCGCTGTTCGGGTTGACGCCGGAAGACCTCGCCGAGCAGCAGACGGAGGTCGTCCTCACCCTCACCGGTCTCGACGAGACGCTCGGCCAGACCATCAACGCCCGCATGTCTTTTCTCCCCCACGAAATCGCCTTCGGCCACCGCTTCGGTGACGTCATGAGCACCGATGCGCGAGGCCGGGTGCTGGACTACGCCCTCTTTCATGACCTCGCGCCCGCCCGGCTGACTTGGCGTCAGATGGGCGTCGACCGGCCGACTGAGAACCCCTGATGGTCGACGAAGTTCACACGGCGCCGTGCGTCATTTGAAGCCGAGGTTGACCGGGCTCTGTCTTGAGCCAGCGATGTGAGTAGACTCCCGGGGCTATGTCCTCGCCCTATGAGAGCGGCCTCGACAAGAATGCCGCGAATTACGCCCCGCTGAGCCCCGTGTCGTTCCTCTTTCGCGCGGCCGATGTGCACCCGCGCCGCTTGGCCGTCGTGCATGGCCGTTTGAGACGCACCTGGCTCGAGACCAAGGAGCGCGCGGTTCGCCTAGCGAGCGCGCTGCGACGCCGGGGCATCGGCGGGGGCAGCACGGTCGCGGTGATGCTCCCCAACGTGCCCGCCATGGTGGAGGCGCACTTCGGAGTGCCGATGTGCGGCGCGGTGCTCAACGCCCTCAACACTCGGCTCGACGCCGAGTCCATCGCCTTCATGTTGGCCCACGGAGAGGCCAAGGTAGTCTTGGTTGATCGAGAGTACGGCGACGTGATGCGCACGGCTCTGGCGCTCACCGGTCGGCAGCTCCTGGTCGTCGACGTCGAGGATCCCGAGTACAAGGGGCCCGGCAACCCGGTCGGCTCCATCACCTACGAAGCGCTCTTGGCCGAGGGCTCGCCTGACGAGACCTTCCCTGGGCCCTCCGACGAGTGGGACGCCATCTGTCTCAACTACACCTCGGGCACCACCGGCAACCCCAAGGGCGTGGTGTACCACCACCGCGGCGCATACCTAAACGCAGTGTCGAACATCGTCGACTGGGACATACCCAAGCACCTTGTCTATTTGTGGACGCTCCCGATGTTCCACTGCAACGGTTGGTGCTTCCCCTGGACCATCGCGGCCAGGGCTGGCGTCAATGTCTGTCTTCGCAAGGTGGAGCCCAAGGCGGTGTTCGACCTCATTCGCGAGCACCGGGTCACCCATTTCTGCGGCGCCCCCATCGTGCACTCGAGCCTCATCAACGCGCCCAAGGAGATGCGGGCCGGCATCACCCATCGCGTGCAAGCGATGATCGCCGGCGCGGCGCCACCGGCGGCAATCATCGAAGGCATGGAGGCGCTGGGCTTCGACATCACCCACGTCTATGGCCTCACCGAGGTGTATGGCCCGGCGGCCATCTGCGAAAAGCACGATTCGTGGGCGGCGCTGCCCATCGCCGAGCGGGCGCAGTTGAACGCACGGCAGGGCGTGCGCTACCACCTTCAGGCGGCCATCAGCGTGCTCGACCCGAGGACGATGGCGCCGGTGCCCTCCGACGGCGAGACCATGGGTGAGGTGATGTTCCGCGGCAACATCACCATGAAGGGGTACCTGAAGAACCCCAGCACCACCGAGGAGGCCTTCTCAGGCGGGTGGTTCCACACCGGTGACCTGGGGGTTCTCCAGCCCGATGGGTACGTCAAGCTGAAGGATCGCAGCAAAGACATCATCATCAGTGGCGGAGAGAACATCTCGAGCCTCGAGGTGGAAGATGTCCTCTATCGGCACCCGGCGGTCCTCTCGGCGGCGGTGGTGGCCAAGCCCGACGCTCGCTGGGGTGAGACGCCCTGCGCCTTCGTCGAGGTGCGCGCAGGCGTCTCGGTGACTGCCGAAGAAATCATCGCCCACTGCAAGCAGCACCTGGCGTCCTTCAAGGCGCCCAGGGCGGTGGTGTTCGGCGAGCTCCCCCGCACGTCCACCGGGAAGGTGCAGAAGTTCGAGCTCCGCAAGCGAGTGGGCTCGGTGTCGGCCATCGACGTCTGAGGTTCGCGCTCGTCAGGGCCTCGGCTCGAGCCACACTGGCCGTGCCACCCGCTCGAGGTCCCCCGGCCGCGGAGGGGGCACCGGTAGCTCGAAGCGCTGCAGGGCCCCCTGGCGCGAGACGACGACGCTGAGGGGCTCGGGCGGGCGCGTGGCCAGCACCTCCTTGAGGTGGGCGAGGCTCACCACCCGTACGCCTCCCACCTCCACGATGGCGTCACCGGGGGCGAGCGGGCCTCCCTTGACACCGGTGACCAGCACGTCGGCGTGCCGCGGCTCGAGGTTGACCGACGTGACGCCGAGCAGCGAGCGCAGGTAGCTGTCTCTCACTCCGGGAACGGCCTGGCGCGCGACGAAGCCTCCCTCGGTGAAGCAGGTGGCTACGGGGTCGAGCGGCTCGGTGCGTGCGTTGACGACGAGAGCGCCAGCCGGGGCGCTGGCCAGGGCGATTTCTTCTTCCCACATGGCGTTAGTCACCTCGCCGCCGGCCCGGGAGCGGGCGCGCTTGAGCACGGCCTCGAGGGAGCCGTGGTCGCGCCGCAGCCTCACGTCGATGCAGTAGGCCAGCACGGCCCCACCGTAGTAGTCGCCCATGGTGGTGTCGGAGGGCCGCCGGCTGGGCGTGGTCTCGACGAAGGCGTCCCAGGTGTCAGCCAGTCGCTCGCGGAGCACGCGCTCGGGCAACCCGTCGAGCTCGAGGCTGAGGCGCTGCGTGATGTACTCGGTGAAGCCCTCGGTCATCCACCGGAGGAGGTGCTGCTCGGGAGGGAGCGAGGAGTGCACGAGCTCGTGGAGGAAGACCGAGTTGTCGAGCGACGAGGCGCGGCCGTCGGGAGGTCCCGTCAGGAGCGCGATGGCCGTGGGGCCGGTGTTGATGCCCTTGAGGCCGGGTGAGGCGAAGGGCGATGGGTCGAGGTGCACGGCGACCATGTGTAGGGGCCGGCGGGGCCCGAAGCGTTGCAGGAGCAGTTGGCTGGCGCGGCCCTCGAGGGCGGCGAGGCGCGCGAGGTTCTCGGGCTCGAAGTCGAAGGACACCAGGCGGAGGCCGTCGGCAGCGGTGACCTCGACGGATCGACCCGCGAGCACCAGGCCAGAGTAGAGCTCGTTGAGGTCAGTCGCGACGAAGCCTCCGTCTTCGACACCCAGCGAGGTTCGAATCGGCAGGGGAGAGTGCACCTGCACCGTCGCCGGCACCATGGAGCCCAGGTGGAGCGCCCCGGAGAAGGTCGGCAGGAGGCTCCACAGCACCAGGTGCCGACCTCGTGGGCCGTCGAAGGAGCCGAACAGCAGCGGCCCGTCGTGTGGCCCGGAGAGCGCAGGGACATCGACGTCGTAGTCAAGGATGAGGTCCTCAGCCGAGGAGACGGTGGTCTTCCGCAGCGGAGGGTGAACGTGCACCCGGTTGTGCGACTCGGGCACTCGCGAGAAGGCGAATTCGACCTCCTCGGGGCGTTCGGGCAGCCGCTCGCGGGGGACGACCAGATGAACGTGGACCGGCCCGGTTCGCGGCACGGTCAACGTCACCTCGGTCGGTTGACTCACTTCGGTGTCCGACTGGGACTCTGCTTCCAGAGACGATGGTTCGGAATGGGTGTGGGCACAGCCAGCCGCGAAGACCAGGAGGACGAGCCCGACTCGCATGGCGCCTGCGTACCATGAGCGAGGGTGGTGCCGCCGAGCCAAGACCACGTCGTCGCACCAGAAGTTGCCTCCGGGACCGTGGTAGGTGGCGAACCCGAACTCGAACGTGTTGAACGCCGGTCTTTGCTGTGTCGGGACGAATTGACTCGCTTCAGGGGCAGCCAACGCGAGTCGGCGCAACGACCACGTCGTCGTACCAGATGTTGCGTCCTGGACCGTGGTAGGTGGCGAACCCGAACTCGAACGTGGTGAACGCCGCCTTCGCGGGGGCCCAGGCGGTGGCGTTGATGATCTGCGTCTTGTCTGCGAACACCTGCACGTCGCCGGTTGTACCGTCGAACATCGCCTCGAGGCAGTGCCAGGTGTCCTTGGGGAGCGCCTTGTTGGCCCCGCAGGTGTTGCCCGCTGGGAACAGCGCGTCGTGCTCGTTGAGGAGGACGCAGGTGAACTGCTCGGCGATCTCCACCCGGGACGTACTGTCGTGGTAGTTCGGGTTCGTCATCGCCTCGAGGAAGGCGTTGTGCCCGTCCTGCCCGATGTCTTGGTCGCTCTTGATGAAGAGCCGCACCCAAAAGGTGTTGGTTGGCACGGCGACGCCCAGCATCCGGAAACTGAACGATCCCGTCGAGGTCACCTTGAGAGACTGCGCGCCGTCGAACGGAGCGGTCTTGTCCAGCGCCATCACCTGGTCGAACGTCGTACCGCCGCCGCTCTCATCTGGGTCCTGGAAGGTGGCGCCCTGCGGCAGGCCGCTCGCCTCCTCGAAACCGGAGCAGAAGTACGCGTCCGCAGGGCAAGTCCCTGGCGAAACCGTGCCGCCTCCGCCTGTGCCGGTCGAGCCACCTCCTCCGCCGCC
>PMBV01000387.1 GCA_003153055.1 Myxococcales bacterium
AAGGCAGCGCCACATCCACCCAGCTCTCCAAGCCGGCCGAGCTCCTGGCTGCGTTGCAGAAGCTCGAAGACGAGAAGCCCGGGGCCTTCGCGACCGTCGTCAGCGGGCTGGCGCAGGAAGTCCGTGACGCGGTCAGCAGGGCCTCCGGTGGCGAGGGGCGAGTGCTCACGCACCTGGCCGATGCGCTCGACCAGGTGGCGACCACCGGCAACCTCTCTGTCTTCTTCATGCGCCACCCCCACGGTGGGCATGGGCACCATGAGAGTGTGCGCAGCTACTCGCGGCACCCTGAGCTGCCCGCGGAGACCTCGGACGGGTCCGACGGCCAGCCAGACGGGCCGACGGCCTCTGGCGACTCGCACGAGAGAATGCGCGCCCTCTTGAGCAGGCTGGTCGCCGAGGCGAGCGCCGCGACGNNCGCCATGGCCGCCGAGGCGAGCGCCGCGACGAGCACGGAGACTCCCACCGAGTCATCAGTGACCGAGGCGCCAAGGTCCGTAGCCAGCGCGCCAGTGGTGGACGCCGGGGCATGAGCAGGTCATTCTGAAGCGGTCGGAACTGGGGGGGAACGACATGCAAGAGCTGGCTGAGTGCGACGAGCCAAGAGGGGCGCCGGAGGACTTCGACGACCTCGCCCTCATGATGCGCTCGTGTGAAACCGGAGTCGTGTTGCTCTTCGAGCTCCTGCCGCCGTGGCCGCTGCAAATGCACTGGCTCGACCACCAGGTGCAGATGCTGGCTCCCGGGGCCGTCCGCCGGCCAGCGGGCGATTCTGTGTTGGCGGTGCTGCTCCCCGACGCGGAGGTCGCCGAGGGCTGGGAGCTCAAGGAGCAACTCCGGGAGCGAGCCGGGGCCCACCACATCACCGTCTCCGCCGGCCTCGCTTGCTGGCCCGGCCAAGGCTCGACGCCGATGGACGTGCTGGCCTCCGCGGCCGCGGCGCTCCAAGACGAGCTGCGGGTCTTCCGCGAGTCGCTGGGAGAAGAGATTCAGCTCGAGATCGATGGCGTTCAGCTCGCCCTCGGCGTCGCAGGCGAGTTCCTCACCGGCTGAACAGTGCCGCTGCAGAACGACGCAAGTCCCGCCGACCTCACCCCACGTGCGTGACGGGCTCGTGGTGCGGCCGTTGCACCGTCACCGCCCGCTCGAAGCGCTGGGCGTACAGCCGATACATCACCGGCAAGAGCACGAGCGTCAGCACACAGGCTGACAGGGTCCCGAAGACGATGACGATGGCCAAGGGCCGCTGGGTCTCACTGCCCATGGCCCGGCTCAGCGCCGCGGGGACGAGCCCCAGCGCCGCCAGCGCCGCCGTCATCAACACCGGGCGCAGCCGCTCCCTCGCTCCTTCCACCACCGCGTGGTCGAGCAGCATGCCCTGGTGGCGCTTCTCGACGATGGCGCTCATCACCAAGACCCCGTTGAGCGAGGCCTGCCCGATGAGGGCGATGAACCCCACCGCCGCCGACACCGACAAGGGCATGTCAGCCAGCCACAATCCGAAGATGCCTCCGGTGAGGGCAAAGGGCACGTTGAGCAGCGTCAGCACCGCCCGAGAGAACGAGCTGAAGGCATTGAACAACAGCAACAAGGTGATGAGGAGCGCCACCGGCACGACTTGCAGGAGCCGGTTCATCGCCCGCTCCTTGTTCTCGAACTCGCCGCCCCACTCGATGGCCTGGCCGACCTGGAGCGGCGCCTGGGCCTGCACCCGGGCGCGCGCCTCGTCGACGAAGCTGCCCAGGTCCCGGTCACGCACATTCATTCGAATGCCGATGTAGCGCCGCCCATTCTCTCGGTTGATGGAGGCTCGCCCCAGGCCCGTCGTCACGTGCGCCAGCATACCCAGGGGCACGGTGACGCCGCCCTGCACCGGCACCGGCAGCTTCTTCAGCTTCTCCACGTCGTCGCGGGAGGCCGAGGGCAGCCGCAGCACCACGTCGAAGCGGCGCTCTCCGTCCCAGAACTCGTCCACCGGGCGG
Organism: Myxococcales bacterium; assembly: GCA_003153055.1. The sequence goes on from PMBV01000387.1 coordinate 1,983, forward strand.
CCTCCGACGGCGGTCTGGAAGACGTGCTGGAAGTCGCCCAGCGTCATCCCGTAGCGAGCCAGGGAGGCGCGGTCAGGTTCGACTTGAATCTGCGGCACCTCGCCGCTCTTCACGATGCCGAGGTCGGCCACCCCGCGGACGGCCGAGATGGCGCCCTTCACCTTCTCGGCCTGAGACTGGAGCATCACCAAGTCATCGCCGTACAGCTTCACGGCTATCTGCCCGAACTGGCCCGAGATGCTCTCGTTGACGTTGTCGCGAATCGGCTGGCTGAAGTTCACCTCGAGACCCGGCACCTCGTCGATGGAGGCCCCCAACACCCTGATGACGTCGCCGATGTCCTTGGTCTCCTTGGGCCACTGGCTGGCCGGCTTGAGCTTGACGAAGAACTCGAGGTTGCTCGTCAGCGTGGCGTCGGTGCCGTCTTCGGGGCGGCCGAGCTGGCTCAGCACCGCCTCGACCTGCGGGTTCCTGCTGATGAGCTCGGTGAGCCGGGGCACCAGGCGCCGCCCCTCGTTGAGCGACACGTTCGAAGGCAAGGTGAACGTCATGTACAGCGCGCCCTCGTTCAGCTCGGGGAGGAACTCCGAGCCCAGGCGGCTGCCCACGAAGCCGGTCCCCACCAGGAGCGCTGACGCCAGGCCGAGCACGAACCACGGCTTCTGGAGCGCGAACTTCAGCGTCGGCTCGTACAGCTTCTGAGCCAACTTCAGCACCGGCGAGTCCCTGTGGTGCATCTCGCCCCGGTAGAGGAACGAGGCCAAGACAGGCACCAGCGTCACCGAGAAGAGCAGCGCGCCACCCAGGGCCGCCGCCACGGTGTTGGCCATCGGCGAGAA
>PMBV01000472.1 GCA_003153055.1 Myxococcales bacterium
GCCCGCGAGGCGGACCTGACGCGGGTGGTGCGGCAACTCCTCCGCGAGTTGAAGCGGCAGGTGCTGGCCAACGTGAGTGCGACGGTGTCCGTCGACTACGACGACACCGTCATCGACGGGCTCAACGTCGTCGCCCTGGCCAAGGTGCCGTCCCTCGTCCTCTCCGGCCCGGCGCTGCGCCCCAACCGCTTCTACTCGACTAACACCCCTCAAGAGGACGTCGTGCCCGGTTTGAGTGGCGAGGAGTTTCTCCGCCGCAAGCCGCCGTACACCGTCGACCTCCTCTTCACGCTGACAGCCACCTCCGAGAGGACGGCGGAGCTCCTCAACTTGATGGCCGCGGTGGCCACCTTCCTCAACCGCAACCGGTGGCTGGAGCTCCCCCGCGACGCAGCCGACACCACCCGCGGAGTCGTCCGCTGGGAGATGGACCCCGACGGGGAGTTCCGCACCCGACTCGGCGGCAAGGACGACGTGCGCGCCTTCACCTGCGGCCTCCTCATCCGAGGCTTCGACATCGACGAGGGACTCCCCCTCGACTTCACCAGGCCCGTCATCGAGGCACTCCTCGAGACGAGTCCGCTGCCCGGAGGTGCCCTGTGACGGTAGCCCTCACCAATACCAGTGGCCGCCCCCTCGTCTTCGTCCTGGCCCACGACGAGTACTGCGAGGCCCTCGGCACCTGCGCCTGCGACGTCCGGCCAGGCAGGAAGACGCTCCGCCTCCCGGGCTCCCTCACGCTGGCCACCGGTGTGATGGTGGAAGGCCTCGAGGACGCCATCCTCGCGCTCCCCGACGCCGCTCGAGCCGTGCGCCAAGGGCGCCTCTCGGTGTGCCGAGACGTCGAGCCACTCGACTCACCCACCACCCCCATGCCGGCCCTACCCGAGGCCGGCGGCACCCCTGAGGCCACCAAGGCCAGGAAGAAGCGAGGCACATGAGTCAGCTGCTGTCATCCAAGGTAGTCGTCGTCGAGGAGGAGCCCACCGTACGAGGTGTCCCCTCGGCTCCAACATCAGTGGCCGGTGCCGTCGGCCTCACCGAGCGAGGCCCCTTGGACGAAGCCGTCCTGTGCACCTCCTTCGAGGAGTACAAGACGTCCTTCGGGGGCTTCACGCCTGACTCCGACTTGGCCCTGGCGGCCATGGGCTTCTTTGAGAATGGGGGGAGCCAGCTCTGGGTGGTGCGGACTGTCCACCACACCGACGTCTCCAACCCCCTGACGGCCACCGCAGTGAAGGCCGCCGGCTACCTCGTCACGGGGGGCGGGGCTACCCCAGGCATCCTCACCGGCACCGCCGCCGGCCCCTTCGCCCTGAAGGAGGGGGACTCCATCCACCTGGCCATCAACGGTGGAATCGACCAAGCCGCCGTCTTCCATGGCTCCGCCGCGGCCGTCGCTGCGCCTGGAGCCGGGCCCTTCGCCCTCGCCAACGGGATGACGCTGACGCTGCGCATCGACGGCGGGGCGGAGCAGACGGTGGCCTTCTCGTCGGCCTCCTTCGCCAACATCGCCAGTGCCACGGCAGCAGAGGTGGCGGCGGCCCTCAACGCCGTGGTGGTGGGTGGGCGGGTGACGACGCAGGGAGGCCTCGTCCGCCTGGCCAGCGACACCGAGGGCACCGCCAGCCGCGTGCAGGTGACGGGGGGTACCGCGAATGCGGCACTGGCCTTCCCCGCCAGTGCCGCGGTGGGGGCTGGCAACGTCGCCAACCTTCGGGCTGTCGGGGTGGCCGAGGTGAAGGCCGTCGTTGAGGCGGCCATTCCATCCGTCCGGGTGGCGGCCGGCGTCGGCGGCGCACTCGAGGTGCGCTCGGTGGGGGCGGGCCCCTCCGCGAGTGTCCAGGCCGGGGCGGCGACTGCGGCGGCCTTCGGGCTGGACGTCGCGCTGCACCCCGGCGCCGCCTCGGGCATCGTCAACGCCGTGCGGGTGGAGGGCAAAGACGCGGGGGCCTACGGCAACCGCCTCGAGGTGGAGGTGCGCGCCGCGTCCAATGGCTCGACGGGGGCCTTCGACTTCCTGGTGGTGGAGGACGGCGTCTACAAGGAATTCTTCCCCAACCTCTCGATGGCCGCGAAGGACGCCCGGTACGTGGAGCGCGCCATCAACGACTCGCGCACCGGCTCCCTCTACGTGCGCTGCTTGAGCCAACTGCCCACAGGCACCTCGGTACCCCAGCCCCAGACGGTGCCGCTGGCCGGAGGGGCCGATGGCCTCACGGGCCTCAATGACGCCGACTTCATCGGCTCCGAGGCGGGGAAGACGGGCTTGCACGCGCTGGACTCGGTGCAGGAGTTGTCGCTGCTGCTCGTCCCTGGGCGGGCCACACCAGCGGTCCACAACGCGATGGTGCAGTACTGCGAGGAGGCGCGAGGGGGCACCGTCTTCCCCATCCTCGACTCGCCCGCGGGCTACAGCGCCACCGACGTGGTGAAGTACGTGACGACGACGGCCGCACTGGAGGGCCTCTCGGAATTCGGCGCCCTCTACTGGCCGCGGGTGAAGGTGCTGAACCCCCAGAAGAGTGTCTTCGGCTCCGTCGAGCAGTTGGTGGTGCCGCCTTCGGGCATCATCGCGGGCGTCTTCGCGCGTACCGACTCGGCGAGGCCGGGAGGCGTGTACGACTCGCCCGCGGGCATCGAGGCCGGGCGGATGCTGGGGGTGCTGGGCTTCGAGACTGACGAGGTGCTGCAGGAGAAGAAGCGAGACGTGGTGTACCCGCACCGCATCAACCCCCTCACCACCGGGCCGGGGCTGCCGCGCTTCATCGATGGCTCGAGGACGCTGAAGGGCGACGGGAACTTCCCCTACGTGGGCGAGCGCCGAGGCGTCATCTTCATCGAGAGGAGCCTCAAGGCGGGCCTGGAGTTTGCCCGGCACAAGGCCAACACCGAGGGGCTTCGGGCCCGGGTGCGGCGCACCATCACGGCCTTCCTCCTGCTCCAGATGAATAGCGGCGCCTTCCGCTCGATGGTGCCGGCCCAGGCCTTCTTCGTCGACTTGTCTGGGAACACACCCACTGTCGCGCTTGCCGGCCAGCTCATCGTGCGCGTGGGGCTCGCCACCAACAAGCCGGCCGAATTCATCATCCTGAGAATCAGTCAAGACACTCGCGCGATAGACGCAGAGCTCGCCGCGGCGAACTCATAATCGGGAGCCACCACACTATGAGCATCATCGGAGCACCGCGTACATTCCATAAGAGGTTTCGGTTCCTGTGTGAGGTCGACGGATTGGCCTCGTCTGGCTTCCAGAAGTGCAGCGAGCTCTCGGTCGAGGTGGCCAACGTCCAGTACTTCGAGGGCGGCTCGCTCATTCCGAACAAGAGCCCAGGGCGGCTCACGTTTGCGGACGTGACGCTCGAGCGGGGGGCCACCAAGGACAGGGACTTGTTCGACTGGTTTCAGGACGTGGCCATCACCTCGAGTGGCCTGGGCCTCCCGGACAACGCCTACAAGCGGAACCTCGACATCGTGCAGCAGGACCGGGACGGGACGACGCTTCGCCGGTGGAGCCTCACCGGCGCCTGGCCGGTGAAATTCGTCGCGGGCGAGTGGGACAACGAGGCCGACGAGAACGTCATCGAGTCGGTGACGCTGACTTACGACTTCTTTGAGCTGGTGCAGTAGGCGCTGACTGCGGCTAGGCGCGAACCGAGGGGTAGGGCCCAGCCATCGGGTCGTCATCCGGCAGGGGCGAGAGAGGCACCCCTCGCGTGCTCTCGTTGTCTGTAGGGGGCCGCGTCTGCTACCTTGCCTCGCCCGTAGCGTTGGCAATCACGTCGTGGCTGAGGAGGGGGCGCATTGCTTCAACTCGAGATTCGAACCGTCTGCGAAAACCTCGCGAACGTCCTCTGGAGTGAGAGCCCGCCGCTTGGGCCCAGCTCAAGCCAGTGTCGCATCCTTCGGTACGAGAGCGTGGCGTCATGAGTGCGCCCAATGATTCGACGGAAATCGCGGCGGTGGGGCTGGTAACGCCTGTTGGGCTCTACTCCGAGAGCGCCGCTGCCGCAGTGCGTGCAGGGCGCAGCCGAGCACGCAGGACGGCCGTTCTCGACATTGCCTTCGCCGGACAGGCGATGCATCTTGTCGATGAGGAGTACCTCGAGCCCCTAAACCCATCCATCAACCCTGCGGGGATGAGCCCCGCCCACGTACGAATGCTGAGGCTCGGAGGAGCCGCGCTGGCCGAGGCGGCTTCCGCCTCGCCGGAGCCCGCGCCGCTCCTCCTTGCTTTGCCGGAGCGCCGCTCCGATGTGGCCGACCCCGTCAGACCCACTTTCATTGGCGACCTCACCAAGCAGGCAGGCGTCGTCGTTGCGGAGCGACAGAGTGCCCTGTATCGACAAGGTGCCGCGGCCGTCCTCTTTGCCCTACGAGATGCTCGCCTTCTTCTCGCGAGCGGCAAGGCTTCCCATGTCATCGTTGGCGGTGTCGACACCTTCCTGGACCTTGCAAGGAGTGCCGTGCTGGCCGCTGAGGGACGCCTCTATGGTCGATCCGCTCGTCTTGGGTTCATGCCGGGCGAGGGAGCTGGGTTCCTGCTCCTTCGAGCAGGCACCCCGGGCGGACGTAGTCGTCGCTCACCAACACTGGCGCGCCTCATTGCCGTTGGTACGGGCGTGGAAGAGGGGCATCGGTACAGCTCCAAGCCGTACCGAGGGGATGGCTTGGCGAACGCCTTCGAGTCTCTGTTTGAGGCGGTCCCCAAAGGTGCCCCGAAGGTGCGATGTGTCTATGCCGGATTCAACGGCGAAGACACCCCGGTGAAGGAGTGGGCCACGGCTCGACTTCGCAACTCCGAACGCTTTGCCGACGAGATTCAGGTGGAGCATCCCGCGGACTGCATAGGCGATTCCGGCGCCGCTCTCGGCGCCATCATGCTGGGGCTTGCCGCAATGGCGATCAGCCAAGGCCACAGTCCAGAGCCGCGGCCAATCTGGGCCGCCGACGACCCTGGACCCTGTTTGGTATGGGCGACCTCCGACCGAGAACCCCGCGCCGCCGCCCTGTTGCAGTGGTAATCTCACGCCATCGCCCGTGCCCTGTTCTGATGAGAGCTAAGGAGAGTCGCAATGCCTGAATTTGGAGAAGTCATTGCTGTGCCAGATGCTGGCATGCACGAGGAGGAGAAGTGTCCGTTCTGCCCGGTGGACAAGCAGAAGCGCGACCTCACGAGTCATATAGGCAAGGATAACAACTCGAAGACGCTCGCCGAAAACCTAGAGGGTGATGATGACCGAAAGAGCGACCATCTGTACTTCGATGTCGAATTTAACATCTACCGTCGATATAGCGCCGAAGCGCACCATCTGATTTGTGGCAATGAGGTCCTGAAGGAAGAAGGAGAGGTCGAGAAGTATCTGATTCACAAGTCCAAGAAGACAAGCAAAGGCTCGGCCGGCTACCTTGAGCCCAATGACGTTGGCTACGACGTTAACAGGGCGAAGAACGGAATCTGGCTTCCCTCGGTGCCAGACCTCTTCAGGAAGACCGAGGGAGAGCCCAGTCGCTGGTGGGGAGATCAGACCGACTGGAACAGGAAGAATCCGACAAAGCCGCCGCGCGTGTCGCTGGGAGAGTGGGAGAAGTGCGACGCGGCGTTCATTGTGATGGAGGCGGTGAAGCGGCAGTTTCACAAGGGACCGCACGAGGATGTTGGAGATGCGAGCAACAACTACGTGGTCATGGCCATTTCGCGCCTCCGTCAGGTGACGGTTTTCCTCGAGCATTTTGCAGAGAACTGCCCAATGGAGGACGATGGGTCAAAACGCAAGCAGCCACCTTTTGTTCCTCCGTATGGCATAGTCTCCATTCTTGATCTGCTCTCGAAGAGCCTCTCGCAAGAGCTCAAGGGTCATCCGGACTCTTGGAACTACTACATTTCGGAGTTCGCACTGCAGTGTTCGCTATGGTGGAAAAGGCAGTAATGCCGAGGTAATTGTGTACTATCTTCTTGAGACAGACTATTTCGTTAAGCCTGAAGCCTTTCGGACGCGGTTGATTAGTGATGATTTTGGGTACTCTCCCTCGAAGTTCCTGAGGGGTCGCCACATGGATCCGCGGGACGCGCCGCTGGAGATNNGAGATGGAGGCCTGGGAGCGCGGGGCGAACAGGGATGGGCTTGCGGAGCTGTTTCTTGACTCAGTTCCGCTGTTCCGGGACGACTTTCTTTCCGCCATTCGCGAGGCCGGAGTGACGAACATCGAGGACTTTCCCGTGGTGCTTCGAAACGCGGAGAAGGGTCTCGAGCTGACGAACTACAAGGCGGTGAACATCCTTGGCTTGGTCGCCTGCGCGGACATGAAGAAGTCGGAATTCACGGATGTGACCGGCACGGGAATGATCGCCGTTGCGTTCAGGAAGCTCGTCATCGACGAGAAGGCCGCGCAGGGGTTGTATATGTTCCGCCTGGGGCAGGCCGTCGCCTCGATCATTGTTCACGAGCGCGTCAAGGCGCATCTGGACAAGATGGACTTCAAGTACGTGAGTTGGCGATCGCTCGCCGCGTGACGCAGGGCGAGGATCGAGCTCGCAGGATGATGGATCCGATGTAGCCATTTGCGATTGTCCCCATGGCCTCTCTCGGGCGGCTTTGCCCCTGCGGAGGCAACACATGACCGACATCATCACCTGTCCCTCGGGGCTGACCGGCCGCATCCGCGGNNCGCGGCATGAAGGTACGAGAAGAGCGCGTCCTCGCTGACCGAAAGCTGGCCAAGAGCGGCGGCCAAGTCGAGGAGCTGCTCAGCGCCTGCTGGGAGGAGACCCTCGACCCGGGCCCGTACACGCTCGGAGAGGGCGCGAAGCTCGACTGGGGCAAGGTGCTCCAGGGGGACCGCTTCTTCGCCCTTCTCATGGTCCGCGCGCTCACCTACGGGCCCGAGTACGCCTTCGGCGTGGGCTGCCGGAACGACGCCTGTCGCGCGCGCATCGACTGGGAGCTGGACCTCACGAAGCTCCCCGTGCGCCCCCTCAGCGAGACGAGCCGGGCGGCCTTCGTCGGAGGCAACCGCTTCGAGACGCGGCTCCACGACGCCGGCAAGCGAGTGGGCTTCCGCCTCCTCACCGGTGACGACGAGCGGAAGCTGCCCGCCCTCCAGCGGGCCGCACCGGACCGGCTCCTCTCCTCGGTGCT
>PMBV01000485.1 GCA_003153055.1 Myxococcales bacterium
TCACCAATACCAGTGGCCGCCCCCTCATCTTCGTCCTGGCCCACGACGAGTACTGCGAGGCCCTGGGCACCTGCGCCTGCGACGTCCGGCAAGGCAGGAAGGCGCTCCGTCTCCCGGGCTCCCTCACGCTGGCCACGGGCGTGACGGTGGAAGGCCTTGAGGATGCCATCCTCGCGCTCCCCGACGCCGCCCGAGCCGTGCGCCAAGGCCGGCTGGCCGTCTCGCGGGCCGCGTCGCCAGCTACCGAGGCGCTCGACTCACCCACCACACCCACCCCGGCTCCACCCGAGGCCGGCAGCACCCCTGAGGCCACCAAGGCCAGGAAGAAGCGAGGCACATGAGTCAGCTGCTGTCATCCAAGGTAGTCGTCGTCGAGGAGGAGCCCACCGTCCGAGGTGTCCCCTCGGCTCCAACATCAGTGGCCGGTGCCGTCGGCCTCACCGAAAGAGGCCCACTCGACGAGGCCGTCCTGTGCACCTCCTTCGAGGAGTACCAGACGTCCTTCGGGGGCTTCACGCCTGACTCCGACGTGGCTCTGGCTGCCATGGGCTTCTTTGAGAATGGGGGGAGCCAGCTCTGGGTGGTGCGGACAGTCCACCACACCGACGTCGCCAACCCCCAGTCGGCCACCGCGGCGAAGGCCGCCGGCTACCTCGTCGCGGGTGGAGGGCCCACGCCGGGCATCCTCACCGGCGCCGCAGCCGGCCCCTTCTCCTTGAAGGAGGGGGACTCCATTCGCCTGGCCATCAACGGTGGAGTCGACGTTAACGCCGTCTTCCATGGCTCCGCCGCAGGCGTCCCAGCGCCTGGAGCTGGGCCCTTCGCCCTCGCCAACGGGATGACGCTGACGCTGCGCATCGACGGCGGGGCGGAGCAGACGGTGGCCTTCCCGACGGCAGCCTTCGCCTCCATCGCCGCCGCGACAGCCGTGGAGGTGGCGGCGGCCATCAACGCCGTGGTGGTGGGCGGGCGAGTGACGGCGCTGGGAGGCATCATCCGGCTGGCCAGTGATACAGAGGGCACCGCCAGCCGCGTGCAGGTGACTGGGGGCACCGCGAATGCGGTGCTGGGCTTCCCCGGCACTGTCGCTGTGGGCGGAGGCAACGTCGCCAACCTTCGGGCCGTCGGGGTGGCCGAGGTGAAGGCCGTCGTGGAGGCGGCCATTCCAACCGTCCGTGTGGCGGCCGGTGTCGCCGGAGTACTCGAGGTGCGCACGGTGGACACTGGGCCCAGCGCCAGTGTCCAGGCGCGGGCGGCGACTGCCGCGGCCTTCGGGCTGGACGTCGCCCTACATCCAGGCGCCGCCTCGGGCATCGCCAACGCCGTGCGGGTCGAGGGAAAGGACGCAGGGGCTTACGCCAACCGCCTCGAGGTGGAGGTGCGGGCGGCGTCCAACGGCTCGCCCACCGCCTTCGACTTCCTCGTCGTGGATGATGGCGTCTACAGGGAATTCTTCCCCAACCTTTCCACGGCCCCGAAGGATGCCCGGTACGTGGAGCGCGCCATCAACGACGCCCGCAACGGCTCCCTCTACGTGCGTTGCTTGAGCCAACTGCCCGGTGGCACCTCGGCACCCCAGCCCCAGACGGTGCCCCTGGCCGGAGGGTCCGATGGCCTCACGGGCCTCAATGACGCCGACTTCATCGGCTCCGAGGCGGGGAAGACGGGGCTGCACGCGCTGGACTCGGTACAGGAGCTGTCGCTGCTGCTCGTCCCTGGGCGGGCCACGCCAGCCGTCCACAACGCCATGGTGCAGTACTGCGAGGAGGCGCGAGGGGGCACCGTCTTCCCCATCCTCGACTCGCCCGCAGGCTACAGCGCCACCGAGGTGGTGAAGTACGTGACGACGACGGCCGCGCTGGAGGGCCTCTCGGAATTCGGGGCCTTCTACTGGCCGCGGGTGAAGGTGCTGAATCCCCAGAAGAGTGTCTTCGGCTCCGTCGAGCAACTGGTGGTGCCGCCCTCGGGCATCATCGCTGGCGTCTTTGCGCGCACCGACTCGGCGAGGCCGGGAGGTGTGTACGACTCGCCCGCGGGCATCGAGGCCGGGCGGATGCTGGGGGTGCTGGGCTTCGAGACGGACGAGGTGCTGCAGGAGAAGAAGCGGGACGTGGTGTACCCGCACCGCATCAACCCCCTCACCACCGGGCCCGGGCTGCCGCGCTTCATCGACGGCTCGAGGACGTTGAAGGGCGACGGCAACTTCCCGTACGTGGGTGAGCGCCGAGGCGTCATCTTCATCGAGAGGAGCCTCAAGGCGGGCCTGGAGTTTGCCCGGCACAAGGCCAACACCGAGGGGCTTCAGGCACGGGTGCGGCGCACCATCACTGCCTTCCTCCTGGTGCAGATGAATAGCGGCGCCTTCCGCTCGATGGTGCCGGCTCAGGCCTTCTTCGTCGACTTGTCGGGAAACACACCCGCCGTCGCGCTTGCCGGTCAGCTCATCGTGCGCGTGGGGCTCGCCACCAACAAGCCTGCCGAATTCATCATCCTGAGAATCAGTCAGGACACTCGCGCAATCGACACAGAGCTCGCCGCGGCGGGCGCGTAACTTAGGAGCCACCACACCATGAGCATCATCGGAGCACCGCGTACATTTCATAAGAGATTTCGTTACATTGTGGAAGTCGATGCGATTGCCTCATCTGGTTTCCAGAAGTGCAGCGAGCTCTCGGTGGAGGTGGCGAACGTCCAGTACTTCGAGGGCGGCTCACTCATCCCGAACAAGAGCCCGGGGCGGCTCACGTTTGCCGACGTGACGCTCGAGCGAGGGGCCACCAAGGACAGGGACTTGTTCGACTGGTTTCAGGACGTGGCCATCACGTCGAGTGGCCTGGGGCTGCCCGACAACGGCTACAAGCGGAACCTCGACATCGTGCAGCAGGACCGGGACGGGACGACGCTGCGCCGATGGAGTCTCGCTCACGCTTGGCCGGTGAAATTCGTGGCCGGCGAGTGGGACAACGAGGCCGACGAGAACGTCATCGAGTCGGTGACGCTCACGTACGACTTCTTCGAGTTGGTACAGTGACTCGTCTTCTTTGTTGTCGACTGAATCTGGCATGGGGGCGCCTCGAGGCGCGGAAGGCCGCGTGCCAGGAAGGTGCTGGAGCATCCGGGCGAGCCTTGCCGGCCGGAATGGGGCAGCCGGCAAGGTGGTTGGGCGCCGCTCACCTATGGGGCGTCGTCGATGCGGACCAGGTGCCCGCGCAACTCCGGCATCGTGCTCGACTCGGGCGGCTCCGCCGTCACTTCCGATGCGCCGATTCGCACTACGCGATCGTCCCATGACCAAAGGCGTCCCAGGACCGGCTTCTCGCCACCCGGGTGCACGAATCGGAACATGAACAGCTTCCCGCGCACCTGACTCAACTCGGCGTCGTCGAAGGGGCGGAGTGGCAGGCGCCAGAAGTGGTGCGGCCGCCCGTTGATTGTGCCCGAGGAACTCTCGTACGCCCGCGCCCAATCAGCTCGGAGGCCATTCTCGATGACGAAGACCTCCGCTGTGCCGAGCCGAACGTCTCCGGGGTATCGAACAAAGGGCTGGCCGCCGAGTTCGTTCTCGATGCTGACGACGCGAGGCCGCGACCGTCGACAGAGCGCGCAGCTCATCTGCCAGGCATTGAGCGGCTTCCACGGGTTGCGATTCTCGGGGGTTTGGGTCAGCTTGTACTGCGTGCCGCAGTCGATGCAGCACATGCCACGACGCTGGGACCGGTCCTCCAGGGTGAGATCGAATGTTGCCCTGTAGTGCTGCCCGCAAACGCACGAATCCTCGCGTTCGTCGCTGCCCAGAAAGACCCATCTCGAGCACCTCCTGCACTGGCTGGAGAAGGTGGTGTCATGGTCGGGGCGGAACGTGCGCATGAACTGGATGGTGTTCGTACCCGCGCCCGCTGCGCGCAGTGTCGCTACCTCCGCAGGGGAGACGACCATCTCGCCGTGTCCCGCTCTGGCGAAGAAGGTCGGGTTGGCGAGCGTCTCGGCAGCTTGCTGCCGTGCCACCTCGAGGTTGGCGGAGCGCCCACCCGCCGGGATCTCGCCGACTTCGACAGCGAAGCTGGTCCGCACCCCGAGGGCTGCAAGGAGCGCATCGAGCGTTCTGCCGGCGCGCGCCGAGTCGGGCTCAACCGCAGAATGCGGGGGCGTGAACGCGGCCTTCACGACCGCCTGGTGTGACGCTTGATAGGACATGCCCGTTTTCTCCATGTGTGCACGCACTCGTTTCTTCAGTTTGTCGGTCATCTGAACAATCTCCATCGACACCGAGAGCGTCCCGAGCCCGCACGCGGTGCGAGAGATCGTCCACCGAACCGCGCGAGCAAGAACCCGCTTCGTCCCGCTCATTGGGGCTTGCTCGGGCAAGCCCACGCGGGATCCGGCCAGCGATCTGACCGTAGAAGAACTGTACCACGGGGACCAAGTCGCGCAAGAGCTGCCGTGTCTGTCCTGTCCCCTTCGCGCCTCGCTGGCGGCTTTGCCCCCGAGGAGGCAATACATGTCCGACATCATCACTTGTCCATCGGGGCTGACCGGCCGCATCCGCGGCATGAAGGTACGAGAAGAGCGAGTCCTCGCTGACCGCAAGCTGGCCAAGAGCGGCGGCCAAGTCGAGGAGCTCCTCAGCGCCTGCTGGGAGGAGACGCTCGACCCCGGCCCGTACACGCTCGGAGACGGCGCCAAGCTCGACTGGGGCAAGGTGCTCCAGGGGGACAGGTTCTTCGCCCTCCTCATGGTCCGCGCGCTCACCTACGGGCCCGAGTACGCCTTCGGCGTCGGCTGCCGAAACGACGCCTGTCGCGCGCGCATCGACTGGGAGCTGGATCTCACCAATCTCCCCGTGCGCCCCTTGAGCGATACGAGCCGTGCCACCTTCGTCGCCGGCAACCGCTTCGAGACGCGGCTCCACGACGCCGGCAAGCGAGTGGGCTTCCGGCTCCTCACCGGCGACGACGAGCGGAAGCTGCCCGCCCTCCAGCGAGCCGCCCCGGACCGGCTCCTCTCCTCGGTGCTGGCCTACCGCGTCCTCGACATTGAGGGCGTCGATGCCAAGGCCAAGCGGCAATTCCTGGAGGAGCTCTCGATGAAGGACGCCGACTTCCTCGTCGACGAATTCGACCGAGTCGACTGCGGCGTGGACACCACCATCGAAGTCGAGTGCCAGGAGTGCTTCACCACCCAGGAGGTGGAGCTCCCTTTCGACAAGGGCTTCTTCCTCCCGGGCCGGGACAGGACGGCCAGACGGAAGGCCCGGAGCACCTCTTCCCCGACGTGACGATGGAGGTCTGGCGTGAGGGCCTCTTTCAGTTGTGCTGGCAGCAGCACGGAGGCTCCGGCCTCACGGTGACGCTGGACGACGCTCTCGAGCTGCCGACGACAGACAGAGACTGGCTCCTCGAGCGCATCGGCCAGCAGCGCTCCAGGGAGGCCAAGGAGCTCGAGAAGGCCGCGAAGCGGAGGTAGCCAATGTCCCTGAACTCACTCGGCATGGGGTTCGTCTTCACCGC
>PMBV01000216.1 GCA_003153055.1 Myxococcales bacterium
CCCACACCGTGCTCTCCGGTGATGGTGCCACCGAGGGCGACGGTGATCTTCATGATGGCCTCGAGGGCCTGATCGACCAGCGGCTTCTCGGAGGGCCCAGCGTAGAGGACGTTGGTGTGCAGGTTCCCGTCACCTGCATGGCCATAGGTCGCGACCGTCAACCCCAGGTCATGACCCACCTCCTTGAAGCGGGCGATGGCCTCGGGCATCCGGGAGCGCGGAACGACGATGTCCTCGCTCACCTTGAACTTCTTCAGCGCCCGGAGAGCCGGAGAGACGAGGCGTCGCACGGCCCACAGCCGCTCCCGCTGGTCTCGATCCATGGCCAGGAGGGTCTCCTGGGCCCCACGGGCCGCGCAGGTCTCGGCCACCCGGTTGAGCTCGACGAGGGTGCTTTCATCAGACGGCCCGTCGACCTCGACGATGAGGCAGGCCCCGCAGCCGGTGGGGAAGGTGTAGCCCTGCCCGTCGATGGCGCTGATGGCGACGTCGTCGAGGAGCTCGAGGCAGCGGGGCAGCATGCCCGCGAGGAGCACCCGGGTGACAGCCTCGGCGGCCTCGACGACGGAGCCGAAGGTGATGAGGGCCGTGGCGACCGCGGGCGGCCGGGGCAACAACTTCACGGTGATCTCGGTCGCGACCCCCAGCGTGCCCTCGGAGCCCACGAAGAGGCCCACGAGATCATACCCGGCCACGCCCTTGATGGTCCGGTGGCCGATTTGCAGGAGCTCTCCGGTGGGCAGCACCCACTCGAGCCCGAGGACGTAGTCACGGGTGACGCCGTACTTGAGCGCCCGGGGGCCACCGGCGTTCTCGGCGATGTTTCCCCCCAGCGTGCAGATGGCGGCCGAGTTGGGGTCTGGCGGATAGAACAGGCCGACCTCCTCGACGGCCTTCTGAAACACCTCGAGGAGCACCCCCGGCTGGACGGTGGCGGTGAGATCGCCCGGCCTCAACTCGACGATGCGGTCGAGGCGCTCGAGCGACATCGACACCCCGCCGCGCACCGGGAGTGAGCCACCGCTCTTGCCACTGCGAGCGCCCACCGGAGTGAGGGGGACGCCGTGGGTGTTGCAGGCCCTCATCACCGCCTGCACCTCGGACGTCGAGCGGGGGAACACCACCAGGGCGGGTGGGAAGTCGCCCATGTCCGACTCATCGTGGCCGTAGATCGCCAGCGTCGCTTCGTCGTCTCTGAGCTCGACGCCCGAGATGGCAGCGCGAAACCTGGCGAGCCGCTCGATCACCGCTGGCTCCGCTCCAGCCGACGCGACAGCTCGGCCCTCATCGCCGGCGCCTTCAGCACCCCCTCGTAGGCCTCCGAGTGGGTGACGGCCTCGTGCTGCTCCTCGCCCCTCAGGCGAAAGCACGTCTGCTCGGCCTCGATGAGGCAGGCCGCCCCCTGGCTCTCGAGCTCGCTCATCAACGAGCAGGCCACCTGACGGGCGAGCTCCTCCTGGAGGATGAGCCGGTGGGCGAAGGTGTCGACCAGGGCCGAGAGCCGACCGAACCCGACGACCTCGCGGCCCGGGGCGTAGGCGAGGTGGACCTTGCCGCTGTAGGGCAGGAGGTGGTGCGGGCACATCGATCGAAAGCGCAGGTTCGTCACCACCACCAGCTCTCCGTCTGAAGGGGCCGAGAGGGGGAAGCGCTCGTCGAGGGCCTGGGCCGCGGTCTGCCGGTACCCGGAGAGGAACTCGTCAGCCCAGGCGTCTGCCACCCGCCGGGGCGTCTCGGCGAGGTTGGGGTCGAGCGGGTCGAGGCCGGCCGCCTCGAGGAACGCCGCGACGGCCCGCTGCATGGCCTTCTTGTCAGGACGGCGAGATCGAGGCGAGCGGCTCACGGAGCACGGTAGGTAACGCAGTACTCCGGGGTCTCCCAGATCTTCAGCTCCTTGAGCCCGGGGATCAGCGGCGCGAGGCGATCCCAGATCCACACCACCAGGTTCTCGGCGGTCGGGTTCTCCACGACGTCGTTGAGATGGTAGTGGTCCAGCTTCGAGAGCACCTCGGCCCAGACGGTTCGCTTCACCTCGTCGAAGTCGCGGATCATTCCGTCCTTCGGCTGGGGGCGACCGGCGAGGGTGAGGCGCACCACGTAGTTGTGGCCGTGGAGCCGCTTGCACGGCCCGTCGTAGTGCGGCAGCAGGTGTGAAGCGCTGAAATGAAAGTCGACTGACAGCAACATCTCCATGGCTGCGCCCATACCAGCGAAGGCCGCCCAAGACCACCCACCCTACGCGCCCGAAATCACTCGAGCTCGAGCCAGGCCTGGGCGCACGCCTGGCACCGCATCTTCACTCCCCCGGGGAACACCAGCACCGTGCGCCCCGATGGCAAGACCCCTGGCTCACACCCACACCGCGGGCACCCCGCCCCCTTGGCTCGCACTGGCAGCGCCCCGTCGTACGGAGGTAACCGCAGCGCCTCGAGCCAATCGAGCAGGTGGGCCTCGCTCCATTTCACGTCGAGCTCGTTCTGCCCCTTGAGGAGCCCGTGCCTCGCCGCCAGCCAGAAGAGCCTCAGCCTCCGGGTGTGCTCGGGCATGTCCCTCCGGGCGAACTCCTCGCCCAGCCGGTGAATCAGGGAAAGCAACGTCTCGCGGTTCACGCGGACACTGAACATATTTTCAGCTACCCGGCGCAAGACCTTGACGCAGCCTCTCACCAAGCTGAGGAGTTACGGTAGACCCCATCGCCATGGGCCACCCCGTCACGTACCGCGTCTCGATGCCCAACCCGCATTCGCACCTCTTCGAGGTCGAGGCAGACTTTCCCGCGACCTCCCTGTCGGACCTCAGCGTCTGCTTGCCGGTGTGGACTCCGGGGAGCTACCTCGTCAGGGAGTATGCCCGCCACGTGCAGGACTTCGAGGTGACCGATCTGGCCGGCACCCGGCTCCCCTTCACCCGCGTCGACAAGCGCAGTTACCGCATCGTGTCGCAGGGAGCGCCGGTGCGCTGCCGGTACCGGGTCTACGCCAACGAGCTCACGGTGCGCACCAGCCACCTCGACGGCACGCACGGGTATTTCAACGGAGCGACGCTCTTCTTCTATTCCGAGCAGCTGCGGCTGGGGCCCCACCGGGTACGGATCGAAGCCCCGTCTTCCTGGCACGTCACCACCACGCTCCGCCGCGATCACCTGGGCTATCTCGCCGCCGACTACGACGAGCTGGTCGACTCGCCCTTCGAGCTCGGCCCCACCCCGCCCATCGAGTTCATCGCCGGGGGCAAGGCCCATGAGCTCGCCCTGTGGGGTGACCTGCAGCTCGACGAGAAGCGGCTGGTGGGCGACCTCACCCGCATCATCGAGGCCGAGGCGGCGCTCTTCGACGGCGTGCCCAACGACCGCTACGTCTTTTTCCTCTACGGCACCGACAAGGGCCGGGGAGGGCTCGAGCACAAGGCGTCGACGGCGCTCCTCTACCCTCGCACGGCGCTGTCGACCCCTCGAGGGTGGGAAGACTTCCTCACCCTCTGCGCCCACGAGTACCTGCACCTTTGGAACGTCAAGCGCATCAAGCCCAAGCGCTTCGTGCCCTTCGACTACGCCCAGGAGAACTACACTCAGCTGCTCTGGTTCTTCGAGGGAGGCACGAGCTACTACGACAGCCTGATCACCCATCGCGCCGGGTGCCTGAGCACGAGCCGCTACCTGTCGCGCCTGGGTGAGACGGTGACGAGCGTGCTGGCGACTCCGGGCCGGAAGAGCATGTCGCTGGCCGAGGCCTCGATGGTGGCGTGGATCAAGCACTACCGGCCCGACGAGAACACGGCCAACACGGCCATCAGCTACTACGCGAAGGGCGAGCTCGTGTGCGCGCTGCTCGATCTCACCATTCGCAAGGCCACGAGCTCACGACGATCCCTCGACGACGTGCTGCGACTCTTGTGGAGGCGGTACGGCGACGAATCGGGAGCTCCAGAGAACGGCGTGGAGGCCGCCGCCGCCGAGGTCGCGGGAGTTGACCTGGGCCCCTTCTTCGAGCGAGCGCTGAGGTCCACTGACGAGCTCGATCTCTCGATCTTCGAGACCGTGGGCCTCGAGGCCAAGACCCGCACCCGCGAGTCGCCGGTCGACAAGGGAGGCACCCCGCCACGGCGGGCCGAGCGGAAAGACGAGGGCTGGCTCGGGGTCACCGCGCGCGGCAACGCCATCGCCACCGTCGTCGTCGGCTCACCCGCCATGGAGGCTGGGCTCTACGCCGATGACGAGGTGTGCGCCCTCGACCACCTCAAGTGCGACGCGGCCACCCTCGTGGCCCGCTGCGAAGAGCGAAAGCCAGGCGAGGTCGTCACGGTGACCCTGTTCCGCCGGGAGCGGCTCCTCGAGGTGCCGGTGACGCTGGGGCCCAAGCCTCTCGACACCTGCTGGCTCGCGCGCGTCGATCGCCCCACCGAGAGCCAGCGCGCCGCCTACGAGGCCTGGCTCAAGACCAGCTGGGACGAGGTCGAACCGAAGGGCCTCGGCCTGCTGGAAACCCGCCTATAGTGCGTGGAGCCAATGCGCCTGACACCGCCGTCCCTGAGCGAGCTCCGTCGCCAGCACCTCACCGAGGGCACCCCGGTCACCGGCGGGCTCCTCGAGGCGCTCGAAGCTGACCCGCGGGCCGGTGCGCGAGCCCTGGCGAAGGCCCTGAGGCGAAGGCAGACCGAGAACCGCGTCGAAGGCCAGCGGCTCCGGCACATGCTGAAGTTCGAGGTGGCCTTGTGGGCAGAGGGCTTCGAGCGCATCGCCGGCGTCGATGAGGCGGGCATGGCGCCGCTGGCTGGGCCCGTGTGCGCGGGGGCGGCCATCCTGCCCAAGGGCTACAAGCTGCGAGGGCTCGACGACTCGAAGAAGATCCTCGACGAGGCCAAGCGCGAGGCCCTGGCCGTGGCGGTGAAGCGCGACGCGGTGGCGTGGGCGGTGGGCTGGGCCAGCGTCGAGGAGATCGACGAGATCAACATCTACCACGCCGGCCTGTTGGCGATGCGGCGCGCGGTCGAGGGCCTGACCGTCACCCCCGACTACCTGTTGGTCGACGCGCGGAAGGTGCCGGGAGTGCCCCAGCCACAGCGAGGCATCATCAAAGGCGACGCCCAGAGCCTCTCCATCGCCGCCGGAGCGATCCTCGCCAAGACGACCCGCGATCGACTCATGGCCGAGCTCGATCAGAAGCACCCTGGCTACGGCTTCAAGGCGCACAAGGGCTACCCGACCCCGGAGCACCTCGAGGCGCTCGATCGCCTGGGCGTGCTGCCCTTTCACCGGAGGAGCTTCGCCCCGGTCAAAAAGGCCCTCGGCCTCGAGCCGACGCAGGGCGAGTTGTTCCAGGCAGAGCCGTCGGGGAAGCGGGCCTCCGCGGCGCGCTCCCGCTGACGGGCCCCTTCAGCGCACCAGCGCCTCGATGTGAGGAACGATGAGCCGGAACGCAGCCCCCCGGTGCGAGAGGGCCGACTTCTCGTCTTTGGTGAGCTCGGCCATCGAGCGCCCATCGGGAAGGAAGAAGATGGGATCGTACCCGAAGCCGTTCGTCCCCTTGCGCTCGTGACCGATGCGGCCCTCGCACGAGCCTCGAGTCTCTTGCACCTCGCCCCCAGGCCCAGCGAGGGTCATGGCGCAGACGAAGCGGGCGGTCCGTAGGCCGTCGGGTACCAGCGCGAGCTCTCCGAGGAGCCGGGTGATGCGGGCGTCGTCAGTGGGCCCGTAGCGCGCCGAGTAGACCCCCGGCCCACCGTGGAGCGCGTCGACGCACAGCCCCGAGTCGTCGGCCAGGGCCCAGAGCCCCAGCGCCTGGGCGAAGGCGTGGGCCTTCTTAGCTGCGTTCCCCTCGAAGGTGTCGCGGTCTTCCTCCACGTCGGGCACATGAGGAAAGTCGGCGGCGCTCTTGACGATCCACGACGGGCCGAGGAGCGCCCGGAGCTCTCCCAGCTTGCCCTGGTTCGTGGTGGCGAACACGAGCGAACGACTCACGCCAGGACCGCCTTCTGCTTGGCGAAGAGCCCCTCGATGGCCGCGCCGCCGGCGTCGAGCATCGCGTTGAGCTGGGCGCGATCAAAGGCGCCGTGCTCGGCGGTGCCCTGCACCTCCACCAGC
>PMBV01000553.1 GCA_003153055.1 Myxococcales bacterium
AACGACTGCACCAAGTACTTCTCGCCCACGCTCCAGCACACCACCGGAGTCTGCGACACTTCTCCAGCCTTCCCTTCCTGTGTCATGGGCCCGTGCCTCACCGAGACGGTGGGGGGGACCGTGTACGAATGGGTCGACGTCAATGGCGATCGGTCTGATGGCTGCGAGTGCCGCCGGGTGCAGGGGAACGTGTCGATGGACCCGCCTGATCGGTTGCCCTCGGCCAGCGGCGGGCCGTCGTGGGTCGACGAGAACTGCGATGGCATCGACGGGGTGCTCACCGACGCCATCTTCGTGTCGTCCACAGCGTCCGCGGGAGGGAACGGCACTCGCACCCAGCCGCTGCAGACCATCAACCAGGGGCTCCTGGCGATGCAGGCGCAAGGCAAGCGCTACGTCTTGGTGGCCCAGGGCCTGTACCGGGAGGACGTGCGGCTGTTCGACGGCGCTCAGCTCTTCGGCGGCTACTCCCTCGACTTCTTCAAGCGCGACCCCAAGCTACACCCCACCCAGTTGTTGGGCGTGCAGCCCTCGAGCGGGGCCTTGGCCGCCCTGCACGCCGAGGCCCTGGGCAGCGGGTCCGCCGAGACGGTGGTGGCTGGCTTCACCATCGTCGGGTGGGACGTGGCCATCACCACCGCTGACGGGGCCCCGGGCGAGCCGTCGATCGCGGTGTACCTGAAAGACGTCGGGCCTCATTTCGTGCTCGCGAGCTGTGACGTCATCGCCGGGCGGGGAGGCCGTGGCGGGCGCGGGCCGACGGGCTCTCAAGGGTACGGCAGGCAGAGCTCGTCGGAGGTCAACGGCGCCACCGGCCTCGACAGCAGATTCTTCAACCTCGGGGTGTGCATCGGGGCCAACCAGCAGCTCGGCGGGGCGGCCGGCACCAACCCCCAGTGCGGCGGTGCCTCCGGAGCACCTGGTGGCGACGTCGTCTGCCCGGGGTACACCTTCCTTGGGAACCAGGGGCAGCAGCAGATGTACGTCGCTCCGCCTTCGAGCTCGAAGAATGGGCGAGGCGGTTGGGACTGGAGCTACGACACGCTCTCGGGCGCGGGCTGTGGCCACGTCACCGAGTCGGGGTTCCCCTCCAGTATTCAGCAGCACGACGGAGACGACGGGAAGCCTGGGACAGACGGGCTCGGCGGCCAGGGCGGGGCAGGAGCACTCCTCAGCGCCCGGCACGGCAGCGTGGTGGCCGGCCGATGGGTCGCCGCTCCGAACGGGGCCAGCGCGGGCGCCTCGGGAACGACCGCCGAGGGCGGAGGCGGAGGCGGAGCGGGCGGTGGGGTGGCCCGGTTCCTCGTGGCCAATGGGTGCACCGGCTGGCAGATCGGCGCGACCGGGGGTGGCGGGGCGGCTGGTGGCTGCGGCGGAACGGGTGGCCTCTCTGGCGGCGCGGGTGGCGCCTCGGTGGCCCTCTTCATCGTCTCGTCCACCTCGGGTGCGAGCCTCCCCACGCTGGTGGGCAATCGCTTACAGCGCGGCACCGGCGGCAATGGAGGCGAGGGTGGCTTCGGTGGCGCTGGCGGGCTGGGGGGCGCGGGCGGCTTCGGCGGCCTGTCGCACCTGTGGAGCAGTTCCGTCGGCGGGAAGGGCGGCGAGGGAGGCAACGGCGGCCCTGGCGGCGGAGGCGGCGGTGGCGCGGGTGGCCCATCGTTCGGGGTGTTGGGTTTCAATGTCGACCCGGCGAGCCTGAGCGCGACCAACACCTTCCTCACGCCGACGTCCGTCGACACCGGTGGCGCGGGGGGGCAGGGTGGGTCCTCACCTGGGCCGGCGTCGTCGACCGGCACGGCGGGCACTCGAGGGGCCTCGGTCAACGCGCTGGCGCTGACGCCGTGCGGGGGCGTCTGCCCGGCCCAGACGAGCTGTGACTCCAACGGGGTGTGCGTCCCGAACTGAACCTCCATCGGGCGTAGCGGCGTGCGTCTACCGACGGCGCCAGTCGAGGCAGCCCGCACCGCCGCTGAGGGGTGGTGAGGCGAGCTGTGCGCTGCCGCCGTCGCGCGAAAAGGCGAACAGCTCGTAGGGCTCGCCGTCTTCGTAGCTGAGCCACTCGCCCCCAGGCACAAAGCGGAAACACTCGGGGGCGCCGCCGCGGATGTCGAACAGCACGGACACAGCACCGCCGATGCTCACCCTCAACGCGCGCGTGGCGGACTGGTCGTTCATGCCGCGCACCATGAACTCGTCGGCGAAGGGCGAGCCCGTCGCGCTCACTGCGTTGCGGAAGGCCCCGAACCACGCTGGTGGAACAGCCTCGGTGACGCCGCCGTCGGGCCACCAGTAGAGCAGCGCCTGCTCGCTGCCGCCGTCAGCTCCGCGCTGGGGGCGCGTGAACAGCAGCAGCCCGTTGCGCAGCACCTCGAGCAGCTCGCCTTCGAAGAGCACCCCGGCATCACCGGTGACCAGATCGTACCGTCGGGTGACGGGGCCGCTGAAGTCGGGGTCGTAGGCTCCGTAGACGAGCGATTGGCGGCCGGGCTCCCACGCCCAGTGATCGGCCTCGCCAACGAATTGCGGGTTGCCGCCACCCAGCGGCACCAGAAAGAGCGCGGTCCCGTCAGTGGCGTCGTCGGTGCCATCGATCGCCAAGCGGGTCCCGTCAGAAGACCACTCGACCCGACAGGTGCGGTCGCGGTAGCGAGTGCCCTGACGCGTGTGGGCAGGCGCCACCTCACCACTTGGCTCACGCACGAAGGCGCGATCACAGTCGGTGAAGGCCAGCCGCGTGGCCTGCGGGTTCCAGCGAGGGCTCGAGAGCGAACCGGTGGTGCCAGCGTCACCATTCTGCACCAGCAGATCAAAGCCGCCGTCGGTGCGCAGCAGAATGAGGTTGCCCGCTCTGTCGATAGCCGCGGCCTCGAGTGCGCCCGTGTCGAAAGGCCCCCCGTCGCGGCCGCCGTCGTCACTACAGTTGCAGCCCTGCACGATCGCCATGCAACCGAACACCAAACACCTCTCGCGAAGGCTCATGGTTTCGCACGCAATCCCCCTGGGCACACGCTGTCAAGCGTGGCCCCTCAGCGATCGCCGCTCATGAGGCGGGTCCGGCCGTGGGAGGCAGCGAGGAGCTTGCGACCGGCTTGCACCCGGCCAGTGCGGCTCGGGCCCCTACGCCGCCAAGGGGTTCTCGGCACGGGCGAGGGTTGGACAGCTGGGACGAGGGAGCACCGCCGCCTCGAGGTGCACGAAGTTCGATACGTCACCAAAGCCCACGTCGAGGGCGACGTCGGTGATCGATCGATCCTCAGCGGCGAGCAGCCGGGCGGCGTGGCGGAGGCGAGCGCGGACCAGGTACTGGTGCGGCGTGGCGCCCACCACGCTCGAGAGCAGCCGCAAGAAATGAAACGGGCTGAGGCCGACCTGCTCGGCAGTGGCCTTCAGGTCGACGTCCTGGTCGGAATGGGCGTCGAGCCACAGGGCCGCAGCGACCGCGCGACGGCGCTCCTTTCCACCCGTGGTGGGAGATCGGAGGGCGCGGCCGGTGGCGGAGCCCATCATGCGAGCGGTGAGCCACAGGCCGACCTCGTCGAGGCCGACGTCGCTGTGGCCCGCGATTGCCGAGTGGGCGAGTTCTCCCAGCACCATCAGCGCGGCCAGGGGCGGGAGGCTCACGGCGGCCCACACCTCCGGGCGATCGTCGATGGTGTCCACCAGATCGGGCGTGAGGTGGAAGCACAGGCAGTGGTCTCCCTGACCGTGGTGCTCGTGGGTGCACATGTACTCGTCACCTGCGCGGCCGATGAGGACGGAGCCGGCGACGAGCTCGTGGCGGAGCCCGCGGCAGAGGCAGCCGAAGCTCCCTCCGAGCCCGTACGACACCGAGAAGTTGCCGTGCACCTCGGTGATGCCCCACGCCCTCGAAGAGCGTCGGGCCGGGGAGCACGCTGTTCACCGTCACCCGGGTCCCCGAGGCGCTCTCGGCGAGCCCGCGGGAGCAACGCGCGAGACAGCCGGACCCCGCTCATCACGTTCATCTCGAAGAAGCGCAGCCAGTCGGCGTCGGAGATCTCTGCGAAGGCCTTGGGCTCGAAGGTGCCGCGTTGTTGATGAGATGGAACCGTTCTCGATGAACCATTCGATGGGGCCGAGGAGTGGGTAGAGGCGTACCGCGGAAGTGGAGGCGACAGGGCTGCTGCGTACGCGGTCGCGAGACTCGACGGCACGAAGCCCAGAGACGACTCCGCGACACGGGAGCGAAGCGGGGGGTACCATCAAGTGGTGCGAGCGCCCGGCCCCTCATCCCGCGCCTGGAAGGCGAACCTGGCGTCACCCCGCTCGGCCTACGCGGCGCCAGCGGCGCTGATGGTCACCGCGATGGTCGCGATCTCCGCCTCCCAGGCCTCTGCGGTGCCCCTGCCGGGGTGGGCTCGCCCCCTCCTCCTCGGCGCCGGCATCGCTGCGGTGCTGGGCTGCTGGGTCACCTGGGCCCGGGCGGCGACCGGGCGAAGCGGACGCGTCGCCATCGAAGGTGGACGCCTCGTGGTTGGCGAACACGAGGTGCCGCTCCGTGGGGCACGGCTCCGGCTCGCCTCCTGGCAAATCCCGCACGTCTGGCTGAACCAGGGCACGGTCGCCCTGGTGGACCAGGGCCGCGCCGCCCTTGCCATCGCGGGTCGCGACCACGCCCTCGGCGAGGCCCCTTCCGCCTCGCCGACTTACCGCATCGACGCGACGCTCGAGGCGGGTGACTTCGCCGACTTCTTGCGGGAGCTCCGGTCCATGCTGCCGCCACCGCCTGCGGCGGCCCCGGGCGCGGCAGCGATGGAGATCATGCTCCACCCATCGACCGCGCGCGCCGGCTTGCGCTCGATGATGCCGTGGCTTCAAACCATCGCCGCGATGTGCGTGCTGGGCCCCGTGCTGGGAATCTATAGCCAGCGCGTTCCCTCACCGTTCGCCAGCGGTGCCGTCGCGGTGGTCCTCGTCGCGATGGTCGCGACCGGGCTGTACCGCACGGTTCGAGCCGCGACTCGGCGGCCGCCGCCTTCCTTTCGCATGACCCTGGCGGATGGCTGGATCACGCTCCTCGGAGGAACGACCGGAGCTGTGCTCGAGCGCGACCCGGCGTCGGAGGTTCGGCGCGAGCGGAAGCTGTACTCGGCGGGGCGCGCTGCGATTCGCTTCCCCATGGTGAAGCTCCGCTTCCGGAGCGGCCGGACCTTGAGCATCGGCGCGCTGGACGACCGGTTCGGTTGGCCCCTGAAGGTCCGCCGCTCCTGGTGGACGCCGCGGTACGCAGTCGGTGGGCCAGACTGGGAGGCGCTGGTGGACGCCCTCCAGCTCCGTTCCGACACACCCGACGCCCCGATCTCGTCGGTGTGGCAGCGGCACTCGCCGTACTGACCCACGGCTCCCGAGAAGAGGAGCGTCGAGAAGGGAAACTGCTTCACCGCGTGCTCCACCCCGGCCCGGAGCGCCAGGGAGGCGGCCACGGTTGGAAAACGGATCGTGCCTCGGCGATGGAGAACACGCCGACGGTGAGCCCGGGCTCTTCGGCCAACGAGTCAGACCTGTCTGGCTCCTCGACGCGCGCGCGCCCCCCCCGGTAAGCTTCTCGCATGAGGCCGCTCGCCAAACTCCCCACCTACGAGGACCTCCTCGCCCTCCCCGCCACCTCAACCCGCCGGCCCTCGATTCGGTGGATCAGGCGCCACGGCGCGGCGTTCAGCTCAAGCCAGGCCTGAATGCCTTGCTGGGCCAACTCGGGCACGGCGTGGCCTCGCTTCGGGAAATGCTCCAGGGAGCGAGCAAGGGCCTCGATGCGGTCCGCGACCTTGAGGGCGTTGAGGGGGCTCTCGGCCGCGATGTAGTCGATGATGCGAGTGAGGTCGTCGCTGGCCACCGACGCCCACCGCACCGAGTAGCGCTTCACCGCGCAGCGAGCCGCTTGCGGAGGCCCCTGAAGACACGATGCTGCGAGATGGACCGTCCCCGCGCCAGGTCGCGCTCGCTTTGGGCCACCACCTTCAGCATGGCCAGCGACCGCCGCATGGCCTCGTAGGAGGCGAGGTCCCCCTGCAGCACCGCCGTGCCCTCCCCATTCTTGGTGATCGTTATGGCCTCGCCAGACTCCCTCGCCGCTTCGATGACCTCAGCGAGGTGGGCCTTCACGCGGGAGGCAGTGCGCGTGCTCATGGTCCAACCATGGTACCAGATTCCGACCCACGCTTCAGGTGCGCCGCGTGGCCGGGCATCGACGCGTTCTCTTCGAGCGACGAGCTCAGCGCTCGAAGTCGACCCCACCCCGGGCGAGGCAGTGACGCCGCGCACCAGCGTCCCGCCGGCTGGGGGAAGAAGACGGTCGCGCCCGAGGCCAAGAGGTAGAAGGAGCGAAACACCCGCGCGCTCAGCATGGATCTCGCGCGCACCGCGGCCGGCGAGTGGCTCGTCGTCGAACTGGGCGACGGGCAGGTTTCCGGGCTGCCGGACGGCGCTGATCCTCCCGCGCTCTTCGCGGCCCTTCGCTGATCCGCCATCGCACGCCGCCGAGCGCATCGGCCGACTTCGGCTCCGCACGCTGAACGCGATCCGCACCCTCGCCGAGTCGCTGACCGCCACCTGCGCACGGTGTCGCTCATCGCGCGGGCCAAAGAAGTGATACCTCATGTCCATGGCACTCAAGATCATCATCACCGGCACCACCGGAATGGTTGGCGAGGGTGTGCTCCTGCACTGCCTGAACGACCCTCGCGTCGAGAAGGTCATCTCGGTGAGCCGCAGGAGCGCGCGCCTGACGCACCCGAAGCTGACCGAGCTGCTGGTTCCTGACTTCATGGAGCTCGACGCAGTGCAGTCGCAGCTGGCGGGGTACGACGCCTGCCTCTGGTGCGCCGGCATCAGCTCGGTCGGCTTGAGCGAGGCCGACTACACGAGAACCACCTACGACACGCCCCTGCATGTCGCCGCCGTGCTGGCGCGCCTCAACCCGGGCATGGTGATGGCTCACGTCTCCGGGCGCTCGACGGACAGCACCGAGCAGGGCAACGTCATGTGGGCCCGGGTGAAGGGCAGGGCAGAGAACGCCTTGATGAAGCTCCCCTTCAAGGCCGTCTACAACTTTCGCCCTGCGCTGATGAAGCCGGTCGCTGGGCAGAAGAATGTGAAGCCAGCGTTCAAGCCAGTGCTCTGGCTCTACCCAGTGTGGAAGGCGCTGTTTCCCGGCTCGGCCATGACCCTGGACGAAGTTGGCCAGGCCATGCTCCGGTGCGTGATCGAGGGCGCGCCGAAGCACGTGCTCGAGGTCGCCGACATGCAGGAACTCGCCCGACGCGCACTGTGACCGGGATCGAGCCAGGCTGACCTACGCGGTCTCTGCGCGGGTCGAGGCTCACGAAGCCGGTACCGCGGGCGAGGCTGAGCAGCTGCATCAGCATGCGCGTGGGCACCCGCGCGAGCTCGGCCATCGCGTCGCGGCGTCGCGTTGCACGTTCGCCGCTCGCCTGGGTGGCGCTCGCGGCCTGCGCGAGCACCGCGACATCGCCGGGCGTCGCGGTCACCGGGCGCTCGAGCAGGGTGCGCACGCAGTCGATCACCTCGGCACGGGTGCCTGGCGGCACGTCGCGCCAGCCTGGCCGCGCGTCGTCACCGTGCCACCACGCCGCGCCGAGCGACTCGAGGCCTTCGCGGTCGACGCGGTAGCGAGTTCGCGGCATTACGGACAGACTTGACACCCTCGGCGTGAAACGCACAAACCAGTAGGCGTTTGCGCGGCGACAAGATGAGGGCACGGCGATCCGCTACGGGGTGCCGCGCAAACGTCGAGTTGAA
>PMBV01000492.1:0-12790 GCA_003153055.1 Myxococcales bacterium
GTTGAAGTCACCGTTGTACGTGTCGGTGATCTTGGGCGGCGTCTCGCCCTTCGAGATTCGGTCGACGTAGGTGGCCGCGACGTTGAGCGGGTTGATGACCGCGTCGAGGGTGGCGTTCACGCCGTTGACGATGGCCTTGAAATCTCCTTGATGCTTGCTCGCGTCGGCCCGGGTCGAGAGCTTGCCGTCGACCGCAGCCTTCGAGAGAAGATTCGCGTCGGCTGTCATGGCATGAATGGCCTGGGACAGGCGCTTCATGGCTGAGAGCAAGCTTGTCGTGTCTCCGGCTGCGACGGAGAACTCGCTCGAGAGGTCGCCTTCGGCGATGCGGTTGGCGATCTCTGTCGCCTGCGCCGGCTCACCACCAACCGTCTTGGTGAGGCTGCGAGTGATGAAGAAGGAGATGAGCATCGCCGAGAGCATCGCGATGACCCCAATCACAATCATCAAGGTTCGCGCGCTCAGGTAGGCGGCCTCCGCCTCCTTGGTGCCCGCCGCCATCGCCTCTGCCTGGTACTCAGTCATCGCGTCGAGCGCTTTCACCAGGGCGTTGTTGGCTGGAACAAACTCGGCGAGCATGAAGGCGACGGCCTGTTTGTGGTCGCTCTTGAGCAGGTCATAGAAGGGCAGGTACTTGGAGTTCGCGACCTCGCGGGCCTGCTTCACCGCCGAGAACAGTTCGTGGCCGCGCGGCGAGGTGATCATTCGCTCGAGCTTGGCGAGCGCCTCGGTGTTGTCCGAACGGTGCTTCTCGATGATCTGCCGGAGGCTGTCGACCTCGGCCTGGCTCTCGCTCATCGCCATGCCGCGGAGCTGCCGGCCGATGTCGAGGTTGTTCTCCGCGACCTTGGCCACGATGGCGGTCTTGGCGTAGCGATCCTCGACCAGGAGCCGGGTCTCCTCGTTCATGCTGGCCATGTTGGTGATGCCAACGGCCAGCACCCCGAGGAGCAGCAGCGCGACGAAGCCGAAGCCCAAAGTGAGCAACGTGCTCACCTTTAGATTCTTGAACATGGAGGCACCTCCAGAAATCGTGAGAACGCAATTGAATCGACTGCGCGAGGCGACGACGAGGGGGACATGCTGCGGTGAGCAAACTGTCTGCCAGTGAGCGCGCCGAGTTTGCGCAGTGATGACGAGGGGCTGGCTCGGTGCGCGAGTGCGGCGGGCGGGTATGTGGGGACTCCGTGGTGCGGAATGCCCCACCAACGGTGTGCAGTGGGTTCAGCGCGCCTCGGCCAGCGCGACTCCCTGGGCCGGTGGCGGGGGATGAGCTGCCTCGTCAGCGACGGTGTGTAGCTCGTCGTCGGTGAGGACGCGGTTGATGTCGAGGAGCATGAGGAACTGCTCGTCGCGCTTGCCGATGCCGCGGAGGAAGTCGATGTTGACTCGGGTGCCCATGCGAGGCGGAGGGTCGATGCTCTTGGGGTCGAGCTCGATGACCTCCTGCACGGAGTCGGCGAGGGCGCCGAGGACCAAGCGCTCCGAGGGGCTCTGGACCTCGATGATGATGACGCAGGTGTCGATGGTGGCCTCGGTGCGGCTGAGGCCGAGCTTGAGGCGGAGGTCGATGACGGGCACGACGCTGCCGCGGAGGTTGATGACGCCACGCATGAAGTCTGGGGTGCGGGGCACCTTCGTCACGGAGGAGAACTCGAGCACCTCGCGGACCTTCCCGATGTCGACGGCGAACTGCTCCTTGTCCAAGGAGAAGGTGAGGTACTGAGATGGGGCGATGACGTCGGCCATGGTGAGGACTCCCTTCAGTAGGCGGTGAAGTCCTTGTCGACCGGCTCATCGCCGCCGAGCGTGATGGAGGCGCCATTCCTCGAGACCGGGGGCTTGGCGGTGGTCTCTGCCCGGGCCAGGCTCTCGTGGCGGCTCTGCTTGGGCGGTCGGGCGGCTGGCGCCCTTCGAGCGTGGGCGACGGTGGCCTCTGGTTCCCTGCGCCCGCCTTCGACCTTGAAGAAGCCGATGGTGGATTGGAGGCGCCCGGCCTGGCTCGCCAACTCTTCGGAGGTCGCGGCCATCTGCTCGGCCGCCGAGGCGTTCTGCTGAATGACCTGGTTGAGCTGTTGAATCGCCTTGCTGATCTGCGTGGTGCCGGTGTCTTGCTCGCGGCTCGCGGCGGTAATCTCCTGAACCAGCTCGGCCGTCTTTTGCACATCGGGCAAGATTCGCCCGAGGAGCTCGCCGGCCTTCTCGGCCACCGCGACCGAGGTGCTCGAGAGGTCGGTGATTTCCGCCGCTGCCTTCTGGCTACGCTCAGCGAGCTTGCGGACCTCCGAGGCGACCACCGCGAAGCCCTTGCCGTGCTCNNGCCGCTTCGATGGCGGCGTTCAAGGCCAGGAGGTTGGTCTGGCGGGAAATCTCTCCGATGATGGAGATCTTGCTGGCGATCTGCTTCATGGCGGCGACGGTCTGGGAGACGGCGTTACCGCCCTCGATGGCGTCACTGGCGGCCTTGTTGGCGATCTTCTCTGTCTGGGTGGCGTTGTCGGCGTTCTGCTTGATGTTGGCGCTCATCTGCTCGACGGAGGAGGAGACCTCTTCGATGGAGGACGACTGCTCAGTGGCGCCCTGGCTCACCGTCTCGGAGGAGGAGGTCATTTCCTGTGAGCCGTTGGCGACGTTGTTGGTGGCAGTGCGGACGTCGCCGACGACATCACCGAGGTTCTTCACCATCTCGGCCAGGGTCTTCATCAGCTCATCGCGATCGGAGCGGGGCGTGACGGTGACCATCAGGTTGCCACCGGCAATCTCTTTGGAGACCTGAGTGACCTTCTCCATCGCCTCGACGAGAACGTTGAGGTTGTTCTTGAGCGTGTTGAAGTCGCCGTTGTAGGTGTNNATGTCGCCTTTGGAGATGCGGTCGACGTAGGTGGCGGCGACGTTCAAGGGCCCGATGACGGCGTCGAGAGTCTCATTGATGCCTCCGACCATGTCTTTGAAGGCGAACTCGAATTTGCCCGTGTTGGCTCGGGTGGCGAGCTTGCCTGCCAACGCCGCCTCGACGAGCGTCATGATCTCCGCCTGAATAGACTGGAGGCTGGCTTTGACGCCGTCGATGGCGTCGGTGATTTGCTTCTTCTTGCCGGGCAGCCGGTCCATGTCGTCTGAGAAGTCACCCTTGGCGTACTTCTTCACCACTTCGACCACCCGCATCTTGACCGAGATGTGCGAGGCGACCAGGGTGTTGATGCCCTTCGCCATGACGGAGAAGGCGCCGGGGAAGCGCTCGGCTGCGATGGCGTCGTCGATGAAGCCCTGGTTGTGCCTGGCCGACATCTCTTGCTGTACCGCGGCGAAGCCGGTGAATATCTCGATGAGCGCGTTGAGGTTGGTTTTGATGGTGTTGAAGTCGCCGTTGTACGTGTCGGTGATCTTCGGGGGCACGTCGCCCTTGGAGATGCGATCGACGTAGGTGGCCGCCATGGTCAAGGGAGTGATGACCGAGTCGAGCGTCTCGTTGACACCCTTGACGATGGCCTGGAAGTCACCCTGGTGCTTGCTCGCGTCGGCACGGGTGGCGAGCTTCCCCTCCACCGCGGCCTTCGACAGCATTCGAGTCTCGGCGGACATCGAAGAAATCGCCTCGGACATGCGCTTCATCGCTGAGAAGAGGCTGGTGGTGTCAGTTGATTCGACCCGAATCTCCGACGACAGGTCGCCTTTGGCGATGCGATTGGCGATCTCGGTCGCCAGGGCCGGCTCTCCGCCGAGCTGCTTCATCAAGAACCGCCCGATGTAGTAACCAAAGCCACCCAGGACCATCAGGGTGAGAAGGGATGCGATCAACGACTGGGTCACCGCCGCCGAGCGAATGGCCACCGCGTCGCTGCTCGCTTTTGTGCCCAGCCCGACGTTGTACTGGAAGTAGTCGGAGAGGGACTCATCGAGCTTTTTGCCGGTGGCATAGAGCGGGGGGAGCAGGTCTCTGGCCTCGTCCTTCTTGAGGGCGCGGGACATCGCCAAGGCTGGCGGCATGCCGGCCTCGTAGTCTCTGAGCAGGCTCGAGATCTGCTCGAAGCGCCGCCGATCCTCACCGTCGACGATGGTCGGCTCGTAGTCCTTGAGGCCCGCGTGGGCCATGGCGAGCGTCGTCTCGAGCTTCCTATCGAGCTCAGCCACCTTGGCCGCGTCGGTCCCGAAGAGAATGTGCCGGTAAATGGTGATTCGGGTATCCGACACTCCGATGGAGACCTTGTGGAGCGCCGCCAGCGCCGGTGCCGTGTTCTCGTTGCCGAAGTTAGCGGCGGCGAAGACTCGCTCGGCCTGGTACACCCCGATGCCCGCGACCAGCGCGAGCCCGAGCGCCGACCCGCCCACCAATAGATAGATTCTCTGTGAGACGGTCATTCGGTACTCCTTGGGGTCGAAGCTGCACGGAGTTGCCGGAAAGCAAGAGCCCTGCCACGGCACTCGAGGTTGATCTCACGGCGGCCCGACCCGGTAGCCGACGCCCCGCAGGCGGGTATCGCTCGACTCCGATGTGCGTTTTACCCCAGCCGCAGGTCATCGAATCGGAGTCAGCACGGCCTTCACCACGTGGCGCGGATCTTGGAAGCAGAAGTCCCGACGAAACGGTTCCGCGCCGTTACGTATGTTTTGGGCTTTTGGCGCCGCGAACCTGCGAGCCATCAGAGAGGATCGGATATGGCCATCAGTTTGCCGAGTACCCTTGGCGTCGGGCAGGTGGTGCAGCTCCGTGAGGTGCTGCTCAAAGCCTTGGAGGCTGAGCGCGATCTCGAGCTCGATGCGCGAGGCGTCGAGGAGGTCGACGTGGCCGGCCTCCAGCTCGTCGAGGCCGCTTCACGGAGTGCCGTGGGTCGGGGCGGGGTGATTCGTTTCGTACCCGGAGGGCGGGGCGCTCTCGAGACTGTCGCGCTGGGTGCAGGGCTGCGCCTGACCGAAGACCCGCTGCTGTGGAGGGAGATTGACCATGGGAGCTAAGAAGATCCTCGCGGCCGACGACTCGTTGAGCCTGAGGCAGGTGGTGAAGTTGGTGCTGACCGAGGCCGGGTACGAGGTCGTCGAGGCGGTCGACGGCAAGGACGCCCTGACCAAGCTGGGGAACACCCCCATGAATTTGATCATGACCGACCTCAACATGCCCAACCTCGATGGCGTGGGCTTCATCAAGGCGGTGCGGGCGAACCCGGTACACCGGCTGACCCCCATACTGATGGTGACGACCGAGTCGGCCGACGAGAAGAAGCAGGCCGGGAAGTCCGCGGGGGCGACGGGCTGGGTGGTGAAGCCGTTTAGTCCTGACCAGCTTCTGGCCGTGGTGAAGAAGCTGATTCGCTGACGAGGGGACCCAACATGGCCATCAATCTCGATCAACTCTCGTCGGTCTACCGAGAGGAAGCCTCGGAGCGCCTCGACGAGCTGGAAGAGACGCTGCTCGAGCTCGAGAAGGCGCCCGACGATCTCGAGCTGGTGGGCCAAGCCTTCCGAGCGATGCACACCATCAAGGGCTCGGGCGCGATGTTCGGGTTCGATGAGGTCGCCCGATTCACTCACGAGCTCGAGACCGTCTTCGATCGCGTGCGCAACGGCGCCATTCCCGTGACCCCCGAGCTGATCGGCATCGCGCTGCGCTCGAAGGATCTCATCCGCGCGATGGTGGAGGGCCTGGGTGCCGAGGGCGAGGGAGAGCGTGCCGCGGTGGTGGCGCAGCTCAAGACCGTCGCGGGAGCCACCACCACCAAGCCGGCCACCCCAGTCGCGGCGCCCGCCAAGCCCGAGCCGGCTCCGGCGCCCAAGGCCCTCTCGCGGAGCTACCGGGTTCGCTTTCGCCCGTCGCGCGAAATTCTCCAAGACGGCACCAACCCACTGGGTCTGCTCGACGAGCTGAGAGCCCTCGGGCCCTGCGAGGTGGTGGCGCACGCGCGCGCGGTGCCGCCGCTCGAGTCGCTCGAGCCCGAGACCTGCTACCTGGCGTGGGACGTCATCGTCACCACCGACAAGGGTGAGAACGCCATCAAAGACGTGTTCATCTTCGTCGAGGGCCGCAGCGAGGTGACGGTCGAGCTGGTCGACGACGGAGCCGCCGACGCTGGAGCGAACAAGAAGCTGGGGGAGATCCTCGTCGACCGGAAGGACGTGAAGGTCGAGGAGCTCACGGAGGCCCTCCAGTCGCAGAAGAAGATCGGCGAGGTCCTGGTCGAGAAGGGCGTCGTGTCGCCCGAAAGCGTCGAGGCCGCGGCGGTCGAGCAGCGCGTCGTGCGCGAGGTGAGAGAGAAGCGAGCGGCCCACGCGCCCAAGGACGAGGCGAGCAGCATTCGCGTCGCCGCGGCCAAGCTCGACTCGCTGGTCGATCTGGTGGGTGAGCTCGTCATCGCCCAGGCCCGTCTCGGGCAAATCGCCTTGAACCGCGATGACCCCGAGCTGCTCAGCATCGCCGAGGTGGTGGAGCGGCTCGCGGCGAACCTGCGCGACAACACCCTCAACATTCGCATGGTGCCGATCGGCACGACCTTCGCTCGGTTCAAGCGGTTGGTGCATGACCTGTCGGCTGATTTGGGCAAGGAGATCGAGCTCGTCACCGATGGAGCCGAGACCGAGCTGGACAAGACCGTCATCGAGCGGCTCGGTGACCCACTGGTGCACTTGATTCGCAACTGCTGCGACCACGCCATCGAGCCGCCGGCCGACCGGGTCGCCGCCGGCAAACCAGCCAAGGGCACCGTGCAGCTCAAGGCCTACTATTCGGGCGCCAGCGTGCTCCTCGAGATTCACGACGATGGGCGCGGGCTCGACACCAAGGCCATCAGGGCCAAGGCGGTGCAGAAGGGCCTCATCGACGAGACCGCGCGGTTGAGCGAGCGTGAGCTGTTCGGGCTCATCTTCCTGCCGGGGTTCTCCACCGCCAAGCAGGTGTCGAGCGTCTCGGGGCGAGGCGTGGGGCTCGACGTCGTCAAGCGCTCCATCGGGGGGCTCAGGGGCTCCATCGAGCTGGACAGCGAGCCGGGGAAGGGCACCACCTTCACCCTCAAGCTGCCGCTCACGCTGGCGATCATCGACGGGCTGTTGGTCTCGGTGGGTGACGGTCGCTATGTGTTGCCCATGTCGCTGGTGGAGGAGTGCGTGGAGCTCACGGCCCAAGACGTGGACCGCTCCAATGGCAATCAATTCGCCTCGGTGCGCGGTGAGCTGGTGCCATACGTACGGCTCCGAGACTGGTTTGGTGTCGAGGGCGAGCGCCCACCCATCGAGCAGATCGCCATCGCCACCACTGACGGGGCCCGCTTCGGCGTAGTGGTCGACCAGGTCATCGGGCAGCACCAGACGGTCATCAAGACGCTCGGCACCATGTACAAAGATGTGGAGGGGCTCTCGGGCGCCACCATTCTCGGAGACGGCGCGGTGGCGTTGATCGTCGACCTGGGGCGTCTGGTGCGGCTGAGCACCTCCACCCATCACCTCGGCGCGGGTCAAGGCTTGCCGAGCGAAGCGGTGGCGATGGCGTAGCGTCTCGGCGCTTCGGCCTCGAATTCGGTGGGCTGGGCTGAGTACGCTTCGGCCCACCGATGAATCCCCTCGTCTCCGACGCCTTCGTTGATTTCCTGCTGGACGACGTGCTCGACGTGCCCGGCCTCTGCGCCCTGCCGGCCTTCGAGAGCCATGGCCCCGACACCATTCGCCCGTACCTGGCCGCCTGTCGTCGCATCGGCCGCGAAGTGCTCTACCCGCTGTACCGCGCGATGGACGAAGCACCTCCACGGCTGAGCGATGGGCGCGTCACCGTGCACCCTCGGCTCCACGCCGCTTGGAGAGAGCTGGTTGACCTCGGCGTCATCGCGGCGGTTCGTCCAGTGGAGGTCGGTGGGCAGCAGCTGCCGCTCACCGTGGGCACGCTCTCAACCGCGTACCTCATGGCGGGGAACCTCTCGGCGTACGCTTACGCCGGCCTCACCACCGGCGCCGCGCACCTCATCGAGGCGTTCGGCTCAGCCGAGCTCAAGGCCATGTGCCTCGAGAAGCTGTACTCGGGTCAGTGGACCGGCACCATGGCGCTCACCGAGCCCCAGGCTGGCTCGAGTCTGGCCGATGTCACCTCGCGGGCCCGGCCGACCGAGGGAGGGCGCTTTCTCATCTCGGGGTCGAAGATTTTCATCTCGGCGGGAGACCACGACCTCACCGAAAACCTGGTGCACTTGGTCCTCGCCCGCATCGAGGGCGCGCCACCCGGCACCCGGGGCATCTCGCTGTTCGCCGTGCCCAAGCTGCGCGTGGGTCCCACTGGGCTCGTGGCCAACGACGTGCACGTCACCGGCGTCATTCACAAGATTGGCTGGAGAGGCGTGCCGTCGCTCGCCTTGGCCTTCGGCGAGGAGGGCGACTGCCAGGGCTTCCTCGTCGGCCCGCCGCACCAGGGCCTCAAGTGCATGTTCCAGATGATGAATGAGGCCCGGTTGATGGTGGGCGTCAACGCCACCGCCACCGCGTCGGTCGCGTACCACGAGGCCCTGGCCTATGCGCGAGAACGCAAGCAAGGCCGACCGCTCGGGGTGACCGACGCCTCGGCTCCGCAGGTGCCGTTGGTGCAGCACCCCGACGTGCGGCGCATGCTCCTGCGACAGAAGGCCATCGTCGAGGGCTCGTTGGCGCTCCTCGGGGTGGCCTCGCGCTACGCGGACCTCTCGGAGCACTCGACCGACGAAGAGACCCGGGCTCGCTCGAAGCTCTTGCTCGACCTGCTCACGCCCATCGCCAAGTCCTTTCCCGCCGAGCGGGGCTTCGAGGCCAATGCCCTCGCGCTCCAGGTGCACGGAGGCTACGGCTACTCGAGCGAATACCTGCCCGAGGCCTGGCTGCGCGACCAGAAGCTCAATTCCATACATGAAGGCACCACCACCATTCAGGGCCTCGACCTCCTCGGGCGGAAAGTCGTCGCCGGTGGTGGCGCGGCGCTGCTCGCCCTCTCGGCGGAGGTGGAGGCCGACCTCACCCGTGCCCGCGGCGCTGGCCTCGACGTGCGGCCGCTCGAGCTGGCCCTCGCAGCGCTCGTAGCTCTCACACCGACGCTCGGGGCCCGTGGCGCGTCGGGAGACGTCGAGGGCATGCTCGGCCACTCCGCTGATTTCCTCGACCTCACCTCGACCACCGTCATCGGGTGGATGTGGGCCAAGCTCGCCGCAACCGCTGCGCCTCGCAACGACGACTTCTCGAAGGGGTTGATCTCCGCCTGGCGTTACTGGGCGGCCACCGAGCTCCCGCGGGTCCCGGTGCTGGCGGCGCTCTGCGAGTCGGGCGAGCGCAGCTACCTGGACCTCCGCGACGAGTGGCTCTGAGCGGCAGTGGGCTGGCCTCGGCCGGTGGCGGCAGGCATGCTCCGGCTCACTGCAATGAGATGGTGTCCCAACTCGAGCTGCCCGTTCGCGCGGAAGTTCCTTCGTCCTGCCGAGTATGCCGACTCCGCGGTGACGTGCTCCGACTGCGGAGCGACGTTGAGTGAGCGCCCTCCCAAGGTGCGGGCCGAGGGGAGCGATGCCGTGCAGCGCCTGCTGGTGACGCTGGGGTGCGGGCTCGGGCTCGGAGTGCTCCATCGGCTCTCGGTGTTCGGCCTGCCGCGGGCCGAGGACGCCGGCATTCCACTGCTCCCGGTGGCGTTGGCGCCCTTCATGACTGCCTTTGTCCTCGTGGAGCTGGTCGCGTTCGCGGTGCCAGCGCTGCGAGTCGTGCGGGTCGGGGGCGCTGAGCGACGGCGCGGGCTGGATCGCACGGCCTGGGCAGTGGGCGGTGGGCTCCTGGTCGTGCAGTTGCTTGGCCTTCAGCGCTCACTCGCCGAGACCATGGTCCCTGAGCCATGGAGTCTGTGGGCCCAGTGGCTCGCGGCAGAGGGCGCGATGCTGGGGCTCGCGGTGGTCGCCTCGCGCCGAGGGCTGGGCAGCGGCTGGGGCCTCTTGCTGGGCGTCGGCGGCGTTGACCAGCTCATCGGGCCGGTCGCCGTCGCCTCCCGCGCACTGGCCAACGGGGCGATCAGCCCGGGAGTGGTGTTGCTGCCGGGAGTGATGGTCTCCGCTGCGGCCGTGTGGTCTCTGTGGTTGTCTCGCGCGTCGCGGGCGTGGGGCCCGGGGAAGCCCTCGACCACGCCCTTTCCCGTCTCGACGACGAGCCCCTGGGCGCTCGGCGGAGTTGTTGCTTCGGTGCCCGTCACGCTGCAGAGCTGGTTCGACTGGGGCGGCCTCCCTCAGGCCCTGAGCCGGTCTCCGGTGTTCTACGGCGCCCTCGAGGCCTTCGTCGCCTTCGTCTGTGCGCTGGTCCTCGGGGTGCTGTTCTTTCGTCCGGCGCTGGTGGCGCAACTCTGGGCGAGGTGGAGCCCTGGAGTCGACGTGGAGGCGGTGACCGCGGCGGCGCGCTCGCTGTTGCCCAGGGCGCTCCTGGTGTCCATGGCTGTCCTCATCGGAGTGCCGGTGGTGCTCCTGGTGCTGGGTGGCTCCTTCCCCTCGGGCACGCTGTTCCTGATGAGCGCCGTCGTTGTCGCGCTCGTCGCGGCGGATCTCTTCGACGAGTTTCAAGTGGTCAGGCGCGTGGGTCCGCTCGTCAACGTGTGGGAGCTCCAACGCACCGCCGAGGTCGAGCCCATGGTGCGGGCGATGGCCGAGCAGGGCGTCGAGGCCTACCCGCGGGCCTTCGGTGCTCGCAGCACGCAGCAGTTCTTCGCCCCGTGGATGCCCGTGTGCATCTTGGTTCCGAAGTCGCAGGAGGCCGTCGCCCGCGCGTTCATCGCGAGCCGGGTCGGGTGAGGTCGAGCGTCTCTACCGCCGCCACCCGACCTGCCCGAGCCGCCAGCCGTGCTGCCTCCGCCGGTGCCGCTCCCTCCCCGCCGAGGAGGCGATCCAGTACCGTTCGCCGACCTCCGTCTCGAAGGTGATGGTGTCGTTGGCGGTGAGGTACGTGACGATGGCTCCGTCGGAGAGGCGCATCACTCCGAAGCCCCCCGGCTGTTTGAAGGCCTTGCTCTTCGCCACGCAGGTCTTCCCGGCGTTCGAGGTGATGGTGGTCTCCACCGCGACGCCGCCCTCCCAAGTGATGTCCACCGTGAAGGCGCCCCGCGCGACCAAGCCCTTCACCGTCCCCTTTGCCCAGCCGTCCGGGAGGGCCGGGAGGAGGTGGACGAAGCCCAAGTGGCTCTGGAGGAGCATCTCGGCCACCCCCGCGGTGAATCCGAAGTTCCCGTCGATCTGAAAGGGTGGGTGGGCGTCGAGCAGGTTCTCGTAGGCCCCGCCTCCGTTGGACATGTCTATGATGGTGACGGTCGTCTGCCGCAGCGCGGCTTCGGCCAGGAGCTTGGCGTGGTTGCCGTCCAACAGCCGAGCCCAGGTGGCGATCTTCCAGGCCCGGGACCAACCAGTCCCGCCGTCGCCCCGATCGATGAGCGATGCCGCGGCCGCCTTGGCCCAGGTGGCGTCGAGGAGCGGGGAGATGAGGTCACCGGGGTACAGTCCAACCAAGTGCGAGATGTGCCGGTGTTGCTCGCCGAGTTGGTCGTTCTGGTATTTCCACTCACGCAACAGCGGTCCGTAGTCGACCCCGTTCGCCTTGACCGTCGCCCCCAGCCGCCATCGCGTCTGGGCGCGTCAGCGTAAGGATGGGCGCGGCCCCCGTCGAAATTGCGGGATTCCCGGTTGCCCTTGGTGCCGGCTGCTGAAGCCTGTGGGGCCATGGCTCCATGTCTTGGCCGCCGATTCGGCGCCAAAGCCAAAGCGACCCCGCCTCGACTGGGCCACCCTCCAGGCCCGCACCTTCGGCGAGGACGTCTGGCGCTGCCCCTGCGGCGGCCGCCGAAGAGTCCTCGCCGTGGTGTCGAGCCGCAGCACTGCCGAGGAGGGTCCTTCAGCGCCTCGGCCTCCTCCAGCCTCGCAAGCCGCTCCCTGTCTGCCACGGCCCTGACCCACCTCAGCTCTCCCTGTCCTTGTAACGCGATGCGGTGGGACGCGAGGGGCTTCGACAGCCAGGGCGACGTCTGTCAGGCACCTGGGATTCGGCCCATCTGGGCGTCCCCTCGGGAGGTTCGCGACCACCGCATCGCCCGCTCGCGCCCGGGNNGCAGGCTGCTCCGGTTCGCCGCTTTCCTTATCCTCTTCTTCTCGGCACATCAGGAGCCGCAGGTGCCCGCAGGATCCGCCCAGCATCGCGTATTCCAGCATCTCGAGCGAAAACGCTCCCCCAGAGTCCAGCGCTTGGCACTCGCAGAGACCGGACCCCGCGTGTATTGTAATGGAACCGATAAACTGCTCGAGCTCGCAGCGGGCAGCATGGTGTCTCCTGGCAGGGGACAATTGCCGGAATCCCGGTCGCTCAGCTCCGTCGGATATCATGGTCTGCCCGTGCGAAGCTGCCACGATCCGATGGACGAGCGGCGCGCACCGGCATTGGCCCGCACCTTGCTTAGATTGAGCCCGGCAAGCTGCACCCACTTTCTGGGAGGACGCCATGAACCGACGAATCGCAACTCAGTACGTTCTGCCCATCACAGGAGCCGCATCATGCGCGTAGGCCGGCCATCGCCATTCAGCCAGGCAGTTCAGTCCATACCCTTCGTAATGGTGCTCCTCGCGCTCGGAGGTGCGGGCTGCGGAAGATCGGCATCGGGCCCCGACTCGGGCGCAGCAGACTCTACCCCCGTCAAGGCCGATAACGCGGGTGCCGGTGACGCAGGTGCCGGTAACGCGAATGCAGGTGACGCGGGTGCCCGTGACCCGAATGCCGGTGACCCGAATGCCGGTGACGCGGGCGCCGGTGACTCGGATGCCGGTGCCCCGAATGCTGGTGACGCGGG
>PMBV01000492.1:12800-13929 GCA_003153055.1 Myxococcales bacterium
CCGGTGCCGGTGCCGCGGATGCCGGTTCTCCTCGCCTCTGCGAAGTTGAGGGTTTCGAAGCACAGGGGTTCATATGTCCAGTAGAGTTCCGAAACGAGAAGCCCCCCGTACTTCTCGTGCACGGGATGATCGTGAACGCGGCCGAGAATTGGTCATGGAACTGGGAGCATGAGCTTCGGTCACTCGGCTACGACGTGTGTACCTACACTCCGCCACAGCGCAACCTCGCTGACATGCAGAGCGACGCAAAGAGGATCGTTGCTGCCGTTCAGTACATGTATGAGGCCGGCGGCCGCAAGAAGGTCGATATCGTAGCGCAGAGCACCGGCGGCCTCGTGACTCGTTGGGCAGTCAAGTATTGGCCAAGCATCGATGAAAAGATCAATCATGTCGTACTTTTGGGAACAGAGAATCATGGCACCGAGCTGGCCGCTACGATATGCAACTCAGCGCGTCGAGGCCTCTGTCCGCCATCGGCGTGGCAGATCATACCAGGCTCAGAGTTCCTGAAGACCCTCAACACGCCAGACGAAACTCCGGGCAACATTCAGTACACTGTCATCTACAGCGACTCGGACGAGCTCGCGATTCCGAAGAACACGCCGCTCCTGGACGGCGCAGTGAACTTCCACGTGCAGACGCTGTGCCCAGACCGCTACGTCGGTAATCTGACCATGGAGGTAGATGCCGTCGTTTGGAATGTCGGCGTGTCGGCGCTCGAAAGCCCAACTCCGATCGACCCTGGCTCGTTCTCGAAATCGCTTTGCAGCCAGGTGCTTATGCCCGGCATCAGTCCTGCCCAGGTCATCCCGTTGACCGAAGGCGCGAACGTGGTGAGGGATCTCGCCTTTGCATTCGCTCTGGGCGGGATCGTCGACCAAGAACCTCCAATTCACGCCTGCGCCAAACCGTAGTATCTCGCTCGTGGGTCACTGACGCGGCAGCACCAGAACCTCGGTGTTGCCAAGACCATCGACTGCCTGCAAGACCGAGCTGAAGAACTTCGCCGAACTCGCCCGGGCCAAGATGCCGAACGAGAAAATCACTCCATGCCACGACGGGTGCAGGAGGAGACGCGGCGGTACTTGGAGTGTGGGCAGCTTCGCTACGGCTTTCTGGAAGTCCGATG
>PMBV01000220.1 GCA_003153055.1 Myxococcales bacterium
GTACTGATTCGTACACCGTGATGACACGCTCGGAGACCTCTTCCCACCGAGGAGGAGGGACCCGCCAGCGGGCGCCGAGCGGCGAGCACGCCCTGAGGTGCGAGGGCGGGGCTGTCCAACCACCGAGGCCGTCTGGCCAGCCCCTCGGCCCGAGACCTCGGTGCGCATACGTGAGAAGCACCCGCCCATGCACCACTTGACCCGACCGGCCGAGGGGCTCGTGAGGCTTCGCCCAGGGCCTCCGAGCCCCTCCCCCGACCCCTGCCTCGAGCTGTTCCCGTGCTGAGGCCCGGCCCACGCCCCGGCCAACGCTTCGACTGCATCCTCTCGCGCATCACCAACGAGACGACCCTCGACTCGAGGTCCGTGGCTGGCGGGGGTGAGGTCCAAATGGAAGAGCACCATTCGCAGGCCTCGCGGCAGACAGCGGGGCTGATCTGATCGCCCATCGGCCAAGTCCCAGACGCCGCCGTCCTCCTTGGCCGCGCTTCAGAACTGAATGGTGCGCTCGTCTTTGCAGCGATCCTTGAAGTGGGACTTGTCTTTGTAGAACTCTCGCCACAGCTTCAGGTAGCCCTGGGTCACCTGCTCGGGGGTCAGCTGCGCCGGGCGGTACACGCAGTTCGCATCGTTGAATCGTTTCCACTCGCGGGTCAGAATCCGCCCCTCGGCCTCGAGCCGCTTCCACGACGGCGTGGCGGGGTACGGCGTGAAGATGGCGAACTCCGCCTTCCGAATGCCGCTGGCTCGGGCGAACTCCAGCATGCGGTCCACCGTGCCCTCGTCGTCGTCGTCCTGCCCGTAGAGGAACGAGGTGTACGGCTCGATGTCGGCCTCGAGGCACTTGGCGATGGCCTGGTGCGCCCGCTCGAGCTGGCGAGGGTCCTTCCCGGTGAAGGCCTTCATGGTGACCGGGTCGAAGCCGCCCACCAGGTAGAACATCGTCACGCCCGCCTGACGCGCCTTCTTGAGCAGCGGCATCGGCGTGGCGATGATCATCGGCATCGAGATGCCGACGTAGCTCACCCGCGCCTGCTGGTTGGTCTCGATGAGGTGGTCGAACAGCGACATCAACAACCGGTTGCCTTTGCCCGGCAGCCACGAGGTGTCTTCGGTGAGACAGGCCCGCTTTCCCCGCTTGCCCAGGGCGTCGAGCTGCGCCACCACGTGAGCGAGGGGGTACTCCCGCAGCTCCTTCGTCATCGAGGTGGGCAGGATGCACGAGTGGCACTGGAGCGGGCACCCGCGCGAGAGCTGCACCGGGTAGTCGTCGGGGTGAAAGGTGCCGCCCTCGCGGTCGATGTAGAGTGACAGCTTGGGCAGCGGCAGCTCACCCAGAGGCACCGGCACCCGGGTGTAGCGGGGCTTCAGCGCTCCCGCTTCGAAGTCGGCCAACAGCTGCTTCCAGGCTCCTTCACCTTCGCCGATGACCACCGCGTCGACGTGCGGCTGCACCACGTCGGGCATCGCGGTGGTGAAGAGCCCGCCCGCCACCGTGCGCTTGCCCTGCTGACGGAAGTAGTCGGCCAGCTCGAGGCCTCGGGAGGCCGCCGCGGTGAAGAACGACAGGGCGACCAGGTCGGCGTCGGTGGGCGTGTCGGCGGCGACCAGACGATCGTCCCGAAACTCGACCTCCCAGTGTGCCGGGGTGACCGCGGCGAGACAGGCCATACCGAGCGACGGGGAGCCCAAGTACTCGTCCATCGGGACGTACTGGAGCAGCTCCGGGTGTGCCTGAGCATGCCGCTCGAAGCGAGGGTAGACGAACAGGACCTTCATCGGGTTTCTCCGGGGGGAAAATCGCCCAGCGCCGCCTCGACGAGGTCACGAGCCAGGGGGAGGGTGGTGAGGCGTGCCACCTCGTGGTGGGCTTCGCTCAAGATGGTGCGGGCCAGCGCGATGGCCTCGGGGCTCGCGGTGCGCAGGGCTCTCCGGGTGGCCGCGGCCGAGGCCTCACGCCACATCACCGCTTCACCCAGTTGGTGGAGAACGCGGGGCGCGCGGAAGACCCCGAGCTTGTAGGTGGCGAGGAGCTCCCTGCGCCAACCGTCGACCAGCGCCTCGAGCTGCCTGAGCTCCACTTCGACGGCTTCGGTCGCTGCCGGGCGCTCGACCTTCGCGGCCGCGGGCTTGCCGAGCTCATGGGCCCCGAGGTGGGCCAGCAACACGTCATTGGCGCCCTCGAAGATGCGGGTGACGCGGAGGTCGCGCAGCATGACCGCGAGCCCTGTCTCCTCGATGAAGCCCGAGCCGCCGTGGAGCTGGAGCGCGGTGTCGACCACCGCCCAGCCGGCCTCGCTGGAGAACACCTTCGCCGCCAGGGAGCGCACCGCCAGCGTGTCCTCGGGCTCGCGGGCGACCTCGTCGACCAGGGACTCCATGGCGAAGTGCTTGGCCTTCATGTGCGCGAGCTTCTCGCGGACCACCTCGAGTGATGCGAGCGGTCGGCCGAACTGCCGCCGAATGCTGACGTGCTCCGTCGCTCGGCGAATGGCCTCCCGGGCCGTGCCACAGCAGCCGGCCGACATCAGCGTGCGGCCCCACGAGAGAATGTGCTGGAGCATCTTGGCGCCCTGGCCCGCCTCACCGAGCACGCGGTCCAGCGGCAGGCGCACGTCTTCGAGCAACAGCGCGGTCGTGGAGGAGCCCTTGAGGCCCAGCTTCTTCTCTTCTCGAAGGACCGAGAAGCCCGGGTCGCCCTTTTCAATCAGCACGACGCTCTGCCCCCGCTGGGCACCGCCGAGGCCTGGGGTCGAGACGGCCAGCGTGAAGAGGCCCGCGAAGCCGCCGTTGGTGACGAAAATCTTCTCGCCGGACACCACCAGCTCGGCGCCGTCGAGGCGGCCCTGGGTCCGCAGGTTCGAGAGGTCACTGCCCGCGCCAGCTTCGGTCGTGGAGAACGCGGCGATGCGAGTGCCGTCGCACAGAGAGGGCAGGTAGCGCTCGTGCTGCGCCGAGTTCCCGTAGCGGACGAGCCCACGGGTGCCGAGGCCCAGGTGGAGGCCCAGCGAGACAGCCACCGAGCGATCAAACCCGGCGATGGTGCTGACCACCTTG
The DNA here is from genome assembly GCA_003153055.1 of Myxococcales bacterium. Next base: position 3,058 of record PMBV01000220.1, read on the forward strand.
CACGCCGACGCCAGGGGGAGCGCGGCGCCGCCGAAGGCCTCGGGCAACGTCAGCCCGAAGAGGCCCAGGCTCGCCAGCCCCTCGAGGACGCTCGTTGGAATCGCCGCGTCGTGGTCGATGGCGGCGGCGTCGAGCTCGGCGCGGCAGAAGCGCTCGGTCTCGCCCACGATGGCCCCCAGGACCTCGGGCTCAGCGCCCTGAGGCTCCGAGGCGACTTCGACTGCCGACACGACTCAGGCCGCCTTCTGCGCGAGGAACTTCTTCGCCAGCTCGATGGTGGCGCCCACGGTGTGCACGTCGGCGACGTCCTCCACGCCCACGTCGAGCTCGAGCTCCTCGGCGAGCATCGAGAGGAGCTCCATCGAGGCGACCGAGTCCATGCCGAGGTCCTCACGGAGGCGGTGCTCGGGCTTGATGTCCTCGGGCTTCACGGGGACGAGTTGAGAAATCATACGAATGACGCGCGCGTCGGTGGTGTCGGGATTCATGACTGGACCTCCTGAGGAGACGGTTGGGCAATGGGGGGAAGGATTCTGACCCGGCGAGCCCACTCGTCGAACGCGGCCAGCGTGTCCTCGAGGGGGCGGAAGACGAGCCCGAGCGTGGCCCGGGCGAGGGTGGAGTCGAGGGGGACGCCGTGAACGATGAGGTCGACCAGCTCACGAGCCAGGGCCGCGCGGCCGCCCTCGGCGTGGGCGCGCGCTTCCTCGGCGTCGGCGAAGGCGATGGCCTCGGCGGCCGGCATCGGCCTCGAGGGCTTGACGCCGTAGTGGGTGCCGGCGAGCTCGAGCATCGACTGCAGGCTCATGCTCCCTGCCGAGAGCAGCACGCGGTGGGGAGCCTTGGGCAGCCGCCCCAGCCGCACCAGGCCCTCGGCGACGTCGCGGGCGTCGACCCAGCTCACGATGCCGTCAGGGTGGGGCACCTCGAGACCGCGACCGAGCGCCACCAGCATCGCCGAGGTGGCCACGCGCAAGTCCCACGGGCCCAGGCAGGCGCCTGGACAGGCGGTGATGACCTCGAGGCGAGACTCCCGGGCGGCGCGGCGCTCCATGTGCCACTTGAGGTCGTGGTAGGTGCCGAACCCGGGCGCCTCGGGGTAGACGTCGACTTCGGTCGACGGCCCGTGGGCGGCCGGCGCCACCGTGGCGGTGCTCGACACGTAGATGAGCCGGCGCACTCCCGTGGCCGCCGCGGCGTCGAGCACCCGGTCGAGCTGCCCCAGCCCCGTCTTCAGCGCCGCCGCGGCGTCGAGGGAGAACTTGGGGTAGTGGCCGGCGAGGTGGAACACCACGTCGACGCCAGCCATGGCAGCGGCCAGCTCCTCCGGGGAGTCGAGGTCGACGTGCACCATCGGCACTCGTCGCTGACGCAGGGCCAGCACGTTGGTGCGCTTGCGCCGGCCACAGCGAGGCGTGATGCCGTTGGCCAGCAGGGCGTCGACCAAGTTGAGGCCGAGGAAACCCGCGGACCCCAGCACCAGCACCTGGCCGGGAGCAGGTCCATTCACCGCGCCGCCGAGCGAGTCTGCTGGCGTCATGCCCGAGCTCCGTAGCGAGCGATGCACTCTCCCCGGCGCAGCTTGCCGCTGGTGGTGCGGGGCAGCTCTCCGGCGCCCACCAACTCGATGCGGTCCGCCATCACGCCCAGCTCGTCGGCGATGCGCCCGCGAATGCGAGCCACCATGTCATCGGTGCTCCTCCGTCGGAGCTCCACCACCACTACCAGGGCCTCGCCTCGGGTGGCCTCGTCGAGCACCGAGAAGGCCGCGACGCCGTTGGGCGGCGTGTCAGCGACCTCGGCCACCAGGCGCTCGATGTCGGCCGGGTGGAACTTTCGCCCCGCCTTGATGATGAGCTCCTTCTCGCGACCGGTGACGTAGAGCCGGTCCTTCGAGATGACGCCGCGATCGCCCGTCCACAGCCAGCCGTCGCGCAAGGCCTTGGCCGTGGCCGCGTCGTCGCCCAGGTAGCCGTCCATCATCGCGTCGCCCTGCACGCAGATTTCCCCGTCTTCGCCCGGCTGGGCGTTGGAGCCATCGGGGCGCTTGATGGCCACCGTCATTCCTGGCAGCGGCACCCCGACCGACGGTACCTGGCGGCCTTCATGGGCGAGGTCCGCGTCAGGGGCGCCATCGGCCTGGAAGGCGACTCCGAGGACGTTCTCGGCCAGGCCGTACACCGGGAGAATGGCGCCAGCTCTCAAGCCATGGGCGGCGTGCTTGGCCTCGAAGGCCCTGAGCGTCGAGCGGAGCACCGGCTCGGAGCCGTTCAGCATCGCCCTCAGGGGCTTCAAGTCGATGGGGTTCCGCGGCCCAGCGCGGCGCAGCACCAGCTCGTAGGCGAAGTTGGGCGCCACCGTCATCGTGGCCTTGGCCTGCGAGAGCAACTCGAGCCACCGTGATGGGTGCAGGAGGAAGTCGCCGGGCTGGAGCAGGTGCACCGGGAAGCCCGCCACCAACGACGAGAGCAACACACCCACGAGGCCCATGTCGTGGAAGAAGGGGAGCCACGACACCCCCACGTCAGCGGCGTTCAGCCCCAGGGCCTCGCCCATCATCTTCGCGGAGGTCACGGCGGCGCGCTGCGAGATGACGGCGCCTCGAGGCGAGCCGGTGCTCCCCGAGGTGAACTGCACGAAGGCCGCCCGTGGGCTGTCGCTCGAGACGTCGAGGGCACCCATGATGGGCTTGGTCACCACGGGCACGTCCACTCCGGTGACAGGCCCAGGGGCGCACAGGGCGCTCACCTGGGCGACCCGGAGAATGGCCTCGGCGCCCTTGGGGAGCTGCACTCCGGCTGATGCCACCACCGGCCAGGGCAGCGGAACCGCTGTCGCCCCCAACAACTGGGCCCCGAGAAAGGCGCCCAGGAAGTCGGGTGCGTTCGAGAACAAGAGCGCCACGCGATCGCCGGGCTTCACGCCCTCGTGCCGAAGCGCGCGCGCCCAGCCGTCGGCGAGCGCACCAGCCTGGGCAAAAGAGAGCGGCTCGGTCGTTTGCCCACGATGAAAGAAGAGCCATGGCGCGTCGGTGCGCCGTTGTCTCTCGAGCACGTCACGAAGCGTTTCTCCCACTCCTGACGTCGGACGTCCCCGCAGCACTGCCTCCAAATGGGCCTCCGTCGCCGCGGCTTGATTGATGGAACTCCGCGACGAGATAGAGCCGCGTCTGCCCGACCCTCGAGAGCCACGCCTTGATTCACGCCAAGGAAGATCTGTCATTGATGTCTGTCAATGGGTCAGCGTCTTATGGAAGCGCTCACTCCGAGAGGAAGGGGTCTCACCTAACTGTTCTGCGGGGCTCGCACTTTTCGGTGACCCAAACGCGAGATTTGCGCCCACAAAGTCCGTACGCAGCACCCCCGCATTTCACTCTCTCAAGGGAACTCCATGAAACGACTCCTCCTCCTCGCCGTCTTGGGCCTGTACGCATGTGGTCCGATGGACGACACCACTGGGACCAACACGGGCAGCATCTCGTCAGACGGGGGTTGCAGTGACACCTGGAGCAGCTACGGCTCGGGCTTCTTCTCGAGCACCTGCGGAGGGAGCTGCCACGGCAGTCTCTACACCACGCAGGCGAACGTGCAGTCGGCGCGGTCGCAGATCAGCACGGCCATTTCTTCTGGGCGCATGCCGAAGGGAGGGGGGCTCACGAGCTCGTCAAAGGCGCGTGTTCTCACCTACTTGTCGTGCGGAGCGCCCTGACCGGTTCCAAAAAAGGCAACCGCGCGCGCAGTCGTTAGCCTTGGGCATGGACTCTGGCATCACGGCCCTTCCGCTGATGGACTTCATGGCTGAACCCGCGTCTGGCCGTGCGCTGGTCGATCGCCTTTACGGGTTGCTCGGCGCGGACAAGCGGATCCTCATCTGGGGGCCGCGGGTCGGGGCCATCGAGCTGGCCGAAGACCTGCTCATGCTGTGGCCGAGCGCGGGAGAGGAGGTCGTCGCGGTGAACGCCGGTGCGCTGTGCACTCGCACTCGCCAAGACGGCCAAGACTCGGAGTGGGTCCAATGGGTGGACACCACGCCTCAGAAGCTCCTCGAGGAGGTGCTGGCGCGCAAGCCCAAGGGCGTGGTGGTGCTGTTCGCTGGTCCGGCCATCGTGCCGGCGCTCCCCGCGCTCCTGGGCGGGCCGTGGGGCTTCGTCACAGCCATCGCCGCCTCGTCAGCCGAAGAGGCGCAGGCCCGTTTTGCCGCGCTGGCGGGAGACGACGCCTCGAGGGTCGAGGTGCTCATCGGCCTGGCCGACGTGGGCACCGCCACCTACATCAGCGAGGTGCGCTTCACCTCGGGCGGTCCTCCGCTCGCGGCCTTGATTCATGGGAAATACCTGCTCGGCTGAGCCGCGCTGGTCATCCACTCGGGTTTGGGTCAAAGGGTCGCTGTGGCCCGAAAGCGACCAGCGCCGCGGTGGTTGGAGGCAGCGCGCCGTGGCACCGGGCCCGGCGAGGGCGTCTGGTTGTCTCGGGCCCTCGCGCGAGCCGGCGTGCTCCCGTTGGCGGCAGCCGAGGAGGCCATAGGCGCGCGCCGAGTGCGAGTCGACGGCCGGGTCGTGACCGAGCCCTTCGCCCCCGTGCAGCTCTTGGCCAACGTCACCCTCGACGGAGTGCCGGCCTCTCTCACCTGGCGCACCAGAGTGCTGGCATTCAACAAGCTGGCGGGGCTGGTGACGCACGGCACGGACCCCGAGGGCATCGGCACGGTCTTCGAAGCGCTCCTCCTCGCGATCCCGCCTGCGCTGCGTCGGTATGGCTGGCACGCGGTTGGGCGCCTCGACCGCGACACCACCGGGCTCCTGCTCTTCACCAACGATGAGCGCTTCGTCGCCCACGCGACCCGCCCCGAGACGCACCTGCCCAAGCGTTACCGGGCCACCGTGGGTGCGCCCATCACCGAGGCCCAGTTGGCGCGGCTGCGGAGCGGCGTGGAGCTCGACGATGGTCCCACTCTCCCGGCCGAAGCTCGCCAGCTCGGCGCCGCGCTGGTCGAGCTCGTCCTCACCGAGGGGCGCTACCACCAAGTCAAACGAATGCTCCAGGCGGTCGGGTTGCCCACTTTGGCGCTGCACCGCCAGGCCATCGGTGGGCTCGAGTGCGACGTCGGCGCGGGTGAGGCGCGGGAGGTGTCCGAGGCGGAGGTGTCGACGCTCCTGGGGTACGCATCGCGATGAGGGGGCTCAGGGCGATGGTGAACCTCCTACCGTGGCTCCCCGAAGCGACCGTTGACGAGGACGCCGAGCTCATCGACGCAGGCCTGGGCACCAGCACCGGTGCAGCGCACCTTGATGTGCATGCCTTGGGCGGCGGCCAGCATCAAGACGCCCATGATGGACTTGCCATTGACTGCCTGCCCCTCACACTCCACCTCGACCTCGCAGTGGTACCGGTTGGCCACCTTGACGAGCTGTGCGGCGGCTCGCGCGTGAAGTCCCAATGCATTGAGAATGGTGAACTCGGCTTGGGCCTGCTCCACGAAACCTCCTCGCCGCACCGTACCATGCGTTCGGCGCGCGTCGATTCTCCGTCTCTTCGGTGCGCTACCAGCTCACCAGGGCGCCGAGGACACCGTTGCCACCCGGGTTCAGCACCTCACTCTGGGTGGCGTCGAATTGCCCCGTCAGCGCAAGGAAAAGCCGAAGTGACGGGCTCGTCTTCCATGTCACCTTGCCAGTAAAGCCGTGGTTGAGTCCGTTGCCGCTCTGGTACACGCCGAGCTGGTAGGCGACGCGCAGCGTTACGACTCCCAGGCGGTGGACGATGGAGGGCTTGAGGGAGAACTGGAGCGGCAAGACGGGTACTCCGTTCCCCAGCTCGGCGCGGCCGAGGGCGACGAGGGAGAAGAAGCCGACCTCGTCGGGGTCGTGATCGTACAGGTAGTAGGTGGCCGACACCGAGAGGTCGGTGGAGCCCCACACGGTAGCGGTGTAGCCGGCACCCAACCTCCCCTGAACCAGCGGAGTCGACACCCCGCCGATGAGCCGGCACAGCGGGGCCTTCGCGAAGGTGACGGTGGCGCAGGCCGCGCGCACGGTTTGGGCGCGTGACGTCGGGTCGAGCATCATCGTCTGGAAGACGTCGTAGAGGGTGACGCCGAGGGCCACGTCCACGGCCGACTCGAAGTCCGACGCTCCTGATGACATCCAGGCGCCGCTCCACAGACCGCCCACGCTCCAGGTCTTCGCGTCGATGGCGACGTCGGCGCTCCGGTTGTTGACCGTGACGGTGGTGGTGTTGACCTGCCTGGCTGGTGGCGAGGCCGTGATGTTCAGCATCGTGAGCAAGTGCTCCGATGGGGTGAAGCTCGCGCCGAGGTTCAACAGGAAGATGTTGCTCCCGGTGGCCGAGAACCACTCGGTGCGAGTGGCGAGGTCGCGGGTGTATTGCACCCCACCGAACAGGCCCCAGGCTCTCGTGGCTTCCCAGGTGGCGCTCCCGGCGACGCTGACACTGCCGGTGCGCGGGTTGTCGGAGCTCGACGTGGTGATGCCCGAGCCGGCCTCGACCGACACGTCATGGGCCCTCGCGCTCGCCGAGAGCACCAGGAGCAGCGACGTCCACCGCACCCTATCCATGAATGGCCATGCCGATGATGAAGGCCAGTCCGAGGATGAAGCTCGAAATGACCAGCCCCACCGCGGTGTTCTGGTCGACTTCAAGCTCCTTGCGCACGTCGAAGGGCAGAATCAGGCGCACCACGAAGAAGCCCGCCACGAAGATGGCCAGCCCCAAGAGCGAGTAGACGACGGCGCCGATGACTCCGTGCCAAAGGGTGTCCAGGTTCATCACTTGCCTCCCAAGAAGCCACTGTGCCACGTCATGATGCCCCCTGGCGCGCTGCGCACCGAGGGCGGCACCGTCCCGCGGTCATCATCGGGGAGCCGATCGGCTCCGAGCGCGTGGAGCCCGAGGTAGAGCAGCACCAGCACCCCGCCGAAGTACTTCATCGCTGACTCCACGAAGCGTCGCGCTCAGTCGTCATCGGAGCTCACCTTGGCGTGTGGGAAGGTGCTGACCCCCGGCTCGGGCTGGGTCACGGCCTCGTTCCACCGCTGCGTCTCGAAGGCGCTGGAGCGGGCCGAGTTGTACAGCGGAGGCAACAGCATCAGCACCAGGAAGGCCAGTGGGAAGAAGACGCCCGGCCCCTCGTCGGCTTGAACCTCGACGGTGAAGGGGGTCGCCCGGCCAGTCTCGAAGGTCGGAGTCACTCTCAGAACGTACTCGCCCTTCACCACGCTGTCGGTCGTCTTCGATGAGGTGACACTGCCCTCGCTCCACCGCTCGCCGTCGGCCACCCCGGAGTAGGCGTTCGGCTCGGCGTACACCGAGACGACTTCACCCGTCGTCTGGTTGACGAGGTCGAGGGAGACGCCCAGCCAGTTGTTGTCGAGGGTGGGCGCGCTCACCGTCACCTCGAGCGGTACCTCACGGGTGATGGTGAAGGGCTCGCTGAAGCCCTGCGCCTCTGGGCTCGCGGGGGCCGCGCCTTCGGGCACCGTGAAGTCGGCCCGCACGAAGCGCTGCGAAGAGCCCATGGCCGAGAGCGCGCCCACCACCACGAGGAGCATCGCCGCCCACAGAAAGGTCCACTTCCAGAGCTCCTTGGCCTTGGCCGCGAAGGGGTTGATGGAGGCGGAGACGACGCCCGTCGGGGGTGGCAGGGCCGACTCGAGCTTGAAGGCCTTGGAGAGGACCTCGGGTGCGATGAGCACTCCCAGGGTGATGGTGGCCTCGGTGAGCGTCTCGTCGATGTTGAGGCTCGACGGCGGCGCGATGAGCTCGACGGCCCGGGCCAGCTCGCCCACCGACACCGTCCAGTAGCACTCGCCCATGACGAAGTCGGTGGTGACGTAGACCGTCTGGTAGTGACGAAAGCGGGCGCCCTGGTAGACGGCGCTCTGAGGGGTGAGGGCCACTTCTCCAGCGGCGATGGGCCTCAGCCACGTCCAGTGTTGGGCGGACTCAACGAGCCAGCGGAACCCTCGCTCGCGATTCCACAAGAGGTACTCGTTCCACGGGTACTTGGTGCCCTCCACGTCGCAGCTGCGTACCAGGAAGGCGAGGCAGGTCCATGCTGGTGGCGTCGTACCAGCGGCCAGCGCCGGCTCGGTGGGGTCCGCCAGCGCCCCCGTCGCGCCCAGGGGAATGGTGGGAGAGACCGGAGGCCGCTCGAGGAGCTGGAGGAAGGCGAGGCGTCCGCCCTCCACCGACAGGAGAGCGCCACAGTACGGGCAGGCCACGCGCCTGGCCGCGTCTGGCGCCTTGAGGTCCAGCGGGCCGTTGCACTCGGTGCACCGCGCGGCCGAGAGGGCGTCTTTCCTCGGCGTGGGGGCGAGGTCGGCGGAGTCGAAGCCCAGGGCCTCGAGCCGGAGGAAGCTGCCGACGTAGGCCTCGGTGGCGCCACCAGACGTCTCCAGAGACGCGAAGACGCCCTGCGGGCCGGTGGCGTCGACGAAGGTGTGCGACGTCTCGAAGGAGGGGAGCTGCCCCTGAGCAGAGACGGTCGTGGCTGAGCTGACCTCCTCGGCGATGAAGCGCTTGCCCTTGAGCTCGAAGGACGCCAGGGGAGTCAGCGCGCCGGTGTCGGGGAGCGCCGCCTCGGTCAGAGGGAAGAGCAGCTTCCATTCGCCCTCGGACTCGGCCAGCCACGCCTCGCGCTCGTCCTCGAAGAGGAGGTACCACTCGTCCCAGGTGCCGGCGCCGTTGGACTTCTGAATGCGGCCGGCTACCGTGAAGGGCACGGATTGGTAGCGGCCGCTGAGGCCTACCTTGAGGGGTGACTCGGTGTCGAAGAGGTCGGCGACACGCCCCAGCTGCTCGAGCCCGGCCTCACCTCGGAGCACGACGGTGCGGCAATGGTCGCAGACCTTCACCTTGCCCGCGCCGGGCCTGAACTCGACGGGTGCCCGGCACGAGGGGCAGTCACCAACCCGCATGGGTCCTTCTTAGGCCAACTTCTGGCGGCAACGAAGCGCGACGATTCTCGGCCTCACCTCGTGGGCTCAGCCGCGCTCGAGTACGGCGATGGCCCGCTCGCCGCCGTCGAGTCGAACCCGCTCAGCGAGCGCTCGTGCCCGGGTGGCGAGCCCCGGCTCCAGCACTTGGGTGAATGCCTTGGCCAGCGTCTCGGTGTCGGCGCCGAATCGGTCTCGAAGCCCGAGCCCCACGCCCGCGAGCTCGAGCCGATGGGCGGTGTAGTACTGGTCGAGCAAGTGCGGCAGCACCAGTTGCGGCACTCCGGCGCGGGCCGCGGCGTGGGCTGTGCCGATGCCGCCGTGGTGAATGACCGCGGCGCAGCGGGGGAAGACCTTCGCGTGCGGCTCCGGGCCGGACAGGAAGACGTCGTCGGGCGTTTGGTCGAGCGAGAGGCCTGCCCAGCCCCGGGCGATGATGAGCCTCCGGCCGCACCTCCGTGCTGCCTCGGCCAGCCGCCGGGTGGTCCGCGCGGGGTTGGGGTCCGACATGCTGCCAAACCCCACGAAGAGCGGCGGGGCACCAGCGTCGAGAAAGGTCTCCAGCGCTGGGGAGAGGGGCGTCGCCTCGTCGTCGAGAAATAGCGCCCCGGTCTGCAACACCTTCCGCGTCGTGGGGAGCTGCGCTGCCAAGGGAAAGAGTGACGGCTCGGCGGCGAGCAGCGTGACGTCTGCCAGGAGCGAGTCCCACACCCGGCCCATGGCCCCCAGCCCCAGCGCGCGTCGTCGCCGGTTGATCGGCCCCCGCAGGAACGCTCCCCACAGGAGCTCGTTGAAGGCCCAGCTCAGGCGGTTGAGCCAGCGCGGCAGCCGCTGCGAGCGCACCATCGGGGCGGGGTGCTCCGACGAGGGAATGAGGAACGGCGAGAGGGCCAAGAAGCGGTACGGGCGCCGGTGGTGCTCGGCAAGGAGGCGCCCAGCGGCGAACACCGAGCACCCGAGGAAGAGGTCGGCTCTCGACGCGGCCGCGGCCATGGCGTCCACCTGGGCATCCACCTCGACGCGCAGCAGCGGCAGCACGCGCAGAAGGTCGAGGAACCGGCCCTCCGACGCCGCGCGCGAAACGCGGGCGTAGTCGAGGCCCACCGCGGTCGCTTCGAGCCCGAGCCCGCGGACCCAGTCGACGAGGTTGGGCGGTACGAAGACGGAACAGGAATGGCCCCTGGACCGGAGCGCTTGTGCGACCACCGCCGCGGGTTGAACGTCGCCACGAGTACCGAAGGCTGCGACGAGCACGTGCATGGGTGTCGAGGCCTCCAGACTCCGTGGAGCGCATTTTAGGCCGAGCTCCCGGCATGCGCGAGCCGAGGCATGAGTGAGTGTTCTATGGGCCATGCAGGCTGGTGAGGTGGCCGGGTGCTCCGAGCGGGCAGGACGGTGCGAGCATGCCTTGAGGTGCGAGGGCGGGGCCGGTGCCCACCCACCGGGCGGTCTGGCCAGCTCCTCGACCCGAGAGCGCCGTCAGCACACGTGGGGTCCGTGACTGGCGGGGGCGGTGGCCAAATGGAAGAGCAGCTTCCATTCGGACTCGAGGCGCTCGATGAACTCGCCAACTCCGGCGCAGTGACCGAGTTGACCCTCGAGGCCCGGCCCGAGCGGCCGCTGCGCCGCGTGCCCGAGCTGCTGCTCTGGGACGAGCGCATGGGACAGCTCATCGACGCTCCCAGCCAGCTCCGGGCATCAGCGTGCGCGTTTCGTCACGTCAGGACGCCCCCGGACGCGCACGCTGACTCGTCCGTGGCGCCGATGCGCCTCAGGCAACTCAACGCCTCCGAAGCAGTGCCTGGCCGTCGCGGCATCGCCGAGGTGCGAGAGGATCCATGCAGCCTCGGAACATCTCATTCCAACGGCCCAATCGCGAGAACCAGGCAATGACAGGACCGCCAGCGTGCACACGTGAGAAGCCACGATCCTGCCCTCCGGCACTCCACCGACCGGCCGAGGGGCTCGTGATGCTCGCCCGGAGCCACCGACGACCCCAGCCCTCGACGCATGCCTCGGGCCCTTCCCGTGCCAAGGTCCAGCCGCGACCACCAAGGAGCCACTGCCGCGATCTCTTGACCCGGTGCACCACCAGCCGGTCATTTCGATGCGTGCGTGAGCTCCGAGAGATTCCGGTCTCACCAGCTCATCGACCCCGCACAAGTCGGGCTCGGCGGTGGAAGCCTCGAGCCCGCGACGGATTCGTGCTCCTTGGTTCAACGGCAGTTGAGTAGGCTCAGCGCCGTGAGCAGCGGTGGTCGACAGAGAACCCGCCCGCCAGTCGACTCCATGCCGAGGTCGCCAACGGTCCGGGAGCGCCTTCGGAGAGCGCACCGCCGCGCAATGCGCTTGGTCAGACACCGGCGTCTGCTCCTGGTTTTGCTCTCCTCGGTCCTCGCCTGCGCCACCCCCAGCCATCGCGAACCGCCCCCGCTCCCGGAGCTCGAGAGTAGCTCATCCTGCGAGCACTACCTCGCTCCCCGTCGGAAGAGCTGCTCCGTCATGCGGTCGTGGGACACCAGCCATTCCGGCGACGTTTCGCTCGGCCTGGCGACCGAAGAGAAGACAGTCGGCTGTGACGAGCTGGTGAGCGTGTGCGGGCGAGAGGAGCGGTGCGTCTGCGCGGGGCCCTTGCACATCAAGGCCGATTGGGGTCGCGGCGATCAGCACGACACGCCGCGCTGTGAGGTTCGAATGCAACAACCCTATTCAGGGCTCTGCCTCGCCGAGGTCGAAGACTTCGAGGCTCGCCGGCCGGGAGCCTGCGGCTTGCAAGACGGAGGGCCGAACCTCGAAGTCGGGTGCAGCGACCAACGCACCGAATCTCGCAAGTTCCTCATCGAGTTCGGCCACGCGGTCGAGGTCTGCGGAGTCCGTCTGACCTGTCTGGTGAAGTGAGGGTGCGCTTCTCGTGCCTCAGGCCGCCTTGCCGCGGGTCTCATCGCTGGGTGGCGGTGGTGGCGCGGCGTCGGCGTGCGCCTGGGCCTCGCTCAGGACACTGAGGAAGACCTGGCGGAACTGCTCGAACAGCTCCTCGAAGCGGCCGACCTCGTCCTGCGCGGTGATGGGAATCGGAGTCACGAAGTCGCCGCCCACCACGCGCGTGGCCACTCGGGCGATCTCCGCGAGCCGCCGGAAGATGAGCCGCTGGAACAACGCGATGAGGATGACGGAGCACAGGGCGATGAGCCCCGTCACCACGCCCACGGTGATTCGCTGCGACTGCCGCATCGACTCGGCCAACTCGGAGATGTCCGTCACCACGAAGATGGCCGCGGCCCGCTTCCCGCTCGCGTCGGCGATGGAGAAGCCCCCGTGGGAAAGGGAGCGACCTCCCTCCTCGAGCACGTCGAGCACCCGGCCACTCTCACCGAGCGAGGCCAACGGCTGCTTGAACTCGAGGATTCGGCTGTTCGCGCTCGTGTTCGCCGCGATGACGACAGTTGGCTGCTCAGCGAAGTTGTCGGGCAGCCCGAGGAGCGCGCGGCCCCGCGCCCACTTCTCATGGTCGATGCCTTCCTTGGCGAGGAACAAGGCGTACTCGTTGCCCGTCTGCTCCTTCAAGCTGCCGACGAAGCGGTTGATCTCCGAACCCATCTCAACACAGCCGAGGAAGCGCTCGCCCGCGAAGACCGGCTCGGAGACCCGCAGCGCGAACCCCTGAGAGCCGACCGCGAACCCGTCCTGGCTGGCTCGTTGCCCGAGGCAGCGAACCACCGTCGGCCGGTCAACCTTCTCGCCGAAGTACTTCGGGTCGCTCAGTCGAAAGAACGTCGTGCCGTCGGCTCCTGTGAAGCTCCAATTGGTGATGCCTTGCTGCTTGAAGGCAGCGTAGACGTCGGTCGTTCGCGCCTGCAACGCGGCGCGGTCTCCCCGTGCCCAGGCGTCCACGACGCTCCCATCGTTCATCACCGCCGCCAACGTCGTCGAGAGCTTGGACCGTTCGCTCGCGGCCAGCGCGTTGAAGGACGAGGCCGCTTGGCGCACCGACTGCTCGGCCACCAGCCTCGCATCGTGAACAAAAGACTGGTGAATGGCCGCGTGGATGGCGGCGCCGCCCAGCCCGAGCGTCACGCCCAGCACCAGAATCAACTTTGCCTTGATGGATATGTTCATGGCGTGTCCCAGTCAGATGGTGGCTTTGAGGACTTCCGCCACTGCCTTGCGGAGGCGGTCGAGGCGCACCGCGTCATCAGGAGTGTTCGGTGTCACCAGCGAGAGGAGAAAGCCAGTGCGCATCCCGATCTTCCCCCGCAAGTCGGAGGCATCGCCGCCCTTCTGGCTCAACAGCTTCTCGATCTTCATCCGGGCTTCGTAGAGTTGGCTCATCTGTGTCTCGAACCGAGCACTGGTCGTGCCAGCTCGGCTGGCTTGAAAGCTTGCCTGGTTGGAGATGCGTACGCACGACTGGGACGGGTCCGGAAGTTTGGCAGGGTCGCGCTCGCCCCAGACGGTGTCGTCCGTACCTTCGACTCAGCCCGTCGGTCGGCACACCTCGTTGAGCAGGCGCACCGGACCAACCTCCTGGACCAGCTGGAGGGCCGCGGCGTCCTTGACGAAGAGGGACCCAGCGAAGCCCAGCGCATTCATCGAGATGCCCCTGGTGCTCTCGGCCGCTCGAGGCACCACCATCACGAAGTCTCGAGTGGCGAGGAAGTTGTACGGGGCCGCTTTCGAGCACCCAGCCCTGTCGAGCAAGCGCCGGTACGTGGCATGGGCCGCTCCGGCGTTCGACTCGAACGGTGCCAACGCCGAAGGAAAGGGCAACTGGCCCGCCCGCGCCAGCGCATCGATGGCGGTGCGACCTCCCCCCGCGCCCACCGGAGCGGGGACGAGCTGCAGGTGCTTGTGGCGCTGGCTGGCCCCCGCTTCCCGGCCGCCGTTGTAGAAGCCCAGGCCATCGACCTGGGCGAGGCACGCCCAGAGGGCCTCGAAGTCCGTCACGTCGAGGAGCTCCTCTTGGTCGACGAAGCGCCTGGTCACCACGAGGAGGTGGTTCTCCACGACGTTGAACTTGTTCAACACCGCGAGGTGCGCCGGGCCGATTGGCCCCAACGTCAACTCAGGCTCAGGCGGGTCGAAGGGGTCCACGCCAGAGGGCTCGGGGTTTCCCACCTTCCGCTTGAGGTTCCTCGCCACTCGCACGAGGAACCGCAGGCCGCGGTCCTCCACCATTACCCCATCGGTCTCCACCGGAACCAGCGCCCCGCTCGCGAGGGCGGCGGCCGAGCGGTCCACGATGGCCCTCCACAGCCCCTCCTCCTCGACGCTCATGGGTGCACTTTCAAATCTCACTTCAACTGTTCCAGCACCCTGGCCAACCTCGCGCGGATATCCTTCACCAGGCCCTGCATGGTGGCGTCTCCGCTCGCGGCGATGGTCTGCACTGGGTCCACTGCCGTCACCACGGCCTTCCCGTCGTCACCTTCGTACACCACGACATTGCAGGGGATGAGCACGCCGAACCCCAGCTCGTGGCTGAGGGCCTGGTGGGCGATGGGCGGGTTGCAGGCGCCCAGCACCATGTACCGCCGAAAATCGACACCCAGCTTCGCCTTGAGCGTCTCTTTGAGGTCGATGCGGGTGAGAACTCCGAAGCCCTCGCGCTTGAGCGCCTCCGGCACTTCCTCCAGCGCGCGCTCGTACGTCATCGACGTCTGCTTCTTCATTCCGATGTTCATGGTCCACCCCCGCCATCCCTTAAGGCGGGCCGCTCGTCGACGCCACCCGATGACCGCCTGTTGACTTCTGGCCACCGGCATTCCACATCACGGCGGTGTCCGCGCTTCAAGGCCTGTCACCGATGGCTGTCTCGAGGAGATCCGTATTCCTGGGTGCGCTCGGTTCGCTCGTCGGGTGCTCGGCGGCAGCGCGCCGCGAGGGTCTCCTCGCCGCGCCGTCGGCGCTCCAGCGCTTCGTTCGGGCCGCGAAGCTCGCCACCTACGCCACGCAGGGAGACGCCGCGTCGGTCCCTCCCCTGCTGCCCGACTCCAAGCAGCTGGAGTACCGGGACGGCGAGTTCTTCTACCGCGACATCTACGTCGGCCTGCTTCGCTTCGCCGGTCAGGAGGTCGTCTACGTGTCCGGGCGGGCGACCTGGTCGATGAGCTACTCGGGTGGCCTCTCCGCGGGGGTCGCCGACTCGGACGCCACCCAAGTGTATGGCTTCTTGCGGCAGGCGCTGCGCGAGGTCCCTCCCGAGTCACCGCTCAGGGGGCCGCCAGCGCTGGTCGGTCAGACGCTCCGCTATGAGTGTCAGGCGAGCGGCACCTTCGAGCACTTCCGCGGAGCCGAGACCGTCACCCGAGGGGCCCACATCCTCTACCAGCTCGACTTCTCCGGTGGGCGCATCGGCTGAGGAGGCGCTCAGAAGCCCAAGCCGAGGGTGACGTTGAACTCGGTGGGGTACACGCCAGCGACCGCGGGCAGCACGTTCTGACCCACGCGGACATCGGCGAACAGCCGGACGCTGCTCTTTCGCGACAGCGTGGCGCCGAGCTGGGCGAAGGGCACCAGGTTGAACCCCGAGCCCGATGAGAAGACGAGCCGTGGCTGGACGCCGACTCCGACGTAGGGCGCGAAGTCCGTGTCGGTGACGTAGTAGTTGGCGCCGAGGTCAACTGCGAAGCCACCGTAGCCGTCGACGTCAGGCGTCATCGCGGGAATCATGAAGCCCAGGCCCAACTCGTAGAACCAGCGCTCGTTCTCGAGCCGAACGTCGAAGCCGAGGGCTCCCATCGCGGCCAGGCGGTCATTCGACGCCACTGGAGCGATGACGCCGGTCTTCAGGCCGAAGGAGCGGTTGGACGGCAACCGAGAGGTTCTCCTCGTGGCCTCGCTGCCCGTCACCGTGCGGTAGCTCTGGGTCTCCTCGATGGGCTGCTTCTGGGCCAGCGCCGTCGCCAACCTACCGCACACCATCGGGGCCTCGTCCAGAGAGAGCGCCTCGATGGTCGCCTCGTGTATGAGCTGGCCCTGGGGGCTCCTTCGCGCGCCACTGACGAGGATCCGCCTCGTTCGACCATTGTCGAGGCCGATGAAGCTCAGCTCGAGGAACTCGGTCGGCGGCGCGCCGGTGCCCTCGGCGGGCACCACTGCCTGGCCGGAGGCCGAACGGTACGCGTTCTCGCAGACCGCGGCGAAGGCCCGCGCTCGCTCGGGGTCGAAGTTGATGGAGCGCGGCGGGAGGACGGCGACTTGAGCTGAAGCGGCTGAGGCGACGAGGACTGCGACGAGGAGAGCTCTCATGGTGCAAGGCCCCAATGCACTCCTTCGGCCACCGGCAGGTTCCGCGCAGATGCATCGCAGCGGTCGAGTGCCCTGTGCAGGGGCCTGCACAACTGAGTACCGGCGCGATGCACTCGCAGCCCCGCGGACCCCGCCGTGCTCAGGAGGCCAGCCGCGGACCGCGAGTTGCAACTCGCCGAGGCCGTGTCGCCGTCGCTTCCGTGGGGTAGGGTGAAGCTCGTGCCCTGCCCACCTTCATCTCAGTCGGGGCCCGCGACCAAAGTCGATGGTCTCGACGCGCTCCGCGGCAGCCCGGAGCCCACCCAGTGACGGCCTGGGCCTGGGTTCACGTGCTGGCCGCGGCCTCAGGGCTCACCGTGGCCACTCTCGCACTCACTCGCGGCGCTGCCAGCCCGCTGGCTCGCCCGCTCGCGCTCCTCGCCGTGGACCAGTTCGCCTGGAACGCCGCCTCGGTCGGGAGCGAGCTCACTGGGGATCCACGGTACGCGTGGCTGGGGGCCATCGCGGCCCCCCTCTTCATGCCGCTGGCCTTTCACTTCGTGTTGCGCTTCCTCGGCAAGAGGCGCTCGCTGGGGTGGGCGCTGGTCTTCTCCTATGTGCTCTATGGGTCGCAGTCGGTGCTGGCCCTGGCCGATGTCCTCTTCTCTGGGCTCGAGGTGCCTGGAGGCCTGAGGACCTACGCCGCGCTCCTGCTCCTCACCAGCACGCCTTTGGCTGTGGTGGGCCTGGTGCTCGTCACCCGTCATCTGCGAGGCGCGGCGACCAAGCTCGAGCGGTGGCGGGCTCGGGTCCTCATCGCCGCCGTCGTGACGGTGACGGTGTTCGCATTCACCGACCTCCTGGCGGACCTCCAGGTCCCCGTTCCGCGGCTCGCCACGCTGGGCAGCTTCGCCTTCAACGTGCTGCTGACGCACCTCACCTTGGGCCTCGGCCTGTTCACCCGCATTCCGCGTCGCGCGGCGGCGTTGGGTCAGGCCATCGTGCTCGGGCTCTTCGTGGCGGTCGCCTACCTCGCCATCTTCGTGGCCTACCGGGAGCAGCTCGGGGTGCTCATCACCTCGTGCACCGCCGTGTCCCTCGGCTTCGCGGTGCTCGGTTGGGTGCTCCTCGCTGGGAGCAGTCGGGCCCGGGCTGGCCTCGAGCGCTCGGCGACGCTGGGGCGCTTCTCGGCCCAGATGGCGCACGACCTCCGAAACCCTCTGGCGGCGGCGCGCGGGGCGGCCGAGTTCCTCGTCGAGGAGATGCGACGCAGCGGCGAGGCCCAGCACCGGGATTTCGCGGTGCTTATCATTCAGCAGCTCGATCGCCTGGGCGCCGTCATCGAGCGCTACCACCGGCTGTCCAAGCTCGAACCAGCGCCGATCGAGCTCGACCTGAACGCCCTGGTGCGTCGGGTGCTGTCGCTCCAGGAGTTCGCCGCCGGGTCCGACGTGCGCATCGAGCACCAGCTGGCCGAGCCATCACCGCGCCTCAAGGCCGACCCGGACCTGCTCGCCTCGGCGCTCGAGAACCTCGTCAAGAATGGGCTCGAGGCCATGCCGGCCGGGGGCACCCTCACCGTGCGCACGCAGGTCGGCGACGAGGGCTCGGGGCCCATCGCCTCGCTGTCCGTCGAAGACACCGGCAAGGGCATGGACGCGAGGGCCAGGGAGCAGGCCTTCGAGCCCTTCTTCACCACCAAGGCCAACGGCAGCGGGCTGGGGTTGGCCTTCGTTCAGCAGGTGGCGCGGGCCCATGAGGGCGAGGTCCTGCTCACCAGCCGCGAGGGCTCGGGTACCATCATCGAGGTGGCGCTCCCCTTGGCGCCCCGCTGAGGACGGCATGACAGAGACGAGCTCGGTGCTGGTGGTCGATGACGACGAGGCCGTGGGCCGGGTGCTGGTCGCCCTGGTGGTGCAAGACGGCCTGCGAGCGACGTTGGTTGGCTCAGGCGAGGCAGCCCTCGTCACCCTCGAGCGGGCCGCCTTCGACGTGGTCCTCTCCGATGTCCGCATGCCGGGCATGGATGGGCTGGCCCTGCTGAAGGTGCTCCGCTCGAGGTACCCGGAGCTCCCGGTCGTGCTCTTGACGGCCCACGGCGGCGTGCCGATGGCCGTCGAGGCGATGCGGGAAGGCGCGGCGGATTTCCTCCTCAAGCCCTTCAACCGCGAGGAGGTCCTCTTCGTGCTCCGCAAGGCCCTGGAGGCCTCGGCGAAACCCCGGCAGGCGCCTCCCCGCGCGCCGTGGCCCGAGGCCCTCACGCCCGATGGAATGGTGGGGCGCTCGCCGGCCCTCGACGAGGCACGCGGGCTGCTTCGCCGGGCGGCGCCCAGCACGGCGACGGTCCTCATTCGCGGCGAGACGGGCACTGGCAAGGAGGTCGCTGCCCGGGCCATTCACGCCCTGTCTCCTCGGGCCAAGGGGCCCTTCATTCGGCTCAACTGCGGCGCCCTGCCCGAGGCCCTCTTCGAGTCGGAGCTGTTCGGCTATGAGAAGGGCGCCTTCACCGGGGCCGTGGCGCGCAAGCCTGGAAGGGTGGAGCTCGCCCAGGGCGGCACCCTCTTCCTCGACGAGGTGGGAGAGCTGATGCCGCCGTCGCAGGTGAAGCTCCTCCGGCTGGTGCAGGAGAAGGAGTTCGAGCGCCTGGGTGGCACCGAGACCTTTCGGGCGGACCTGCGCCTGGTGGCCGCGACGCACCGCAACCTCGAAGAGATGGTGAAAGCGGGCACCTTCCGGGAGGACTTGCTCTACCGGCTCAACGTCGTGCCCGTCACGCTCCCGCCGCTCCGGGCCCGCCCTGGCGACGTCGAGGCGCTGGTGAAGCACTTCCTCGCGATGCTGGGGCCCCCCAACGGCCGCGCGGGCGCGTCGCTCGAGCCGGGCGCTCTGGTGCTCCTCGCGGCGCAGCGCTGGCCCGGCAATGTGCGGCAGTTGGAGAACTTCATCGAGCGGCTCTTGGTGCTGGCCCCCCCCGGCGACGTCATCTCCACGGCTGACGTGGAGGCCGAGCTGAGCCGAGCGGCGGCGGTGGACAGCGCTCCTCCCAGCGATGGCGGGGGCTTGCTCGAAGGCCGGCGGCGAGACGCCGAGCGGGGCGCCCTCGAGGAGGCCTTGCTCAAGGCGAAGGGGAATCGCTCCCTGGCCGCGCGGCTGCTCGGCATCAGCCGGCGGACTCTGTACAACAAGCTCGAGTCCTTCGGCCTGGGGTAGGTGTTTCCGATGAGGCTTCACTTCTGCCGATGACAGCGTAGGTTTCGTGGTCATGACCTCCACGCTCGTCATCGTCCGCCATGGAGAAAGTGTCTGGAACGCGAAGAACCTCTTCACCGGCTGGGTCGACGTCGATCTCAGCGCGAAGGGAGAAGCCGAGGCGAAGAACGCCGGCGCCCTCATCAAGAAGGAGGGGCTCTTCTTCGACGCCTGTCACACCTCGCTGTTGACCCGCGCCGTGCGCACCGCCAACCTCGCGCTGGAGGTCGCGGGCCAGCTCTGGCTGCCCGTCAACCGCACCTGGCGCCTCAATGAGCGGCACTACGGTGACCTGCAGGGCAAGGACAAGGTGCAGATGGTGCAGCAGTTCGGCGCCGAGCAGGTCAAGCTCTGGCGCCGGAGCTACGACGTGCCTCCGCCGGCTGTCCCCGTCACCCATGAGTACCACCCGGCCAACGACCGTCGGTACCACTTGGAGGCGCCCGATGCGCTGCCGAGCTCCGAGTGTTTGAAGGACGTGGTGGCTCGCGTGCTGCCGTGGTGGTTCGACTCGGCCGTCCCCCAGCTTCGGGCCGGGAAGACGGTGCTGGTGGTGGCCCACGGGAATTCTCTGCGCGCCCTCATCAAGCACCTGGAGCACATCTCCGACGCCGACATCACCGAGCTCAACGTGCCCACCGGCATGCCGAGGATGTACCGCTTCAATGAGAAGCTCGAGTTTGCCGAGGCGCCCAAGTACCTCGACGAGGCCGCGGCGAAGGCTGGAGCCGATGCGGTGAAGAAGCAGACCGGGTGAGCGGTGCCGCTGACCGCCTCGTGGTGGCGGAGACTCGTCTGTCCGTCGCACTGGCAACCCCCGGCGGCGACAACCTCGCGCCGCAAGTGGTAGATCTCGAAGCCGTGACCTACAAGAAGAACATCGTGGTCCTCGCTAACTCGTGAAAGCACTCGGGGCGTTGCATAGCGGGTCGCGAACACACCAGCGGCGCATTTGGGGCTTGGGTTCGGCCGGTCAGCGACCGCAGTTGGGAAGAGGTCAACGAGGAAGAGCGACAGTTTTCCGATGGAAGGGAACCCGATTTGCTTGACGTGGTGAGCATGGTGCTCCTTGCGACCAAGCCACATGGGTACCAGCAAGAGAACCACCTTCTCGACCCATCGTACTACTGGGAGAACAAGGGCCGAGTCGGCTGGGCCGATGTTCAAACCGCAGTGGACGAACCAGCAGGGCCGCTCTGGCTGGACGGGCACTCCTCCTACAACGGCATCAACGATCAAGTTCCTGAATCGAGCACCATGGCGTACGACCGTTCGCTCTATCTGGTGCGACCGCAGAGACTCGTTATTGTGGTCCAATAGGAGGGTGGCGTGTTCGGGCCCGCGAAGATGAAGGTGCGGGCGCGCTTCTCCCTTCGCGCTGCGGAGTATTTCCTGACCGTGACTGATCCCGTCATCACAAAGGAGTCCAAAGCGAATGGGGCTGGGGAGACGCGGATCGACGAGGCACTTCTCTGTATCAGCCTTGGCGAGCTCTTCAACGGCCATGCCTACAAGTTGGTGGCGTCGATCATCACGCCACACCGCGCAGGAGCGTGAGAATGGGTTCGCGTGTCTTCACGGTTGGGCATTCGACGCACAGCGTCTCAAAGTTCATCGAGTTGCTACGTGCACATTCCGTGACAGCGGTTGCGGACGTTCGGTCGATGCCGTACAGCCGCGTGAACCCCCAGTTCAACCGCGAGACGCTTACCCGCGAGCTTCGGGCGTCGGGAATTGCGTACTCCTTCTTGGGCAGAGAACTCGGGGCACGTTCCGAGGATCCGACCTGCTACGAGGGCGGGCGTGTTCAGTACGACCGAATTGCACGCACCACCCTATTTCAGGCGGGTCTCACCCGCGTCGAGCAGGGCAGCGCGAAGTACCGAATCGCGATGATGTGCGCGGAGAAAGACCCCCTGACCTGCCATCGAACGATCCTCGTGAGCCGACATCTGGTTGGGCGAGGGCTGGGCGTGGAGCACATCTTGGCCACTGGTCTGAGCGAATCCCATGAAGACGCACTCTCAAGGCTTATGGACGAGGAGCGTCTTCGTTCAGCGGATCTCTTTCAGAACCGGCTGCAACTGGAGGAGGCGGCCTACGCAAAGCGCGGTCAGCAGATCGCGTACGTGCTGCAGGATCTCGAATCCCGCCAAGTGTCCTCGCGATGAGGCTCTTCACCATTGGTTTCACCAAGACGACGGCGGAGAGCTTCTTCGCTCGCCTCCAGCGAGCGGGAGTCAAGCGGGTGCTCGACGTGCGCCTGAACAACGTCTCGCAACTCGCTGGCTTCGCGAAGAGGGACGACCTTCGGTACTTCCTCAAAGCCATCGGCGGAATGGACTACTCGCATGAGCCGCTTCTCGCGCCGACGCAGCCCCTTCTTGATTCCTACAAGAAGGACGGAGGCGATTGGGGCGACTACGAGCGAGCATTCTTGAAGCTGATCGCGGACCGGAAGGTGGAGGAGAAGATCTCTCGCGAACTTGCGAACGGCGCGTGTCTTCTGTGCAGCGAGGATAGGCCGCACCACTGCCACCGCCGGGTTGCCGCCGAGTATCTCCGCGACCGCTGGGGCGACGTTGAGATTGGTCACCTGTAGCCTCCCACTCGCTCAAGGACGGATTCGAGATCTGCACACGGGCCTTGAACCGAGGCTTGGACGCCTCACCTTTCGGCGAGCGCGGCCACCAGCCTCGGCACCGACGCCTCGGGCACGCTGCACAGGGCAATTCGCACGCCCTCGGCCTGAGGCACGACGTACACACCCTGCGCTCGCATCTCCTTGGCCGTCAGCTCCGGCTCTCGCTGGAACACCGTGACGAAGAACCCGCCCTCGTAGCGCGGGTACTCGAGGCCCAGCGGCTTGGCCGCCGCGTTGAACGCCTCCACCCGACGCATGAGGAGCCCTCGGAGCTCGGCGCGCTCTCGGTCGGCCGAGGCCTTCAGCGCCGGGTCGGTCAACAGCCGCGTCACCGCCCACATGCCACCGCGCACGCAGTTCGACCACGTGCCGCGGCAGGAATACGAGAGCGCCGCCTGGGTGGCCGGCCGAGCCTCGTCGTCCACCACCGCCACCAGCGCTCCGACGCGGAGCCCGTACGAGGTGAAGGACTTCGATGCGCTCCAGGCGAAGAGGAGCCCCACCTTCCCCAGGAGCGGCACCAACTCGGCGAGGAAAGCCCGCGGCTCCACCGCCCCATAGAGCCAATAGGCCATGTCAACCAGCAGCGTCACCGGCCGGTCGGCATGCCGGAGCAGGGTGGCTACCACCGAGCGCCACTCGTCTCGCGTCATGGAATAGCCAGTCGGGTTGTTACACGGGTCGTTCAGGAACAGGAGCACCCGACCCTGCCGAGCCAGCTGCTCGCCCATGGTCCGCTCGAGGGCACCGACGTCGAGGTGGCCCTCGGAGTCGAACATCTTGAACGTTTCCACCCGCCGGCCGTGCTCATCGCACAGCGTCTGGTAGGGGCCCCAGTACAGGCTCGGCGTGAGCAGCGCCTGGCCCGGCTCGAGGAAGTTGACCACCGCGTGGCGCAGGGCTCCGGTGCCACCCGGCGTGGCCACCGCGATGGCGGCTGCCGACAGCGTGGGCTGGGTCGCCAGCGTGTCGGCGATGACGGCCTCGAGGAACCCGGGGGTCCCGGCGATGGGGGCGTAGGCGTTCCATTCTCCCCGGGGCACCTGGGAGAGGACCTGGGCGACGGTGTCGAGCACCGCCAGCGAGCCGTCTTCCTTCATCAGCGTGCCCAGGGTGGCGTTGACGATGGCCTCGCCTCGCTGGGCTCGCTGAGTCGCCTCCCCGTTGAGGGCGAAGATGAGGTCGTTGCCAGTCCGGCCTTGTCGCGCAGGGAGCAAGTGCACCATGTGTCGGCTTCTCGCACTTTGAGGGAAGGACGGTCAACGCGAGCGGCACGACAAGGGCGCTTTGGAGGGGGCCGCGATATATCCTTCGCACGCCCAGGCGCCGCATGGGGCGAGGTAGGACTGTCGAGGAAGCTCGTGCCGAAGAAGTCTGAACATCATGAGCCCGGTGAGACGAGGGAGCTTCCCGTCCCTCGACCCGTACCAGTGCCGTTGATGCTCGAGCCGAGCCCAGAGAAGCCCGTGCCGTTCGGTCGCTACGAGCTGCTCCGACGCATCGGCGCCGGTGGCATGGGCGAGGTGTTCCTGGCTCGGGAGGGCGGCCCATCGCCTCGCGCCGTGGTCGTCAAGAAGGTGCTCCCCAACCTGGTGGCCAACCGCGCCTTCGTCGGCCGCTTCCTCGACGAGGCGAAGGTGGTGGCCCGCCTCGACCACCCCAACATCGCCAGAGTGTTCTCCATGGGTGACGTGGGCGGCGAGCTGTTCCTCGCGATGGAGTACGTGCAGGGGAAGACGGTGAGTCGGTTCAGCAAGCGGCTCCGGGAGCGGCGCATGGAGCTGCCCCTCGGGGTGGCGCTCTACCTGGTCGAGAAGGTGTGCGATGGGCTGCAGTATGCGCACGAGGCGACCGATGAGAACCACCGGCCGCTCCACCTGGTGCATCGCGACCTGTCTCCCGCCAACGTGTGCCTCTCGTACCGGGGCGAGGTGAAAATCATCGACTTCGGCGCGGCCCAGTCGACGCTGAAGGAGGAGCAGACGGCTCCCCGGGTCGTCATCGGGAACCTGACCTACATGTCGCCCGAGCAGGCCAGGAAGCAGATTATCGACGGGCGCGCCGACGTGTATTCGTGCGGCGTGATGCTATGGGAGCTCCTGGCCTCGAAGGCGCTGCCTCAGAAGGGCGACCCCATCGAGCGGTGGCGAAAGGCCGCGAGCCCCGCGTGGGATCCACCCTCGCTCCTTCACCCGAGCCTCCCGCTGGACCTCGACGAGCTCGTGCTCAAGGCGCTCAGGAAAGACCCTCACGAGCGCTACGCCAATGCCCGGGCGTTCGCCAACGCGCTGCGACGAGCACGACAGCGCCATGCCCCACAGGTCACCGAGCGCGAGGTGGGCGCGCTGCTGGCCATCGCCTTCGCCGTCGAGAAGCAGGGCGAAGACGCGGTGCTGAAGGAGGCCCTGGGTGGCGCCGTCGAGGCGCAGCAACGCGAGGTGAGCCGTCGGGTGACACTCGTTCCTCCCACGGCCTTGGCCTTCGAGCACCCCGCGGTGGTGGGTTCGGGAGCGGACCGCGAGCCGACCGACCCAGGCCCTGCTCCCGACTTCGCCGAGCGCACCCAACCGCTGACTCAATCGGCCAGGACGAGCTTCGGGGTCGAGCTACCGAAGGTGGGAGCGCTGGTCCAGGAGATTGAAGGGTACGACGAGGCGTCAGGCCCCCGTAGGAGAGGTCGCGGGGCGGTGCGCGACGGCGTGCTCTACTCGGGCATCTTCCTGGGGGCGATGGGCGCCGGGTTCATCGTGGTGTGGCTGTTGCTGAAGTAGCCCACTGCCCCGGGCGGCGGCCGAGCGTTCACCTCGCGGTGTCGAGGGGCTGGTCGGTGGAGCCGCGGCGGAGGCGACGGCTTCTGCGCTCACGTCTCGAGCACCAGCTTCACCGCCGACTCCCAGTTCTCGACCTTGAAGCCCAGCCCGGCGAGCTGCTCGTCGATGAGCAACACCGAGAGCCCGTGCACCACCGACCAGGCGGCCAGCGGGCCTCGCAGCTCGGGGATGGCGCCGCCAGGCATCACCGCGCCCATCGCCCTGGCGACGGCCCCCACCAGCACTTGGAACGAAGCCCTCCGGCTGGCCTCCGCGGCTGGCTGGGCCCCATTCATCAAGGGGCCGAACATCAGCCGGAAGAGGTTGGGGCGCTGCACGGCGAACTCGACGTAGGCCCGGCCGGTCTGCCTCAACGCGACCCTCGGGTCCTCCGTGGCCTTCTTGGTTCCCTTCGCGAGGGCCTCGCCGAGCTCGTTGAACCCCTGCATCGCCACCTCGCGCAGGAGGGCCTCCCGGCTCTCGAAGTGGTGGTACGCCGCGGTGTGGGTCACCCCGACGCGCCGCGCGACGTCTCTCAGGGTCACCCCTGGTGCGCCCGCTCGCTCCACCATCGTGGCCGCCACGCCCAGGAGCGCCTCCCGGAGGTTCCCATGGTGATAGGCGCGCTTTCGACGCTTGACCGTGGCCACGTCACACTCTTACCGAGCCAACTTGCCAGTGACAAGAATTCCGGCTACGAATCTTACCATTGGTAACAACTGCCGGAGGACGCGAATGGAAGAACGGTACGACGCCATTGTCATCGGCTCGGGGATCGGCGGTCTGACGGCGGCCGTGGCGCTGTCGAAGGTGGGGCGCAAGCGGGTGTTGGTGCTGGAGCGTCACTTCAAAGCAGGTGGCTTCACCCACACCTTCAGTCGCAAGGGCCACACCTGGGACGTGGGCCTCCATTACGTGGGCGAGATGGAGCGGGAGAACCCAGTGCGCGAGTTGATGGACCTGGTGACCGGGGGCCAGGTGCAGTGGCAGCCGCTGCCTCAGGCCTTCGAGCACTTCTCGTACCCGGGCTTCGACTTCGAGGTGCCATCGGATCCATCGGCCTATGAAGCAGGCTTGGTGCGAGCCTTCCCCGCCGAAGCGAAGGCCATCAAGGCTTACTTCCAAGACATCGCGCGAGTGGGCCGATGGCTCGACCGCTACTTCATGAGCCGGCTGATGCCTCGGCCGTTGGCGTGGCTGTGGGCCCGACCGGGCGCGGCGCTCGCCCTCATGCGCACCGGTGAGTACCTCAAGGCTCGGTTCTCGGACGAGCGGCTCCGGGCGGTGGTGGTCTCTCAATGGGGCGATTACGGGCTGCCCCCGGGGATGAGCGCCTTGGCGACCCATGCGCTCATCGTGCGCCACTACTTCCACGGGGCCTGGTACCCCGTCGGCGGGGCGGGCGAGATTCCCAAGGCCGCTCGGAGCGTCATCGAAGGGGCGGGCGGCTCGGTGCGAGTCAACCACCGGGTGACGCGAATCCTCCTCGATGGGACGCAGGTGCGGGGCGTGGAGGTGCAGTGCGGCCTCAAGGGCAAGGAGCGCACGGCGACCTTCCTGGCCGACGTGGTGGTGTCGACGGCGGGCGCCGGGCCAACGTACTCGCAGCTGCTCCCTCCGCTGGGCCTCGAGGAGCAAGGGGCCCGAGCTCCAACTCGGGTCTCCTCGTCGCTGGTGGCGTACCTGGGGCTCCGGGAGTCGCCTGAGAAGCTCGGCTTTCGAGGCGAGAACCGCTGGCTCTATGAAGGGTGGGACCACGACGCGACCGCGGCGGCCACCACCGACGCGCTCGCTGGTCGGCCCAGCCACGTCTACCTCTCAATGCAGACGCTGAAGGACCCCAAGGCCACGTCCCACTCCGCTCAGGTCATCACCGCGGTCGACCCAGCGGCGTTCGAGGCCTGGCAGGGCACGCACTGGCGGGAGCGACCCCAGGCCTACGAGGCGATGAAGCAGCGGGTCCTCGAGGGCATGCTGGCGCTGGTCGAGCGGCGTCACCCGGGGTTTCGCGCCCTGGTGGAGTACGCCGAAGTCTCCACGCCGCTCTCGGTGGAGACCTTTACCGGCCACCACCTGGGAGGCATCTACGGCGTGGCGGGGACACCGGAGCGGTTCGGCGATTGGAGGCACCGGCCGCCGACGCCCATCAAGGGGCTCTTCCTCGGCGGGGTCGACAGCACGGCGCTCGGCATCGTGGGAGGGTTGATGGGCGGGGCGATGGCCGGAGGGGCGGCGCTCGGCTTTGGCGGCTTCCAGAAGGTGATGCGGGCCGCGCACCGGGCCTGAGGGTGCTCTCGACCCGGTCTGGCCCCGGCTCACGGGGTTAGACTTTGAGGGAAATGAACCGGCGACGCTTCGCGCGAGTTCGAGCACGGCTCCGCTTCACGTTCACGTGGGCCGAGCACTTCGAGCTCTTCACCACCGAGGACCTGAGCGCGAGCGGAGCGTTGGTGGCGCGGCACGTGCCCAAGAGTCCGTTGCCTCCCCTGCACACCGTGGGGGAGTGCGCCTTCAACCTCGACGGGGTGGAGATCCGCGCCGAAGCGCGAGTCGTCAGGCTGAGTCGCGACGGGTTCGCGGTGAAATTCAACGGGTTGCCACGGGCCGTGGAGGACCGCATCGTCGGGTGGGTCTTCAGGCTCGAGGCCCGCGTCTTGTCCCGTCGCCTGCCGGTGTAGCCGCGCGGCTCGCACCTCGGCGTTCGGACTCGGTCGGCGTTCCACACCAGTCACCTATCGACTGGAGACTCGCCGATGACTCTTGCGGGCTGTTCTCGCCGAGACCGAGCCTGCGGCCTTCAGTTTCATGGCCGGAGGAGCCTTGAGCACCGGCGCCGGCGCCGCGGCCACGTGCGGTACCGGCCGAGGCTTCATGCGCTCTCGGCGGGCCCTCAGCTCAAGCTTCACTTGCTCGAAGTACTCCTTGCCACCTGGCACGACTGAGGTGGAGTCGATGACCTCTGGAGCTCCCTGCACCACGATTGGGAACGCCGGGGTCCGGGTGTCGAGCTGTTTCAACCTGGCTGTCAACACCTGCCGGAAGGTGGTGAGGGTGTTCAGTTCTGGCGTGGGTGATGGGCCGAGGAGAATGGCCGCGAACAGCCCCAGCTTCCCGGTCTCGTCGAGACCCTGGGTGGTGAACGCGTCGGCGATGGTGAAACCTGGAACGACCGGGCGGGTCAACAACTCCCGCGTCAGTTCCTGGAGCTTCCCGTCAAGCCTCGAGTCATCCAACATGCAGCGGTTTTATAGCTGAAATCGCCCGCTCCGATGTCGGCGTGGGACCACTTTTTTACAAAACACTCGGGGTGAACTGCCATTTCAGCCAGTTACCGGTGCGCCAGGAGCTTCCCTCGGGGCTTCTTGGGCTTCTGGGCCTTCGCAACCGCGGTGGTAGGCGCTTCAGCCTTCACCGGGCCCTCCTCAATGGCCTTGAGCACCTGTGAGGTCGCCCTCACCAGGTCTGTCGAGGAGATGGTTCCGTCAGCGTTGGTCGGGACAACCTGAGTCAGGCGTCGCTGACCAGACGCCATCGTCACGGTGATTTCCAGGCCATCGCGACATGCCCGCGTCGTTACGGTAGCGTCCGCCGTACCCGCCTCACAGTTCATCGACACGCACACGGTCTCTTTCAGTGGGCTGTTGGCCGGCATCAGTGACACCCGTTCGCCGGTGGCGAAGACGGTCGTCGAGGCAAGGAGTACTGTCACCGCGCTGAGCCGAGTCATGGGCCCAAGCCCTGCAGGTTGTTGGCCAAAAGCGATCTGCCCGAAATGAGGTCAAGGAATCACAGAAGTGGAGCATGCATGCACCAGCCTGTGGGGAGCAGTCGGCAGTCACCAGCAGAGCGAGTAGCTGATCAGCCCACCGCCAGGAACGGGCGTGAGGGCGAGGGAGACCGGAGCCGGCGCATCGACCAACAACAAGATGATGCCTCCGACCAAGCCGGCGCCTGCGACCGACCAGCCGATGGCAGCGGCGACGGTCGCGCCAGTCCCTCGCTCCTCGAGCTTCTGAGAGGTCGCGGCGTCATTCGAAGTTGGCGCTCCCGCAGCCGTGTAGAGGCTCAAGAGTCGCTGAGTGTCCCCCAGGCTGACCAGGCCAGCGACGCCGAGCCCGGCCCCACCGACGCCGAGCGCCAACAGAGACAGGCCCGCCACGCTGAGTGGCCCGCGAGCATGCTTCGAGGTGACCTCTTCACCACGTGCGCTCGCAGCGACCATCACCACCAAGACCCCCACGCGTACGGACGTTCGCATCACGCCCTCATTACACCAGCTTGGACCGAAGTGTCAGCTCACCTTCGCTCTTCCTTCAGCGACGCTGAAGGAGCGTTTCTTCGTCTTCTCAGGCTCGTCCTCTCTGGTCGGGTTTCTCATTGCTGACCCACACCCGGTCTGCTACGGGCCCGCCGTGACGGACCCCGACGATGGCCTGTCCCCGATGGCAAAGGCGTACCGCGAGGCTGCGCCCTGGTTGAGTGCGGTGTGGCAGTTGACTGGCGCCACGATGGTCGGGTCAGGGGCAGGGTACTGGGCTGACCGGTACTTCGGGGTAGCGCCGTGGTGCTTGTTGGTGGGCGGGTTGGTGGGGGTGGCGACGGGTTTCTACGCTTTCATCCACTCGGTGATGCGGTTGTTGAACGCGCAGTCCAAGAGGAAGTGAATGAAGTCGATGGCGGCCAGCATGGGGTTGACGGTGTCTCTGGGCGGCCTGGTGGCCGTGCTGGTGAGCATCGTGGGCCTCGATCCGGTCACCAAAGATTCGGCCTTGCTCGGCGCTGGCGTCTCGACCGTCCTCGGCGTGGTGGCGTTGACCATCAAGGCCCAGTTCCTCCGGCTGTCAGCGGGCTCCATCGAGGTGAAGGGGCTGCTCTCCGGGCAGGTGCTCTCGTTCCTGCTCCGGCTGCTGGCGGTGGGCGCTGGTGCCCTGGCGTTGAAGGCCGACCCCGACAGCTCTCCCTCCGGGTTCGTGCTGGCTTTTTTGGCGGTCTTCGTGACGCAGCAATTCGTGGAGACGAGAAGTCTCATGGCCTCGTACGCAGCGAAGTCTGGGGTGTCCTGAAATGAAGCGTGTGCTCGGCGTCATCATGCTGTCGGCGATGCTCGGCTCCGGTGCGGTGTTTGCCGCGGAGCAGGAGCAACAAGTGGGTGAACAGGCCGAGGCCCCAGCGGCGGCTGAGCCGATGCACGAGGGTGCGGCTCACCACGTGGCGGTCGGTGCAGCCCACGAGGGTGGGGCTCACCAGGTCGCGGGTCACGAGGAGAGCAAGAGCTCCGAGACCGCCCACCACATTCTGCATCACGTGGCCGACGGCGAGGATTTCGAGCTCGAGATTCCGGTGCCTCCGTACCACCTGTTGACGGTGCCGATCGCCAGCTGGTTCAGCTTTCTCAAGATCGAGCGCACCCCCGGCGCATGCGGCAAGCCCGTGCCTGCGGCCATGGAGAGCATCCCCGGCGTCAGCTCCTGGCTCGATGGCTGCTGGGACCTGCGGCCGACCAAGGCGATATTGATGATGTGGACTGCCACGGCCTTGCTCTTCCTCACCGTCTTCCTCGGGCGAAAGCGTGACGCGAACGGCGTTCCCAAGGGGCTGCTGACCCACCTCGTCGAGGTGCTGGTGCTCTACGTGCGCGATGAGATCGTCGTGCCCAACATCGGCAAGGCCGAGGCGCCGCGGTACACCCCGTACATCACGTCGCTGTTCTTCTTCGTGCTCTTCATGAACTGGCTGGGGCTCATTCCTGGCATGTTCGCGGCGACTGGCGTCCTCGCGGTGACCACGGCGCTGGCGGTGCTGACCTTCGTGTTGACGCAGGTGGCGGGCATTCGCAGCGCAGGCCTCAAGGGGTACCTCGCTCACCTCACCGGAGGCGTGCCTGCCTTCCTCTGGGTCATCATGATTCCGGTCGAGGTGTTGGGCCTCTTCACCAAGCCCTTCGCGCTCCTCGTTCGCTTGTTCGCCAACATGCTCGGCGGCCATCTGGTGGTCTTCTTCCTCCTCGGCCTCATCTTCATGTGGGCGCTGGGGGCGGTCGCGGTGGCGCTGCCGTTGACCATCGCCATCTACATGCTGGAGATCTTCGTCGGCATCCTGCAGGCGTACCTCTTCGCGCTCCTGACAAGCCTCTTCATCGGCCAAGGTGTCGCCATGGGCCACCACGGGCACGATGACCACGCGGAGCACGCCGCGGAGCACGCTCACTGATTTCATGAGACCCAGCGGCCCTCTCGCCGCGCTGGAGGTAGTCCCCAGGGACAGTCCAACCGGCCCCCCCTTTGAAGTGGGTCACCTTGAAGGAAACACAATGAACCTCACCTCTGCAGCTCTCGCGTACCTCGGGTCTGGCCTCGGCGCTGGTCTCGCCATCATCGGCGCCGGCCTCGGCATCGGCAAGCTCGCCGCCTCCGCCATGGACGGCATCGCTCGTCAGCCCTCCGCCGTTGGCGACATCCGCGGCTCGATGATCGTCGCCGCCGGTCTCATCGAAGGCGCGACCTTCTTCGCTCTCGTTATCTGCATCCTCTTGGCGGTGAAGTAAGTCCCGCTGTCCTGGCCCCTCGCTTCTTGGTGAAGTGAGGGGCTGGGCTCTCTTCTGCTGGGTGACCCATCATGAACGTGCTCGTGCTCGCTTCCACCTTTACCGACGTCAAGCCAGGGCTCATCATCTGGACGTGGATAACGTTCATTATCGTGCTGGTCCTCCTGCGGAAGTTCGCCTGGGGTCCCTTGCTCAGCGCGGTGGACAGCCGCGAGAAGAACATCATCAACGCCATCGAGTCGGCCAAGCACGAGCGCGCCGAGGCCGAGAAGCTCTTGGTCGAGCAGAAGGCCGCCATCACCCACGCTCGCCAGGAGGCCGCTGAGGCGGTCCGCAAGACCCAGAGCGACATGGAGAAGCTCCGTGAGGAGCTGATGGCGAAGGCCCGCAAGGAGTCCGAGGAGCTCAAGGTGGACGCCCGCCGGAGCATCGAGGAAGAGCGAGTCAAGGCCGTCAACGACATTCGGGTCGAGGCTGTGAAGCTGTCGATTCAGGTCGCCGAGAAGCTGCTCTCCGAGCGCCTCGACGACGCCAAGCACCAGCAGCTCGCCCAGCAGTTCGTCGCCGACTTGTCGAAGGCTCGCGCCTAACACCGCGAGTGCATCACCGGCCGGGCGGGTTGGTCAGAACGACGACCGCCTGCCGGGCAGCCTCTGGGCTCACCGACGCCGCATCGAGTGAGCCGAGCGCGCGGGCGACGTCGCCCTGACGCGCGGGGTCTTGGAGGACGGCGGCATTCTCTGCCAGGGCATTCAAGAGCTTCCCCGTGAGCTCGTCGAGGGCCGGGCGGAGGTCCTTGGCCAGGTCAGGCGCACCCTCGAAGGGGCCGGCCTTGGCGCTCGTCCACTGAGCGAAGAGGCCACGTTGCACGGTCTTCGAGGCTTCGATTTGCGCGCGGAAGAAGGATTCCACCCAGGCAGATGGGAGCCCCACGGCTCGGGCTCTCTGGCCGAGGCCGTCGATGATGCGC
Organism: Myxococcales bacterium; assembly: GCA_003153055.1. The sequence continues at coordinate 35,455 of PMBV01000220.1, forward strand.
TGCTCGCGGGGCAGGTCTTCGATGGGCGCCTTGGTGTTCCACTTGGCGCGGGCGACGTCGCGAGCGAGGAGTAGTCGGGCGTCGATCAACTGGCGCAGTCGCTCCAGGCCCCAGGGGAACGCGAGCCAGCGGTCGGTGGCCTCGTGAACCGCTCCCTTGGAAATGGCCTGGCGCAGCCATTGGTCCACGAACGCCGCCAGGGCGAAGTCGCGTTGCATGAGCACGGCCTTCTCCGAGACGTCGAAGGGGGCCTCAGGGTGCACGGCGCAGAGCCCTGGGTGGAGCCGCTGCTGCAGCCGGGCCTCGATGGCGTCGGTGACCATCACGTCGGCGTCCCCAGCGGCCAGGCGCTCGAAGACGGTCAGGTTGTCGGAGGCGACGGTGAGCTGGGCATGGGGCGCATGGGCTCGAGCGAAGCGCTCGTTGGTGCCACCTGGGTTGACGATGAGCCTGACGGTCGGGCGGTCGATGTCGGCGAGGGTCTGGAAGTGGGTTCGGTGCTCGCAGCGCGTGATGGGCGTCTTGCCGTCGCGCAGGTAGGGCATGGAGAAGACCCCGACCCTCTGGCGTTCGAAGGTGATGGACACGCCACTGAGGGCGACGTCGAAGGCGCCTGAGCGAAGGTCCTCGAGGAGCTTGGGCCAGCTCGTGGGAACCAGCTCGAGCGTGACTCCGAGGGCTGCGGCGAGGTCGCTGGCGAGCTCGATGTCCAGGCCGATGAAGTCGTGGGTCCTCCCGAGCCGGAAGCTGAAGGGCTGGTAGTCGCCGGTGGTGCCAACCTTCAGGGTTCCTCTCGAGAGGATGTCGTCGAGGCGGCTCGTGGCGGGTTGAGCCTGGGCTCCGCAGGTTGCGAACAGCACCGCCGCGAAGAGAGAGATGGTGGGGCGGGAGGTCATGGGAGGCCGCGAGAATACACGCGATGACGGTGCCCCAGGAGGTGCGGGGCGGCGGCCCAGACTCCGCTCTGAGGATCTGGAGCTGGCTCGCTGGGCCGGAGCCGCTGGACCACTGGCCAGTCGCTCATCTTCTTTGCCGCCTTCATCCGATGCTCGACAAGCCCCATCGCTCTCGGTCGGCTGCTCCCTCTCGCCCACGTCCTGTCATCACGGAGTACTGATTCGTACGCCGTGATGACACGCTTGGGACCTCTCCCCCGCCGAGGAGGGCCTCCGAGCCCCGCCCTTCGACCCTCGACGCGAGGTCCGTGGCTCGCAGGGGTGAGGGCCAAATGGAAGAGCAGCTTCCATCCGGGACGTCGAGGCCGGGCCACCTGGCAGCCGTGAGACTTGCAAGGCCTCGATGCCCGAGCTCTTCGCCCGTTGGGCGAGGCCTTCCCTCGACAACACCGCCTTCGAGCGGAGTTCGGGCGGCGGATAGCGACGCGGACGCGAGCGCCCTGGGGAGGCGGTGGGCGCGATGGTTGGGGGGCGATGCTTCCCCTCGGCCTCGGGCTGATTCTCTGGTTCGACGGGCGAAGCCGCCTGTTCTTCAAAATAGACATCCCCCGCGACAAGCTCCAGAAGCTGTGGGAGTTGTACATGAACAACCCGGTCGCCCGGGCGGGTTACCTGTTGTCGTTCCTCAGCCTGGTGCTCGGGCCGGTGGCGCTTCTCTCAGTTCCCCTCTGCATCGTGGGCCTCCGCCGGGTGGACCCAGCCAGCCACCCGCCTCAGGGCCGCAGGGGCCAGGCCATCACCGGGCTGGTGCTGTCCGCCGTCGGGCTCGCCGTCTTCGTCGCCCTCGTCGTCACGCTCCGCGCCTAATCGAGTCGCCTGGATCGGTGGACCTTTCAATATCTCCGCGATGGATTTCGGCCCGTCGACCGCGGCCCCCGTTGTTATGGACAGGCGCTGGGCGCTTGGGTAGGCGGGCCCGCCTCATGCTCCGACCATCGCGCCTGACCTTGTTGGTGGTCCTCTCCTTCGCGGCTCCTGCCTCGGCCGATGCCGATGCCGATTCGGCGGACAGCGCCTCGAACCCAGTGGTCGGGCTCTTACCAAAGGAGGCCATCCGCAAGGTCATCCACGCCAACCGGAACCAGTTTCGCTCCTGTTTCGTGAGCCAGCTCGACCGATTTCCCACGCTTGAGGGAAAGGTCGCCATTCGGTTCATCATCAGCGCGGCGGGATCGGTCTCCGAGTCTTCGGTCGCCTCGTCGACGGTGAACAACGCCGAGCTGGAGGCCTGCGTGGCCGCGCGGGTGCAGCGGTTGGACTTCCCCAAGCCAGAGGGTGGCGGCATCGTCATCGTCACGTACCCCTTCACCTTCGGTCAGTCGCCCTCTCCACCAAGCGGCCCGGGGACCAGCGCCTCGTACGACGGCTCGGGGCAGGGCGTGCGAGGTGGGCTGGGCCTGCGAGGCTCGGGCATCGACCAGCGAGCTCAGGCCGCGGGCCCGTCCCCCGTCGCGCCCCCACCTCGGCCGTCCAGGCGGCCCCCCAGCGGCTTGAGTGGGGGGCTTCGGCTCGGCTACGCGCTTCCCGTGGGTGACTTCGCCCAGCTACAAAGCGGCCGTACGGAGCCGCTCTCGGAGGAGTTCCACGGGCAGATCCCCTTCGTGCTCGAGGCGGGCTACCGCTTCGCCAGGTACTTCACCGCGGGAGCGTACCTGCAGGCCGGCTACCCGTTTCTGGTGACGACGGGCCAGGGGATCGCCGCGACCGAGTGCCACCTCGCGGGCATCGCCAGCTGCAGCGGCAACGCCGTGCTGAGGACGGGACTCCAGCTCTTCTTCTCGTTCACTCCCGACGCCACCTTCCAGCCCTGGGTCGGCGTCGGCGCGGGGTACGAGGAGGTCATCTACGTGCTCAAGGACGGGCACGGCGGCTCGGCCTCTATCCACTACTCGGGATGGGAGCTGCTCAACCTCGAGCTCGGGCTGGACATCCAGGCGATCCCGGGCATTGCCTGGGGGCCGTATGTCGCTGGGAGCCTCGGCCAGTACTCCACGGTCGAGTTCGCCAATGGCGACAGCACCGTCGGCACCATCACCATCGGCAGCCAGAAGCTCCACGGGTGGCTGCAGTTGGGCCTTCGAGTGCGCCTGGGAACCTAGCCTAGCAGCGCCAGAGGGCGAGGCACCTTGGTTCTTGGCTGCGACTGGGTTGTGAAGGGGCCCTACCGGCTGGCGACTACCCCGAGACCCGCGGAGGGGCTGTCGACCATCACCGGCACTCCCCCGCACCTCGTCGCGAGCACTCGGCAGAATGCCACCGCGTCGATGCGATGCACCCGCGGACCCGTGATGCCCTCCGGGTGAAGCCACCGAGGCTCGCGCCCCGAGTAGTAGTCGTCGCCGGCTTTGACCCCGTACACCACGTCGCCGGGGAGGTGCGCCGCGAAGCCGATGACCGCCGTCGATGCCTCGTCTGCTTGGGTCCACTCGGCCAGATGAATCGTGCGGTCCCCCAGCCGCAGCTCGAGCGGAAGACGCCCCACGTCTGACCCTTGAATCTGCACGCAGTGCGGAGGAGTCGGCCCCTTCTGCACCACCACCGCTGGACAGGCCTGCCCTCCAGTCGGAACCGAGGCCACACTCTCGCTCGCCAGACACCCGGTCATCACCAGATACCCAAGGCTCATCATGAGAACGCGCACAAGAACCTCCGCCCGGACAAGAAGCATTCGCTGGGCCAGTGCTGCGCGAACCTTGATCCAACTGGTTGGGCCCCGCGTGTGTTGCTAACGAGAGGCGTTGGGGTGTGCCATCGCGTATTCAGTGCCCACTCGTGGTGGCAGGCGCGGTGGATCGACGCGCGGTCCAGCGAGCCCCGAACCCCCCGTACAGGTAAGGCAGGACATTTCTAAACCTGATAGGTGAAACCGAGGATCCGTCTTGCGCTCTCCCAGAGCGGGTGTTACTCGCCCAGCCCGCCATGACCGCACCCGCATCGAGTGGCCGTATCACACAGATTCTCGGCCCCGTCGTCGACGTCGAGTTCCCCCCCGGCGGTCTGCCGGAGATGTTCACTGCCCTCAAGGTGTCGAACCCCGCCATCTCGGCGCTGGCCGACAACCTCACCGTCGAGGTCGCTCAGCACCTCGGTGAGAACACCGTGCGGTGCATCGCGATGGACACGACCGACGGTCTGTCCCGCGGCATGTCCGTGAAGGATACGGGCCAGCCGATTCAGGTGCCGGTTGGAAGGGCGACCCTGGGGCGAATCATGAACGTCGTCGGTGAGCCGGTGGATGAGCTCGGGCCGATCGCCGCCGAGAAGTCCTACCCCATCCACCGCACGGTCCCCGCCTTCACCGAGCAGAGCACCAAGGTGCAGATGTTCGAGACCGGCATCAAGGTCATCGACCTCCTCTGCCCCTTCACCCGTGGCGGTAAGATCGGCCTGTTCGGCGGCGCCGGCGTGGGCAAGACCGTGCTCCTCCAGGAGCTCATCCGCAACGCGGCCATCGAGAAGGGCGGTTTCTCGGTGTTCGCCGGCGTCGGCGAGCGCACTCGCGAAGGCAACGA
>PMBV01000329.1 GCA_003153055.1 Myxococcales bacterium
AGCCATGATCGAATGCTCCTTGCTGGCTTTTCTCCCAGCGGTTGTTGAGGGGGCGGGGCCCGCCGGCTCCGTCCCCGCTTTTCTCCCGCTGCCAGTGGATCAGGAAATCACCCAGCAAGGTCCAGAAACCGGCAGCCGTGCCGAAAATCGCGCCGGCGGCACGGAGCGCCTACATCTGCCACCAGCGACGGCCGCTGCCGGTCGAAACCACGAATCAGACCTGAGCCCCAGCTGCCTTGGCGCGGGGGTCACTCTGCCCGCTACCAAGAGCATGATCGAGATTCGGCCCCCTGAGGGTGCTGGTGACGACCTCTTCGCTATCGGACGAATCATCGGCTGGCTGAACCGAGGCAATGACCCCGACCTGCAATTCCTCTCGGTCTGGCTCAGCCAAATCGACTTCCGCCTGCGACTCAACGACGTCGGCCTCGCCCGGCAGTTCGTCCTCCAGCTTGCTGCGGCGCCAGTCACCGCCTCGTCGACCCTGGAAGAAGCGCTCCGGAGGCTCGCGAAGGGAGGCCTCGAAAAGGCCGCAACCGTCGATGACGCTCGAGCTGCGCTGCAGAAGGAACGCGACGCGAGCCGCGAAGAGTGTCGACGACTCTCGGGAGAACTCGGCGCGTCGGAGGTGCGGGCTCGGGAGTTCGAGCAAGCCCTGATCGGATCCGTCGCGAAGACCCGCGAGTATGAGCAGCTCGATGCAGCGAAGCAGCGTCAGCTCCAGGAGGCGGCGCAGTCGGTCGCGGCCGCACAGCGACGCGTGGAGGAACTCGAGCAGGCGCTCCGCGCCGCACGACTGGAGACAGATGAACTCAAAGCAACAATCGACTTCGTCAATCGGAGCCGCTTCTGGAAGGCTCGCAACGTATGGTTCGCCGGCAAACGAGCAGTCGGCCTTGCTGAGTGAACAGAATAGACCGGGTGAGGTGAGTCAATGAGCATCGCGCAGTCACCACAGACGCTACTCCTGGGCGTCGACCTTGAAGACGTGCGCCTCCAGGTCCCAAATGGCGAGCGATATACCGATCGCGTACCTGCAATGACGCGAGAGTATCTCGCGCTCTTCCGCCGCTTCGGCGCGACAACGACGTTCTTCACCGTCGGAGAAGTGGCGCGAAGGCACCCGGCGCTTCTTCGAGAGATCGCCGACTCGGGGCATGAGATTGCCTGTCACACGAACACGCATTCGACGATCGACCGGCTGACACCGGCGTCCCTTCGTGAAGACCTCCAGCGGGCGCATGAGGCTTTTGAGGACGCTGGGGTTCCAAGACCGGTCGGCTTTCGAGCGCCCACGCTCTCACTCACAGAGAAGACCAGCTGGGCGTACGAGGTTCTCGGCGAAATGGGCTACGAGTACTCGAGCTCGGTGCTTCCGGCGCACAATCCTCTGTTCGGCTGGGCGGCCTTCGGAAAGCGGCCTCGACGCCAGTCATCGGTCGTGGAATTGCCCGTCTCCGTCCTTCCGCGAGTCGGGTTGCCTTTCGCGGCGGGCACGTACCTGAGGGCTCTACCGACACCACTCATTGTGCTGGCGGCGCGCCTTCACGCGCGCCACCTCGGTCCGGTGGTCGGCTACGTGCACCCCTACGACATCGACCTCGAGCAAGAGCGATTCATGCATCCGGGAATCAACGACTCCCGCTTCTACAATTGGCTCATGTACCACAACCGAGACACTGTGCTCGTCAAGTTGGAAGCGCTCTTGAATGCCGGTTTCGAGATGAAGAAGTACTCCACCTTCGTTCGAAGTGACCTGTGCCTATGAGCATCGAAGCTGGTCGACTCCTTTGGCCGCAAGTCGGACCAGAGCGAGCGTCGGCTCAACGCGCTCACACGTAGTCGTGGTCGAACCAGGTCAGATGCCAGTGGGGAAACGAGCTGGCGTCGAGCTGGAGCGTCGACGACTTGGGCCGGTGGACGACCAGCTTGAAGCTCTCCGACGTCTGCAGGAAGCCCGCTCGCGTCAGCAACCCACGGAAAGGCGAGTTCGGGTTCAGAATCGTCGCGACCAGGTCGGCACCTCCACGAATCGCCTCGCGCGTACATGCCCGCATGAGTTCGCGGCCTGAAGCGGAGTCGGCAGGGTCGTAAGCCATATCAACCAGAGCCATGGCCTCGAGCCCCTTCATCTGGAGCTTGCGCAGTACCATGTACCCAATGACCACTCCTGCGCGCTTCGCAACGAAACAGGAGTAGGTGCGCGTGGACAACCCCTTGAAACGCCAGTTGAGGATCTCGGGGGTGCGCACGGCCATGGTCTTGAACCGCCCAGCGAGGCTCTCGAGCACCGGGGCCAGCGAGTGGTCGAAGCGGTCGACCTGCTCGACAGTGATCGACCGACTCGAAGGCAGCCATTGCCGAGTCAGCGCCCACCCTGCAAGCGTCAGCGGCAGCTTCCCCAGCGCCAGGGCCAGACCATTCTTCACGACCGTGGCAGCGACCCGGTTGAAGTTGATGGGCTTGGCGAACACCGGTACCTCGCCCAGTTTCTTCCAACCCATGCGCAGGTGCGGCTCGAGCACGCCATCTCTGGTCACCAGCCCATAGGCGAAGGCGAGGTTCTTCTTCGGGTACTCTCTGAAGAAGTGGTTCTGCAGTGAGAAGAACAGGCTGCCCGTTCGGTTGGCCTTGTCAATCACCAGGTTCGAGGCAAAGCCGGCGACGACGCCCGCTTGAGTCTCGCCGCCCAGCTGAAAGGCGAACGGCAGCGCCCCATAATGGGCGATGACTGCCTCGCCCTCTTTCGCCACGAACTCCAGGTGGGTGCCGCTCGGAGTGTCGAAGTAGAGCCACTTCAGCATCGCCGGGAAGTTCTCGACCGTCAGGTCTTCGAGCAACAGATCGTTGCTCTTTGCCAGGGCTGCAACGGCTGGGAAATCGGCCTCTGTGACGTCCACCATCTTCACGACTTGGGCTCCTCGAAGCCGCTGCGTTGCTTCTTGAACCGCTCGGTGTGCTGCGCGTCGGCGTCGACCAGAACGAAACGGAGGGGGATCTTGTACTTCGATAAGCGGGTCAGGCAGTGCGCGCGAAGTCGCTCAGTGACAGCCTCGGCAGATTCATCCGTCTCGAGCGAAATGCGGGCATGCACCACGTGGCCCATCAGAGGATGGGGCACGCCATACGCCGTGGCTTCCTTGATGTTCGGCGCCGACAGCAACACCGTCTCGACCTCCGCGGGGAAGACCTTCTGGCCGCCCACGTTGATCATGTCCGACTTCCGGCCAATGATGCGCATGTATTCCCCGCGCGTCTCGACCTGGTCTCCCGTGCACATCCACCCGTCGGCGTCGAAGGGGGTCGGCGCGTTGAGGTAGCCAACCATGTTCGCCTCGGAGCGCACCCACAGAATGTTGTCGACGACCTTGATCTCGAACCCGTCACCGCCAATCTTCACCCACAACGAAGCGTCGTTCTCCGACTTCGAGCGCAGCACTCCCAGCTCCGAGAGGCCATAGGTCTGCTTGATCAGCGCCTTGGGAAAGATGCTGCGGACCTTCGCCAGCGTCGCTTCAGGCATGACCTCCGTACCGTAGGTGATGAGCTCGATCGACGAGAGGTCGAAGGCTCGGTAGGTCGACGAGGCGATGAGCAGGTTGATGAACGTGGGCGTGGTCGGCAGCAGCGTGGCCCTTCCGAATTGAATGGCCTCGCACACCGCCTTCGGGCTCCGGTCGGCAACGCACACGGCCGTACCGCCGTACGCAAAGGCACCCAGAAACGTGTTGAAGCCCCCAAAGTGGTCCATCAACAAGAACAGAATGGAACGCCAGCCCTGGCGCTCGACCGCGAACTTGCGCATCACGCGTTCACAGTCGTGGAGAATGCCCTTTGGCTTCCCAGTCGAGCCAGAGGTGAACACGACGAGGCCGGGGCTCTGGCGCTTCAAGAACTCGGTGACCAGCGCATTCGGCACAGGCGCGGGTAGCTTGCTGACCGAAACCTCATCGCTGGGGTCGACGGTGATGAGCACCTCGGCGCCTGCGATGGCGAGGAAAGCGTCGAGCTCGGCCTGCACCGCCCTGGTCAGCGGCACGATGATCGCGCGAGCCTTCATCAGGGCAAAAAAAAGCGAACAGGTCTTGGGAGAGAACTCTCCGAGCACTGCGCACACCGTGCCCGCCTTGATGCCGTGCTGTTCAAAGGCCACGGCCCAACCATCGACGCTGAGCAAGAAGTCGGTGTAGGACTGCTCACGCCCGCGCCAGACGACGGCAGGCCGCGAGCCGTAGCCGGCCATTCGATCGAGTACTGTCTGAATCGCGTGCATCTGAGTTCCTCGCGCCAGTGCTACGTGGTGAAGACGACACCGTGCTCGCCGAGCACTTCTTTAATCAACGGAAAGCTGATGATCTCGAGCGACTGTTCTTCGGTCAAGGACACTTGAAACTGCTCTTCCAGCGCGAGCACCAGGTTCAAGTGCTTGAGAGAATCCCACCCGGGCACGTTGTCCATGGAGCTGTCGGCCGTGAGCGACTCCTCGGGCACACCGAACACCTCAGCCAGCGTCTGCTTCAACTTCTGCTCACTAACCTGCATCGGTCGCTCCTGTTTTGAACTTGATCCACGCCGGAGGCGCGACTGGGGCTTGCACCTCGCGCTCCCAGACCTTGGTCTCGGTGGCCGTCTCGACGGGCTGAAACTGGTGCCCAGGGAAGAAGTCTTTGACCTGCGCATTCTTGGCGGTCGGCACGTAGCGCCCAACCACCTTGCGCGCGCCCTTCTTTTGGGCGCCGTGGTTGACGATGGTGCTCAGCAGGGCGTCTTCAACCCCCCGCCCGATGACCCGACAGCTGAGAAGGAAGCTGTCGATCTCGGCCACCGCCTGCGCGTAGGTCACGATCGCGACGCCCACCAAGCCCATATCTGCGACCTTGTCCTTGAGCCGCAGCGCGAAGACGTCAGCGCCGGGGTTCGACAGGAACGCGCGTATGTCGGCTTCGGTGTAGCGCCGGGTGGTGAGGTTGAACTGGTTGGTCTTCTGCGTCAACTGCGCCACGCGGGGTATCTCGAGCTCGCTCGGGCGGCCGATGTCGACCTCGAGCTCGAGCTTCGCCAGAAACTCCTGCAGCGAACCCGAGGTGGCCTCGATTTGCTTTCGCTGCCGGTTGTCGCCGTACATCTCGTTGCGCCGCTGGTCTTCAGCCGAGAACGTCAACGAGTCGAAGAAGCCGCGACGCGTGAACTCGGCGCGAAAAGCTGACCCACTCTTGGGCATCTGAACGACCTCGACGTCCGGCAGATTCTCGCGCACGAACCCGGTCTCGAAGTCGCTGTCGTCGACGAAGACGAAACTGTCGAGGCCGATGTTGAGCTCGTTGGCGATGCGCCGGAGGTTGGTGACCTTGTCGTCCCAGTTGATTTGCCAGCTGGCGAAGTGCTTCTCACGCAAGAGCATGTCCGGGTGCTCGCGCAGCACCTGCAGCACGTCGGCCAGATTGTTCTTGCTGCACAGCGCGAGAATCACGCCGCGGTCGTGGAGGTTCAGAATCTCCTCCTGGAAGGAGAGGAACGTCGACCCCGGGTACGAAGTGCCCAGCTTGATGCCACTCATCCCATCTTCCCCGATAACCCCACCCCAGAGCGTGTTGTCGCAGTCGAGGACCAGGCACTTCTTCGTCTTACCGCGCAGCGCCCGGAAGAACTTGCCCAGCTCACGCCCGATGGGAAGCAGCGCCTTCTGCGAGAGAGGCGCGCGCGCGAGGTGCCAGTGTCGATGGTCGAGGCAGTGCACCGAGCCGTGCGCCGCCACCAGACTCATGAGGTCCAGGACCGAGGTGCCGCCAGCCGCACGAGCCTCGTCGAGGAGCAGCTGGTTGAGCTGGATGATGGTCTGGGTCTGATACCCGGTCGACTGTCCATCGAGAATACCGAGCGTGGTCTCGGCGGGGAGTGGGAAGTTGTTGAAGACGACGGTCGCCTTCGAGTTCGCCCGAATCGCGCCGAGAAGCTCGTGCGTGTGCTGCCGAACGCGGTCGACCTCGGCGGCGATCTTCTCTTTCGAGCTGATGAACCGAGTGGTCAACGCGGGGCTGATGGTGTCGAGCCACTGCGCAACGAAGATGAAGTCGGGCTTGAAGTGGTAGAGCGCCGAGTCGGGGTTGAATACGTCAGCGGAGATCGAGTCGAAGTCGCCCACGTACAGCTCGGGGTGAACGCCCGCCTCGAAGGCCTCGACCGCAATGACCGGCAGCAGGGGCTCGATGGTGAAGTTGCGGAGCACCGCGATGCGATAGGTCGGGCGCTTCGAGACCTCAGGCGTCACCGTGCGCAGCTCATTCGCCGCGGAGGAGTACTGAGCATAGGTGCGCTGCTCGATGGTGGTGGCGAGCAGCTTGGCGAGTGAAGGGGGTAACACGACTGTGCTCCTTTCAGACCATCGCGATGCCGCCGCACACGCGCAGCGTTTCGCCGGTGATGTGTACCGCGCCGGGGCTCAGAAGAAACTCGACGGCGTTGGCGATGTCTGCCACTTCAGCCAGGCGCCGCAGGGGGGTTTGCATCTTGGTGAGCATCTTGGCCTTGTCGGGCAGATTCGAGATCATGTCGGTTTTGGTCATGCCCGGCGCCACGAGGTTCACCCGCACTCCTTTGGGCCCGTACTCGACGGCGAGGGTGCGTGCAAACGCCGAGAGCGCGGCCTTCGTCGCCACGTAGGCCGACTGCTGGGCGGGAGGCACGCCATCGGTGAAGATCGACCCGATGAAGACCAGCGAGCCGGTCTTGCGCGCGACCATGCCCGGGAGCACCGCCTGGGCGCAGTTGAACGCGCCGTGGAGCTGCACGTCGAGCTGGGTCTGAAAGGCTCCCCAGCTCAGCTCCTCGAACGGAGTGGGAATGGGCAGCGGAGCAGCGCAGTGAACGACGTGGTCGATGGGGCCGAACTCGCCCTCGCCGAAGGCCACCAGCTGCTTGACCTCGGCTTCGACGGCGACGTTGGCGTGCGCAGCCACCGCCTTGAGCCCCGCTGCTTTCAGCTCGTCTACCAGCGCCTTCGCCTCACTCTCACCACTGAGGTAGTTGACGACCACCTGGGCACCCTTCGAGGCGAGCTGTCTGGCGATGGCGGCGCCAATGCCCTTGCTGCCTCCGGTGACGAGAACGACCTGCGCACGCTCGGTGGTCATCTCACGAGCCTCCTCTTTGACTTCGAGAACTTTGACATGGGACGTGCCCGTGATGAGCGCGTGCCCGTGCTGGTTGAGGACCTTGATCTTCAGAATGAGCACCCGCGTCGCGACCGACTTCTGATCGACCACGCCGGAGACGGTGATCGTGTCGCCGACGAAGGCGGGCAGCAGGAACTCGAGGGTCTGTGAGGTCCAGAGGGCGCCGCTGCCGGGGAGCAGCGTGCCGATGATCGTCGAGATGAACGACGACGAAACCATGCCGTGCACGACGGGCCTACGAAACATGGTTCTGCGCGCGAACACTTCATCGACGTGCAGCGGGTTGTAGTCACCGGTCAGGCTCGCGAAGCTGTCGACGTCGGCCTGCGTGAGCGTGTGCTTGAGTTCTGCCTGGTCGCCCACTCGAATCTGGGCGAAGTCGAGGCTGAGCACTTTGACCTGCTCGCGGGCATAGCTCACGGCGCGTACCAGCGAAGCACAGACGCACCGAACGTGAAGCCGGCGCCGACCCCGGAGATGACCACCACGTCGCCATGCTTCAGCTTCTTCTGCTCGTTCGCTTCACACAGCGCGATGGCCATCGACGCCTCGGCGGTGTTGCCGATGTCGGCGACGTTCGTGTGGGTCTTCGTCATCGGCAACTTCATCTTGCCCATGAGGTACTGAATCAAGTGCAGGTTCGCCTGGTGAAAGATGAAGAAGTCGACCGCCTCGACGCCAAGCTTCGCCTTGGCGAGCGCACGCTTGATCACCGTTGGCTGATATTGCACGACCTGTTTCCAGACCTCCATGCCGTTGATTTCGTAATAGTTGAGCGCTTGATCGATGTTGTCTGCGCGCATCGGAAAGCTCGAGCCACCTCCACGAATGCGCACCGACTCGTAGACCTGGGTGTTCGAGAACACGTCGTGCGCCAGAAAGCCGAAGCCCGCAGGCACCCGGCCCAGCACCGCGGCGCCGGCGCCGTCTCCGAAGTAGAGGGAAGACTGAGGGTCTTTCCAATTCACGAAGCGCGACTGAAGCGCCGCGCCGATGACGACCGCGTGACTGAGGGTCGGGTCGCAGGTGAGCCGGTCTGCCGCCGTGTTCAAGCCGACTTGAAACGCGGTGCAGTTCGCCATCAGGTCGTAGGCGGCGGCGTTCTTCGTGCCCAGCAGTTGGTGCACCTTGCAGGCGAGCGCGGGCATCACATAGTCGGCCGTGAAGGTGCACCCCAGCACCAGGCCGACCTGCTCAGGTGAAACACCGGCGCGCTCGAGCGCCTGCTGGCTCGCCGCCGCGGACATGGCCGAGCAGGTCTCGGTGTCCTCGGCCACGAACCGTTGTCTGACGCCGGTCTTCTTCTCGATGGTGCCCGGCTCGAGACCTGCGCTCGTCTCGACGGACTCGTTGGTGACGAGCTTCTTGGGCACATAGGCCCCCATGCCCAGGATGCCGATGCCGGTGGTCGGTGCGTTCATGTGGAAGCGGTATCTCCGAAGATGAAGTAGCTCGGCGCGGGACCGGTGAGACCCCTCCACCAGCTGCGAGCCTCGCCGATGGTCCAGGGGCGGCCGTGGCCAGGAAAGATGATGCACGCCTCGGGGAGGCCCTCGAGGAGCCGCGTCACCGAGACCTTGAGCGCCGCGGGGTCGCTCTCGGGGTAATTGCTTGGCCCGATGTGAGAGTGAAAGAGCGTGTCGCCCGTGAACACGAACGAGCCCTCGACGACATAGCTAACGCTGCCCGAGGTGTGCCCGGGCGTGGCCATCACCTGAACTGAATGCCCTGGCCAATCGAGGGCACTGGTCTCCGGTGCGAAGTAGGCGAGGCCGCGCGGGGCGCGCACCGCGGCGCGGGCGAAGCGGAACGCATACGTGCCAGCCTGCCGCACGAGGCGCTCCTCGAGCTTGTGCACCTGGGCGGTGATGCCAAATCGCAGGCCGAAGACTTCAGCTGAGGCCACGTGGTCGAAGTGACCGTGGGTCAGGGCGATGGCTCCCATCTGGTGAGCCTCGAGCTGCTCGGTGAGGAAGGGCTCTTCCATCCCGGGGTCTATCAGCAGGTGCTCCTGAGTCGGCTCGTGGGTCACCACGTAGCAGTTCTGCTTGAAGACGCTGTTGGTCAGCGTCGTCACCCGGTAGTCGCCAATTGCAATGGTCGGCCTCGCGACGCCCATGCAGCCGCCCTAGTTCACGAGGCAGGTATGAAGAACCTGCCCGGTGACACAGCCGCTCTGGGGCGCCGTGAAGAACTGCACGATGTTACACAGCTCGGCCACGTCGATGGGGCGCTGGAGCGTCTGCATCGCCAGCATGTTTGCTTTCCATTGGTCTCCGAACGCCATGGACGCCTCGGTGCTCACGAGCGAAGGCGACACCACGTTACAGGTGATGCCCTGGTTCGCGACCTCCCGTGCAAGGACCTTGGTGAACTCGACCACCGCAGCCTTGGCCGACGCATACGCGGGAGTGCCTGGAGCGTGCAGCTCTGTCATGATGGAGGTGAGGTTGACGATGCGCCCGTAGCGCTGGAGCCCCATGAGCTTCGAATACTCCCGGCACACCAGAAACGTCGTGGTGAGAATGGAGTTCACAAAAGCCTGAAAGCTTTCCAGCGTGGTGACACCGGTGAGGGCCCCTCGCTCGACCAGCCCGACGTTGCACACCAGCGCGTCAACCCGGCCATGTTCACGCTTGACCCCACGCGCCCAGTCACGCACCTGCTTCTCGTCGGAGACGTCGACGCGAGAGTGGTGGTAGCCGGAGAGGTCGCCGAGGGTCGACTCTCCGCGGCTGCAGCCGATGACCGTCCACCCATGGGTCGCGAAGAACTCCGCCATGCCGCGCCCGATGCCGCGGCTGGTGCCCGTGATGACCATGACGTTCGAGGTGCTCATGCGCGTTGCTCCCTGCCGCCCGCCGGGGCGAGCTGACCTGGCCTTACGATGCGGCCAGCGAGACGAGGTACTCGGCGAACATGGCCCCCGAGAGCTGCGCAGCCCCGGGGTACTTGTCCTGGAGATCCGTCAGTACGATGTAGACGTCCTTGCCGGTCTTGCGATTGAGCCGCTCTTCGACGTCGGTGATGAAGGTCACGAACCCCATTGAATCAAGGCTCGATTCCTGCCCGAGCAGCACTGCCCCGTCGCTCACTGGCAGGGCCGTTTCGATGAGGCCACTGCGCTTGAGACTGTCGATGGATTCCTGCATCAGGGCCATCACGTCACTTTTCGAAAGCATTCTCGTTTCCCGTAGCACGCGGGTTCTTGGCTGTAAACCCGCCACACGCCCACCGTCGTTCGGCCCGGAACTCGTAGAGACTCCGCTCCACCGGCTCCCTCCACGTGCCCTCCGCGCGGTTGCAAGGCGAGTGGCGATGGCATAGGCGACGCCGCATGAATGACCCGCGGCGAGCGCTGCAAAAGACGACGCGCCAGGTCACCTCCTTCGGCCTCATCGGCGGCCTCGGAGCACTGACGAACGCCGGGGCCTATGCCGCCTGCATCTTTCTCGGCATGCAGTACCTCGTGGCGTTGGCCATTGCATGGGGCGCGTCCACGCTGCAAGGCTACTTGCTCAACCGCAAGTTCACCTTCCAGAGCTCGACGCCGGTGCGTCGCTCGCTCCCCAGAGTCGTCGCGGTGTACGTCGCCCAACAGGGGATCACCGCTGGTGGCATCTCGGTGCTCGTCGAGCGGTTCGGCGTCGGCCAGTTCCCCGCCTACCTGGTGATGGTGGGACCAGCAGTTCTCTTCAGTTTTCTGGCGATGCGCTTCTTCGCGTTCGCGCCACCCCAACGTGCACAGACCTGAGGCAGCGAGCGATACGTCGGGGGCCTCGCCTTCGCAGGTGCGCACGCTGGTCACCGAAGGCTTACGCCGCCTCATTCCGCAGGCGCGAAGGAGAACCGACCCTCGCTCGCCGGGTCCCGGAGAACAAAACCGCTCCCACGTGGAAGACGAAGGCGTGGTTGCAGCGGCCGATCCGGTAGCCGGCCACCCGCGCCCGCTGGCACCAATCATTCTCCCCGTTGTGGCCACGGCCACATGCGAGATCGAACCCCAGTTTCTCGAGCGCCGTGCGCCGCACGAGCAGGCAGAACCCGTGCGTAGTCGGCATCGCCGGGAACTGAGCGCGCCCCGATCGAGGCAGGGCCTGGGCGCGAAAGGCACCGGACTCGAGCGCCTCGGGCAGGCCCATCGCCGTGCGACCACATAGCGCAGCGGCGATTGAGATTGGGCGCCGTTCCCGTCGGGTACAACGGCGGGTCTTCCTCTCTCGGACGGCTCGCTCGCAGGCGCAGGGCTCCCGGCTCGGGGTTCACCCCGGGCCAACTGCAAGAGTGCCCCTCAGCGCTCGGCAGAAGTAGGCCGGTCGAGAAGCGTTTCGTGCATCCGACGCACTCGATCGACCCTACGGACCGAGGAGAAACCCAGCGGCGTGCCCCCCGCGGCGACCTATGGCGCCGTCAGGACAAACTCGAGCTCGGTCGTATTTCCAGGGACCAGTCGATCGACCACAGCCACCGGCAGGGTCGCTAACAGGAGCAGGGGGTACACTCGCAAGTGCCCGCGAACAGGGGTTCTAAGCATCATCTTCATGTAATGCTCCAGGGTGAATGCCCACGCGCTCGGCAAGAAGGTCTTACGAAACAGCATCCCGGAGAACCCCCACCGTCTTGCCGCAATTCTCAACCCGACAGCCGAAAACATCGCAGTGTGATACGGAAAGTGCAAGTAGCCCCAGTTTCGCCCGAACATACTGGCCGCTCTATGAGATGCGTTTGGTGTCAAGCCCCAAACTATTCCGCCCGGCTTCAACATACCCCTGAGCTGAGAC
>PMBV01000179.1 GCA_003153055.1 Myxococcales bacterium
ATTGACCGGTTGAGGTTTACTTAATGTTCTCTCTCATCGTGGCTTCCTTCCTCGCCGCCGCGGATCCCCCGGGCGCGCTTTCGACCTCCGACGCTGGCACCGACGCACCGGCCGACTTCACCGACGACGTCCGCCTCCTCTGGCAGGTGGTGACCTGCCGGGAGGAAACGCCTCCCCAGGGGCTCGACGCCAAGGCCATCGAGGCGTTCTGCGCAGTGCAGAAGCCGCGCTACCAGAAGTACCGGCAGCAGTGGGCCGTCACGGCCCGGGAGTTCCTCGCCAAGGAGCAACCCACCGAGCTCCCCGCCGAGCTCGTGTACCCCTTTGGCGGAGGCGACCTGATGACCGCGCTGACCGCCTACCCGTCGGCCACCACCGTCACCACCCTGTCGCTCGAGCTGGCGGGAGACCCGCGGCGCCTGGCGGGCCTGAAGGACGCCAAGATGCTCAAGCGGTCGCTCATGGCCATCGCCGACGCGAGCGCGTCGACCCTCATCAGCAACGACTCGCTGTCGAAGAACCTCTCCAAGGTGCAGCAAGGCGAGCTCCCTGGCCAACTGTCGATGCACCTGATGGGGCTGGGCATGTTCGACTTCGAGCCCGTGCAGGTGCGGTACTTCCGCGTCGAGCCCGACGGCAGCCTCCACTACTACTCGAAGGCCGAGGTCCTCGCCCTCGATGGCCAGAAGGCGTCGAGCCTGAAGCGTGAATGGCGCTCCCCCGACTTCTCTCCGGCCTTCGCCAACGTCGAGGTGCAGTTCGTGCCCGTGGGTCAGCCGAACGCCCCGCGGAGAATCCACCGGCACATCGCCGCCAACCTGTCGAACGAGGGCCTCGTCGCCACCCCGGGCATCATGAAGCACCTCGAGGCCAAGGGCCGGGTCGCGGCGATGACGAAGGCCGCCAGCTACCTGGTGTGGAACGGGAACTTCTCGACGGTGCGCGACTACCTCACCTCGCACGCCGTCTTCATGGTGTCCGACTCCACGGGGCCGCCGCCGCGCTTCTGGAAGAAGGCCGGGTGCACGATGGAGACGTTCGGCTCGTTCCAGAAATCCTTCCTCGGCACCTGGGAGGGCTACCAGCAGGAGCTGCGAGGCGAGTTCAGCACCGCCAAGCACCTGCCGATGCGCTTTGGCTACCCAGACGGGAGCCCGGAGAAGCGAAACCACCTCATCATCACCCGCTGCGGGGCCGCCGCCGACGCGGGAGTGACCCCTTGATTCGCCGGGGGCTCCTCGGCCTCCTCGTCACGGGAGCGGTGCTGGTCGCCGCTGGGCTCTTCTGGCCCGGCGGCATCGAGCCCAAACCATGGGAGCCGCCAGCCGTGGCGCCCCCCACTCCGGCCACCCAGCTCAACGACCGGCTCAAGGGCGTCGAGCTGTTGGGCCCGACGCTGCCCGGCCCGGAGACCATCACCTTCGACGCCACGGGGAGACTCCTCACTGGGCTGAGCGATGGCCGAGTGGTGCGCCTGACGCTCGGCAGTGACACCGTCGAGGTGCTGACCAACACCCACGGCCGGCCGCTGTCGGTCGCCCCGCATCCTCGCGAGGGGCTCATCATCTGCGACGCGAAGCTCGGCTTGCTCGCGCTGCGTGACACCGGCCAGCTGGTGCCTCTCGCGACCGAGGAGGGCGGCGTGCCCTTCTCGTTGGTCGACGACCTCGCCATCGCCCAGGACGGCGTGGTGTTCTTCACCGATGCATCGGCCCGGCGCTCGCTGGAGGCCTTCACCGACGACCTGCTCGAGCATCAGACGACGGGGCGAGTGTTGGCCTACGAGCCCAGCACCCAGAAGGTGCACCGCATGGCCGAGGGCTTCAACTTCGCCAACGGCATCGCGCTGGGGCCCGACGAGGCCTTCCTCGTGGTGGCGGAGACCGGCGCGTACCGGCTCTGGAGAGTGTGGCTCAAGGGCCCCAAGGCAGGGCGGAAGGAGCTCTTCACCGACTCGCTCCCCGGCTTTCCCGACAACGTGCGCTACTCACCGAGCCGGCACGTCTTCTGGGTGGCCATTGGCTCTCGACGCAAGCCTGAGCTCGACGCGCTCGCGGCCTGGCCCATGGTCCGCAAGCTCGTCTCCAGGCTCCCAGCGGCGGTGCAGCCTGCTCCAGAGCGACACGCCTACGCCCTCGCGGTGGACGAGGAGGGCCGCCTGGTCGAGTCGCTGCAGTACCAGGCTCAAGACAGCTACTCGCCGGTGGCGTCGGTGCTGGAGCACGAAGGCTTCCTCTACCTCGGCAGCTTCGCCCACGACGGCATCGCCCGGCTCAAGCTCGGCGACTGAGCCTCGACAGGCGCATTCGCCACGAGTAAGAGTCTTCGAACGCGGTGGAAATGGCTCGCCCGGTGGCACCACCATCGGAGAGGGCGGTTCAAATCCGTCCCCACCGCTCCATCCTCTCCTCAGCCGGCTGACAAGACTCCGTCGACGCCAGCGGGGTTCTCAACGTGGATCCAATGGCCTCCGTCGAGGAGGTGCACTGTGAGTGGACCCGAGGCAGCGGCGAGCAACGCGGCGCGCGCGCGGTCTTCAGGGCCGTACACCTCTGAGCCCTTGGCGATGACGAGGTCGACCTTCGGGTGGCCGCGAGCCACGGCGTGCTCAAGCACCGGCCAGAGGTCGAGGGCGAGGTAGCTGTCGAGGAGCGCGTGAATGCGAGGGAGCTCGAGCCTGAGCTGGTAGCCGTCGCCTTCCAACCCGAGGCTCATCGCCAGCCAGCCGGCCATCGCCCGGCCCTCACCCTTGGCTTCGACGGCGGCGTTGAAGGCCTCGCGAGTCTTCCACGGGCCTCGAAGGTCCGCGAGCACGCCGAGCACCCTCACGGTGGCCTCCGAGCCACGGGCGTCTGGTCGAGGGCCAGGAGCCGAGTCGAGCGTCACCACTCGCTGGAGGGCCGGCACCAGGTCGACCAGCGAGAGGGCCACCTTCCCGCCGAAGGAATGGCCAACCACCATGGTCAATGGCAGCCCGAGGCCGGCCGCCGTCTCCATGACATCGCGAGCGCTGGCGGCCACCGTGTCCGGGCCGTCGACGGCTTGCGATTGACCGTGGGCGCGGAGGTCGACCAGGAGCGCGAGGTATTCGGGCCGGCGCTCGACGAAGCGACGAGCGTGGCTCCTCAGGTTGACCCCGGTGCCGAGGATGCCGTGCAGAAAGGCGACGACCTTGGTCGGCGAGGCTCCCGCGGAGCTCAGCGTGTCATGGTGGAGGCGCACGCACTCACTAAACGGCCTTGCCCCCGCGCTCGCCAGTGCGAATGCGCACGACCTCCTCGAGCGGCACGACGAATATCTTCCCGTCGCCAACGCTGTCGGTGCGCGCGCCCTTGATGATGGCGTCGATGGTCTTCTCGACGTAGTCGTCGTTGACGCAGATGGTGAGGCGTGACTTGGACACGCGCCGCAGGTGCACCTCGCGTCCCCGGAAGAGCTCCACCTCTCCTTCCTGGCGACCGTGGCCTTCAACCATGTCCACGGTGAGTCGGTAGAAGTCCTGCTCGTCGAGCACGGCGCGCAGCGCTTCCTCGACAGGCTCCAAACGCTCTGGGCGAATGATCGCAATGACCATCTTCATAGACACAAAGCCTAGCAGCGGACCCGCTTCACGCCGGGAACTTCCGTTCGACCTGTTGACGCCGATGGAGTGCGTCCGTTGGGTGCGTCGACACCTCTCGTCTTCACTCGGGGTCGTTGGCCGCAATTCTCCGCCGGCGAGCTGTAGTCACCGGGAGCCGAGGTGTTCTTCTCACGATGAGAACGCGAATTGGCGGCCGTCGATGAGGTCGCCGCCCGTGCTCGCGCGCGGTGCGTCAAACTTGCGCGAGTCGCTTCTTCCGCGCCTGGGAGCCGGAGTAGGTTCGCGGACCATGCGCCCACCGCGAATGTCAGCCCGTCGTGGTACCACCTCCCCATCGACTCGAAGGAGGCGGCTGATGGCGAGGGTGGCGGGGCGCGACGTGATACTGGGGCTTCTCGATACGATGGGCCAGCTTCGGAGCTCAGTCGAGCGTCACGAAGGGGACATCGGGCGACTGAACACGCGGATGAATGCGATGGCCGTCCGAATGGACGACATGGCCGTTCGAATGGACGACATGGCGGTCCGAATGGACGACATGGCCTCGCGGATGGCGGCCTTGGCTGCGGAGACCCAGGTCCTCCGGACGTCCATGGTCGCGATGTCCGAGGACATGACAGCCTTTGCCGGTGACCTGAAGCACCTCGCCCAGGGCTACTCCGAGACGAATGGCCATCTGGCTCGGCTGACGAAGCTGCTCACGGAGTACGCCGGCTCGAGCGACGACCGAATGGGGGAGCTCGAGGCGCGGGTCACGAAGCTTGAGAAGAAGAGCGCCTGACGCGCCTTCGTGCCCGCTGAAGTACGCTCCGACCTCAGATGCCGAGGCCCTTGTACCCGTTGAGCCCCGGCGTCTGGAAGCGCAGGTACTCCTTGTGCACCAGGCCGTTCTCGGCCACCGTCTGGTCGAGCTTCGGAGCCCAGGGTTTGTCGCCCTTTTCCCAGGTGGCCTTGCGCCAGTCGAGCTTCGACGCCTCCGGGTGGTCCTTGAACACGGGACCCACCATCTGGATGAGGAAGTCTTCCAGCTTCATCGTCGGCGAGACCATGAAGATCGAAGGCGACGCGTACATGAGGTGCCCCTCCCAGCAGACGTAGAGGAGCTGGTTCCCGTGGAAGTTCGAGACCACGTCTCGAGGTGCTCCGAGGTATTCTTTGACAGCCTTGACGGACATGTTGGTCTTCCTTTCTCGAGGTACCGGCTTCGTTCAACCGTTTGAGCTGGCCATGCCCTTCCAGAGCGCGAAGTTCTTCTGGTCCTGCGAGCCCTCGAAGTCCATGTTGTCGACCCCGGGCACGAGATTGACCCACTTCATCCACCCTTCGACGCTTCCCCCACCACAGGTGCCTTGGAAGAGCTGCGGCATGGGCAGCCACGCCTGGACGTACTTCTCCGCCTCGTTCTCGAAGATGTGTTGACAGTGGTCTGAACAGAAGTGGTACTTCTCGCCCTTGTAGTCGAGCTCCCGGTGGCACAGCTTGCTCGGGTTCCCTGGCTCGGTGAATATCATCGGGTACTGACACACTTGGCAGAGCTGAGCCAACCCGACATTGAGGTGCCGCTTGCCTTGCTCGGCCATGTCAGCCCAGAGTTCCCAGCGAGGGCGATAGTACCTGTCGAAGGTGTTGGGGTACTTCGCTGAGAGCCAGTCGAGCTCATCGGGGTTGGGAATCCACGTGTGCAACGAGGTGCCGAAGTTCCACTGGTACAGCGCGGCGAAGAGCTGGTGCGAGATGTGCTCCTTCTCCTCGGTCGCCTGCGCTGCGCAGTCGGGCACCTTGATGCCGTACCGCTCCAGGTCCTTGAACAACGCGCCGCCGTTCTGCTCGAAGTAGATCTCCCACGCCTCCTTCCAGCTCATGACGCGCTT
Organism: Myxococcales bacterium; assembly: GCA_003153055.1. The sequence continues at coordinate 5,455 of PMBV01000179.1, forward strand.
GGGCAGCATGTAGTCCATCATCATCGCCACCAGCGCCAGCACCCGGGAGCCACGCCAGGTCCACTTGTCGATCCACTTCTGCACGATGGGCAGGTTCGCCGGGTCTTGCTCGAGCATGAACTTGATGCACTCGAGCCCGAGCGTCATGTGTCGTGCCTCATCGGACTGGGCCGAGAACCCGAAGGTCATCGTGCCGAGGTCTCCGTTGAAGGCCGCCCCTGACATGAACGGCACGAACAGGAGGTTCGTCAGCACGTACTCGAAGGAGAAGCCGATGGCGATCATCCACTCGAAGGGGCCGGCGGTAATGGCGTCGTCGAAGAACGACTTCGGCACCGACATGTACCACATACGTGGCATCTGGTGCACGAAGGCGTGCATGCCATTGTAGTACTTATTGTAGTTGCTCGCCGTGTGGATCTGCGTCTGCGCATGACGAATCTCGTCGAGCGACTGCATCTGGCAGGCGACCCGAGGCCCCACGCCCCGAAATTGGCGGCCGGCGATGGAGAAGCCACGGTGGGCCATGTACTCGAGCAGCGGGATGGCTGAGAAGAAGAGCTTGATGGCGCTGAGGTAGCGCGCGTCGGTGACGTTGAGGTGGCCGTGTGATTGGTTGAACGCATCGAGGATGGCGTAGAGCTTGCGTTCCTTCTCAGCCTGGTACTTCCAGTACGCGTCCATGGTGAGGCGGAACGGGTCCTCCCACTTGTCCCAGTCGTGAATCGTGATGCCCTCGTAGGTATCGAAGGGAAACACGTCCTTCATCGGCTGGTAGGTGGTGTCCCAACCCAAGCCGCGGGTGAGGTGGCGATACCGCTCCTTGAGCGACAGCTTCTTCTCGGTCTTCATGTCCATGACGGTCTCCTCAGTTCTTCCAGGCCAGGGTGAGCTGCTCGTCGTCCTCATCGAGGTGCCCGGAGATGGTGATGAGGTGAAGGTGGATTTCCTGCAGGTCGAAGCGCCGGCCGAGGCGCTCCTCCACTGAGCGGCGCTTGATGGTGAGGCTGCTCTCGGCGTTGATCTTCACCATGCCGGGGTTCTCCACGGTCACGGCGCTGGGGTTGTCGGCCAAGATGGCCTCGACGATGGGGCGGGACTCTTCGGTAGCTTGAAATGCAATGAAGACGGACGACATGTGTGTGCTCCTTGCCTCAAACGCCGACCATCGTGAGCCGACCCGCGAGCTTCCTCTGAAGCGCGTCGACGACCGCCGTGGCGCCGGTGCCGAACACCGGTCCGGCCAGCGCCTCCACGGCCGCCACCGACGGCGCCGAGTGCTTGGAGACCCAACCCGAGACCAGTGCTTTGTTCTCGGCCGACTCCACCACCGCCGCCTTCACCACCGCGTCGACCCAGCGAGACGTCTCGAGGTGCCAGTCCTTCATGAACTTCGTCACCAGGCCGAAGAAGGACGAACCAGAGGCGGCGGCGAGCGCGTCGACGTGGGTGTAGAGGAACTCGTACACGAGCGCGTCGAGCACCAGGTTCTGCGCGACGAACAGCTCGAACCAGTCCTTCAATACGAAGGTGTCCTCCACCAGCTTGCGCATGGGCTGCCATTGCGCTCCGGCGAGCCACGCGTCCTTCGCAACGGTCAGGGCCTCTTCACCGCCCACGGCCAGCCCGATGCGCGTCACCTGCTGCGCGATGCCGAGTCGGTCCATCGCCGCGTACATGCAGGCCGCCTCGATGGCCGTGCCGTACCCGTAGGCCGAGATGAAGGTGTTGTTCATGTTTGCCCCCCACTCGAGATGCCGAATGGGCAGCAGGACCTCGAGCACCAAGCTCCGCGCCGCCTTGGGCAATGCCTCGATGAGACCGCCATCGACCGCGAACTCGAAGGCCCCGTCGGCCGTGTCTTGCTGCTTGGCCCGAGTGATGGTGTAGGTGCCGTAATAGAATTGGCGCGGGTCCTTGAGCTCGTACCAGTCGCGCATCCGCAGGGCGGTGCGGCGCTCGTCGAAGACCTCCCGGTCGGGGTCCCACGTTGGACGGTAGTGGAAGAGGTAGGTCTGCTGAAGGTCGTAGGTTCCTTCCTGGTATCGCGAGGCTGGCTTGTCTCCAAACCGCGCGGCCAAGTGGTCGAACGTCTGTCTGAGCGGCTTGATGTTAATGGTCTTCAGGTCGATCTGCATCGTGCTCCTCCTTGAATGTCCTCGGCTGTCCTGCCCTCGTCTGGTGTCACCGGCCCCCGCTCGCCCACAGGGTCGCGTCACGGAGCCGCCAGCCCAGCGCGTCGTCCCCACCCGCCTGCTGGCTCCCCGAGGGAAGCAGCAGCACCTCGTGGCGCCGGCAGAACTCGGCCAGAGCGGCCTCCGGCAGAATGAGCTCGACGAACAGGTCGGGGCTCCCCACCGCGAAGTCGAACTCGATGAGCCCCCCGGAGCGACAGCCTGTCACTCGGACGTACTTCTGAGTCGAGTTGGTCTCCACAGCCTGGCTCATGGCGGCTCCTTCACCTGCAGTGGTTGGCGTGCGTTGATCCCTGCCCTAACAAGCCGCGTACCAACGCCCCGTTGAGCGGAAGTCATGAATACAAGAAGTGCCGCGGCCCGCCAGAGGCGGCCCTCACTGGCCGTGCAGAGCAACTCGCCTGAGCGGGTGGACGAAATGGTCCACGCTCACCCGATGCACCCATGAGGCACGCTTGATGTCGGCGATTGACTCATGACCTGTTCTGCTTTGACGGGAGCGGGTCCGGCCAATCAGGCACAGACCCACGGCTCAAGCCATCATGGGTGGCTGGTGTGAGGCGCCGACCGAGTGCGTTTGACACCAGTCTCCGAGCGCGCTGAACAGGTGTCCGACCGTCGCGAGGCGAGCGAGACCGAACCGGGTACACGAGCAGCGAGCGCCGGAATCGTGCGGTTGGGCCAAGGAGGAGCAAGATGGCTCGAGCAGGATGGTTCGAGCACGTTGGGCAACCTGTCGGGTCGTCTCTACGGCCGCTGGAGCTCCCTCGCGATGCTGAGGAATGACCGAAGAATGGGCGACTCGTCGTCGCTCCGGTAGATGCAGCTCAAGTCAACCTCCGGCGGAGGATTCCTCGTCAAGGGCCGATAGACGACGCCCGGGAGCCTGAGGTTCGTCGCCGACTCGGGCACCAGACAGATGCCGAAGCCCGACGCGACCAGGGCCACGCCATTCACCGCGTCGCCCACTTCTTGGGCCACGGTCGGCCGGAAGCCGTCCTTCCGGCAGAGGTCCAACACCCAGTCGATGAAGCTGGGCCGTGAGCCCGAGGGGAACAGCACCAGGGGATGCTCGGCGAGGGCCTTCCAGGGGATTTCCTTGGCCTTCGACAGCGGGTGGTTCCGATTCACCGCGAGGTAGATGCGCTCCATGGTGATGAGCTCCGAGGTGATGTCGGGGGTCTCCTCGAGCAGCCGATTGAAGCCCACGTTGATCCGTCGCTCACGCAGCGCGGCAATCTGCTCCCCCTTGTTCATGCTGTGGAGCACGATGTTCACCTCGGGGTTGCTCTTGCGGTAGTCGAGCAACATCTTGGGGATGGTGCCGAAGATGGCCGACCCGAAAATGCCGATGTCGATGCGCCCGAGCTTGCCCTCTCCAGCCTTTCGGGTGCGCTCCCTCGCCAAGCCCGTCAACGAGACGATGTTGCGGGCCTCGCCGAGCAGCAGCCGGCCGGCCTCGGTGAGCACCACCCCCTTCGCGGTGCGGAGCAGCAACTGGGCGCCCACGTCCTCCTCGAGTTGGTGAATCTGCCGCGTCAAGGGCGGTTGCGAAATGTGCAGTCGAACCGCGGCCCGACCGATGGAGCGCTCCTCGGCCACCGCGATGAAGCTCTTCAGGTGTCGCAACTCCACGAAATCCGCCTTTCAAGCCATACCGCGTCGGTATGCCTCATGGCCGATAACGGTATTGGACGGTAAGCCACGAAAGCAATACTTCTCACGCTCACAGAGCACTCGCTCTGCGTCGCCCACCGACGACGAAAGGAGGGCCGCCATGCCGCACCGAGTCATCACAGGAAGCGTCGCCGGGCTCCTCACAGCGAGCCCGGCTTCGGTCCAAGGGACCAGCAGACTGTCTTCACTTCTCGACGGGAGGAAGTACCCATGGCAATGACAGGCGTATTGCGACCGGGCCACGCGCAGATTCGCGTGTTGGACCTTGCGGCAGCGACGAAGTTCTACGGTGAGGTCCTGGGCCTGGTGGAGACGGGGCGCGATAGGCAAGGTCGCGTCTATTACAAGACATGGGACGAGCGAGACCACCACAGCGTCATCCTCCGTCAGGCTGACAAGGCAGGCCTCGACTTCTTCGCTTTCAAGGTCGCGAGCAAGGCCGACCTCGACTCGTTCGACTCGGCCCTCCGCGCGTACGGAGTAAAGACCGAGCGGATTCCCGCTGGCGACTTGCTCGAGACCGGGGAGCGGGTGCGTTTCGAGATTCCCTCGGGCCACCAGATCGAGCTGTTCGCCGACAAGACGAAGGTCGGTAACAAGCTGGCCGGCTTCAACCCGCCCCCGTGGTCCTCGGAGGCCGAGCGGGGCATCGCGCCGTTGCGGTTCGATCACGGCCTGCTCTACGGCCCGAACGTCGACAAGGTGCTCGACCTGTTCACCAACGTCCTCGGCTTCTGGCTGACCGAGTATGTCACCTTGCCCGACGGTGTGAACAAGGGCGCCCTGTGGCTGTCCTGCTCCCACAAGTCGCATGACATCGCCTTCGTGGTGCACCCGGAGCCCGGCAAGCTGCACCACATCTCGTTCATGCTCGAGAGCTGGGAGAAGGTGCTGCGGGCTGGCGACATCATGTCGATGCACAAGGTCCCCGTGGACATCGGCCCCACCCGCCACGGCATCACCCGCGGCACCACCATCTACGCCTGGGACCCGTCGGGCAACCGCTTCGAGACCTACTGCGGCGGCACCCAGCCGTACCCCGATTGGGAGCCGGTGAAGTGGACGTGGGATGGGCTACCCAGCGGCCTCGACTACCCGCAGCGGAAGTTGCACGACACCTTCCTCACCGTCGTGACCTGAGCCAGCGCAGAGGCGCCCGCGCGCGCGGCTCCAACTCCAAAGAGAGCACGTGAGACAAACATGAAGACCATCTCGCACTTCATCGACGGTGAGCTCGTCGCCAGGCCAGGAGGCGCGCGCTTCGACAAGCGCTCGCCGGTCGACGGTCGCGTCATCGCTCAGGTGGCTGAGGCCTCTCGGCTCGACGTCGACGCGGCTGTTGGCGCGGCCAAGCGCGCACTGCATGGGCCATGGGGGGCGCTCCCGGTCTCGGCCCGGGTGGACCTGTTGTACGCGGTGGCCGACGAGATGACCCGGCGGTTCGACGACTTCGTGGCGGCGGAGACGGCCGACACGGGCATGCCTGAGTCGGTCGCCCGGCACGTCTTCGTTCCCCGGGGCGCGGCCAACTTCAGGGTCTTCGCCGATGTGGTGAAGAACGTGCCCACCGAGCTGTTCGAGATGTCGACCCCCGACGGCCTGGGCGCCCTGAACTACGCCGTGCGCCGGCCCGTGGGCGTGGTCGGCGTCATCTGCCCGTGGAACGCGCCGCTGTTGCTCATGACGTGGAAGGTGGCCCCCGCCCTCGCCTGTGGGAACACCGTGGTGGTCAAGCCGTCAGAGGAGACACCCCAGACCGCCGTCTTGCTGGGTGAGGTGATGCGGGCCGTGGGCGTGCCCCGCGGTGTCTACAATGTCGTCAACGGCTTCGGCCCCAACTCGGCCGGTGAATTCGTCACCACGCACCCGGACGTCTCGGCCATCACCTTCACGGGCGAGACACGAACCGGAGCCGCCATCATGAAGGCCGCGGCGGTCGGCGCCCGACCGGTCTCACTCGAAATGGGTGGAAAGAACGCCGCCATCATCTTCGACGACTGCGACTTCGACACGGCCATCGAGGGCACGCTGCGCTCTTGCTTCGTCAACACCGGGCAGGTCTGCCTGGGCACCGAGCGGGTGTATGTGCAGCGGAAGTTGTTCGAGCGCTTCGTGGCAGCCCTGAAGGCGGGCGCCGAGGCCATGACGATTGGCCCGCCGCACCAGCCCAAGGTCGCCATGGGGCCGCTCATCTCCCTCGAGCATCAGAAGAAGGTGCTGGGGTATTGCCAGCGAGCGGTGGCCGAGGGCGCGACCGTCGTCACCGGAGGGAAGGTGCCGACGATGCCAGAGGCCCTCTCGGGAGGCGCGTGGATCGAGCCCACCATCTGGACTGGGCTCCCCGAGACCGCGTCGGTGGTGCAGGAGGAGATCTTCGGCCCCTGCTGCCACGTTCGGCCCTTCGACACCGAGGCGGAGGTCATCGAGCTGGCCAACGCGACGCCCTACGGCCTGTCGTCGGCCATTTGGACCACCAACCTCCAGCGGGCCCACCGGGTCGCCGCGGCCATCGACGCGGGCATCGTGTGGGTCAACTCGTGGTTCCTCCGAGACCTCCGCACGGCCTTCGGGGGCATGAAGCACTCGGGCATCGGCCGCGAGGGCGGCGTGCACTCCCTGGAGTTCTACACCGAGCTCAAGAATGTCTGCGTGAAGCTATGACCATGACACCTGAAGCCATCGAGCGGCACGGCGATGAGCTCTACCAAGCCCTGGTGGATCGACGGACCCTGCGCCCGCTCATCGAGCGCGCACCGGGAATCACCCTCGACGACGCCTACCGAATCCAGTCGCGCATGGTGACCCGGCGACTCCAGGCCGGCGAGACCATCGTCGGCAAGAAGATCGGCGTCACCAGCAAGCCAGTTCAGGAACTGCTGGGCGTCTTCCAACCCGACTTCGGCCAGCTCACCTCGGGCATGGTGTGTGAGGAGGGCGCGCCCATCGACCTGGGGAAGCTCATTCAACCCAAGGCCGAGGCGGAGCTGGCGTTCGTGCTCAAGCGTGACCTGGTGGGCCCTGGCGTGACGGCGATGAACGTCATCCACGCCACCGACTACGTGGTGCCGTGCTTCGAAATCGTCGACTCGCGCATCGCCGACTGGAACATCAAGATTGAAGACACGGTCGCCGACAACGCGTCGTGCGGCGTCTTCGTGCTGGGGCAGGCGAAGGGCGACCCCCGCAAGCTCGACCTCACACTCGCGGGCATGGTGCTCGAGCGCAACGGTGAGCTCCACTCGACCAGCGCTGGCGCCGCCGTCCAGGGCTCGCCGGCCAACGCGGTGGCGTGGCTTGCCAACACGCTCGGACGCCTCGGCATCCCCTTCAAGGCCGGCGAGGTCATCCTCTCGGGCTCTCAGTCGCCGCTCATCCCGGTGGCCGACGGAGACGAGCTTCTGTGCACGGTGGGCGGCCTGGGCACCTGTCGCGTTCGGTTCGCCGGAAGGAGCGCTCCATGGGCCTGAGTCGCGAAGACATCGTCCGCCTGGCGACGCGAGTGGAGACCGCCCAGCGCCAGGCGAAGGCCATTCCCAAGTTGACCGACGAGTTCCCCTCGATGACGGTGGCTGATGGCTACGCGGTGCAGGGTGAGCTGCGCACGCGGTGGCTGGCACGAGGTGAGCGCCTCATTGGGTGGAAGGCTGGCCTCACGTCGAAGGCGAAGATGAAGCAGATGGGGGTCGAGGTGCCCAGCATCGGCTTCCTCACCAGCGACATGGCGCGGCCCGAGAGCTCGGTCGTGTCGACCAGCGACCTGGTCCACCCTCGGGTGGAGTGCGAGGTAGCCTTCGTCACCCGGCTCCCGCTGCGGGGCCCCGGCTGCACTCGGGAGGCGGTGCTCGAAGCGACCGACTACGTGCTCCCGGCCATTGAAATCATCGACTCGCGCTTCTCGGGGTTCAAGTTCGACCTCCCCAGCGTCATCGCCGACAACGGCTCGAGCGCCCGCTTCGTGGGTGGGGGTCGGGCCCGGTACCCTGGAGACCTCGACCTGCGCACGCTGGGGGCGGTGCTGGAGAGGAATGGAGAGATAGTCGCCGTGGGCGCCTCGGCGGCCGTGCTCGGCCACCCTGCCGACGCGGTGGCGATGCTGGTGAACATCCTCGGGGCGCTCGGCGAGGGCCTCGAGGCGGGCAGCTTCGTCATGAGCGGTGGCATCACCGAAGCAATCCCAGTCAAGGCGGGCGACAGCGTGGTCGCGCGCTTTCAGGAGCTGGGCAGTGTCTCCGTGCGCTTCGACTGACGAGAGGAATTCGACTGATGCCAATCATCGAGATGCACTTGTTGGAGGGAAGGACCGTGGAGCAGAAGCGTCGCGCCGTCGCGGCCATCACCGCGGCCGTCACCGAGTCGCTGGGCGTGAAGCCGGAGCAGGTGCGCATTCTCATCACCGAGCACGGGCCCGACAACTTCTCGGTGGCTGGCAAGACGGCGGCCGAGCGGGGCGCCCACCCATGAAGAAGGTCAAATGCGCGCTCATCGGCTCGGGGAACATCGGCACCGACCTCATCTACAAGGTGCGCCGGAGCGAGGTGCTCGAGCCAGTGTGGATGGTGGGCATCGACCCGGGCTCCGAGGGCCTGGCCCGCGCGAAGGCGATGGGGCTCAAGACGACGGCCGACGGGGTCGACGGCTTGCTCCCCCATGTCGAGCGTGACGGGGTGCAGATTGCCTTCGACGCGACCTCGGCCTACGTACACCCGGAGAACTCCCGCAAGCTGAACGAGCGCGGCGTGCTGATGATCGACCTGACGCCAGCCGCCATCGGGCCCCTGTGTGTCCCCCCGGTGAACCTGCGCGAGCACGCGACCAAGCTGGAGATGAACGTCAATATGATTTCCTGCGCCGGGCAGGCGACGATTCCGATGGTGCACGCCGTGTCTCGCGTTCAGCCGGTGGCCTACGGAGAAATCATCGCCAGCCTCTCGTCGCGCTCGGTGGGCCCAGGCACCCGCAAGAACCTCGATGAGTTCACCTACACGACCTCGAGCGCGGTCGAGAAGGTGGGCGGCGCCAAACGAGGCAAGGCGATGGCCATCATCAACCCCGCCGACCCACCGCTCATCATGCGCAACACCATCTATTGTCAGACAGAGACCGGGCCAGACCAGAAGGCCATCACCCGCTCGGTGCTCGAGATGATGAAGGAGGTGCAGCGCTACGTGCCGGGATACAAGCTGGTGAACGGCCCGACCTTCGACGGCGACTTCGTCTCCATCTTCCTCGAGGTCGCGGGGCTGGGCGATTACCTGCCCACCTACGCGGGCAACCTCGACATCATGACCGCGGCGGCCACCCGCACCGCCGAGCTCTTCGCCGAGGAGCTCCTGGGCGGGAAGCTGAAGCCGCGCCCCACTCGCCTGGCGGAGACCGCGTGATGGACCTCACCGGGCGAAAGATTCTCTTCCACGACATGTGCCTCCGCGACGGCATGCACGCCAAGCGTCACCAGCTCACCCTCGAACAGATGGTGAAGGTGGCGACCGCGCTCGACGAGGCAGGCATCCCGCTCCTCCAGGTGACGCATGGAGACGGGCTGGGCGGCGCGTCGCGCAACTACGGCTTCCCTCGGCACACCAACGAGGAGTACCTCAACGCGGTCATCCCCGAGCTGAAGCGAGCGAAGGTGTCTGTGTTGCTGGTGCCAGGAATAGGGACGATGCGCGAGCTCCAATCGGCTCGAGACTGCGGAGTCCACAGCGTGTACGTGGCGACCCACTGCACCGAGGCCGACGTGGCCGAGCAACACATCGGCTTCGCTCGAAACAAGCTGGGCATGGACACCACGGGCTTCCTGATGATGGCGCACCTCAACACGCCCGAGGGCCTGGTGAGCCAAGGCAAGCTCATGGAGTCGTCGGGGGCCAACTGCGTGTACGTCACCGACTCGGCCGGGTACATGTTGCCCGATGATGTGCGGGCGCGGGTCGGCGCGCTGAGGGCGGCGTTGAGGCCGGAGACCGAGCTGGGGTTCCATGGCCATCACAACCTGGGCATGGGCATCGCCAACTCCATCGCGGCCATCGAGGCCGGGGCCAACCGCATCGACGGCTCGGTGGGTGGGCTCGGCGCCGGCGCGGGGAACACCCCCCTCGAGGTGTTCGCCGCGGTGGGTCAGCGCATGGGCATGGTGACCGGCGTGGACCTGTTCAAGCTGATGGACATCGCCGAGGACATCATCGTGCCGCTGATGGACCACCTGGTTCGGGTCGACCGGGAGTCCCTCACCATCGGCTACGCAGGCGTGTATTCCACCTTCCTCCTCTTCGCCAAGCGCGCCGCGGCCCGCTACGGTGTGCCGGCGACCGACATCTTGGTCGAGCTCGGTCGGCGGAAGATGATTGGAGGGCAGGAAGACATGATTGAAGACACGGCGATGACATTGGCCAAGCAGCGCGGGCTGTTGAAAGAGACGGTCGCTTGAGCACTGAAGGCGGCATCGCCGTCGTCGTCGGCGCCACCGGCTCCTTCGGCCGCGCCATCGTGTCGCGGCTGCTCGGCCGTGGGCTCGCCGTGGTGGCGGTGGCGCGGTCAGCCGACTCACTCGCGGCGCTCACCCGTGAGTCCCAACGCGTCACCGGCTGCATCGCAGACATCGCCAGCGACTCGGCGACCGCGGCCATCGCTGACGCGGTGAGAGGACCCGTGCGTATGGTCGTGCACGGGCCCGGAGTGGCGGTGGCAGGCGGTGTCCTCACGGCGCCTCCAGCGGCCCTCGTCGACGCGGTGAACATCAAGGTGGGGGGCATGCTGCGGCTGGTTCGCGCGGTGGAGCCCCGACTCGGGCGCGGGTCCCGTCTGGTCGCCATCGGCGGGCACTACGGCTTCGAGCCCACGGCCTACGCCGCGGCGGCGGGCGTCGCCAACGCCGCGCTGGCCAACCTCATGCGCCAGCTGAGCCTGGCCTACGGGGAGCGTGGCATCACCGCGCACCTCGTGGCTCCCGGGCCGGCCGACACGGAACGCCTTCGCCGGGTGGCGGCGGATCGCGCGAAGCAGCGTGAGCTCCCGGTGGAAGACGTGCTGGCCGAGATGAAGGCCGAGTCGTCGCTCAAGGCGATGACGACACCCGAGCAGGTGGCCTGGGCCGTGGCGCTCCTGCTCGACCCGGAGGCCGACGCGTTGACGGGCTCGACCTTGATGCTCGACTCGGGCCGACGTCGCGGCCTGCCCTGACAACCAACCGGAGCCCGCTGATGCCAATCGTGAACTTCCATCTGGTCGAAGGGCAATTCTCCGCGGCGCAGCACGAGCAACTGCTGGTGGAGTCGAGCCGCCTCTTCGCCGAGGTGCTACGCTGCCCCATCGACCGGGTGCGCGCCTTCATTCACCTCCACCGGCCCGAGCTGGTCGCGGTGGGAGGCGTCCCCGTCAGTCGAGACACCAAGCGAGCTCCGTACTTCAGCTTCATCGTGCTCGTGGGCCGGCCACTGGAGGATCGACAGCGGCTCTTGAGGGGCTTCACCGACCTGCTGGTGGACATCCTCCAGGTGCCGAGGGAGTTGGTGCGCGGCGGCGTCGTGCCCGTACACCCGGAGGATTGGGCCATCGGAGGCGAGCCCGCCAGCAGCAAGCGAGACGGAGAGATTCGGGCCCGGGAGGCCGCTGCCCAGGCCACCGCGCGATGAAGGCCAGCGTCGAGGAGCTGGCCAGCCGCGTCACCTTCTCCTTTCCCACGGGCCACATCTGGCTGGGTGAGGAGCGGATGATTCTCTTGCACAAGTCTGCCTTTGGCAGCTTTCGCAGAGAGCTGGTGAGCACCCTGGGCATGGACCGAGCCCGTGGGGTTCTGACACGCATGGGCTTCGCGGCGGGAGCGCGAGACGCCGAGCTGATCCGTAAGCTGTACCCCGACGCCTCCGACAGCGACATCATCCTCTGTGGGCCCTCGCTCCACACGCTCGAGGGCATCGCCAAGGTCGAGCCGCTGCGCATCGACGTCGACATCGCCCAGGGCCGCTTCTTCGCCGACGTGACCTGGGTGGGCTCGTTCGAGGCAGGTGTCCACCAGGAGCTGTTCGGCCTCGCGCCGGGGCCCTGCTGCTGGATGCAGGTCGGCTACGCGTGCGGCTACGTCAGCAGCCTCATGGGGAAGTGCGTGCTCTTCGAGGAGACCGAGTGCGGCGTGGAGCACTGTCGCATCGTGGGGAAGCCCCTCGAAGACTGGGACACAGTCAAGGCCGAGCCGTTGCTCAAGTACTTCACCGCCGAGCCGCTGGCGGATCAACTGCTCGAGCTGCAGCACCAGGTGAGCACGCTCCGGTCCTCCATCGGCGAGGCCATGGAGCCCGGCGACCTGGTGGGCGCGTCGCCGGCCTTCAAGATGGCCTGGGAGCTGCTCAAGAAGGCCGCGAGGAGCCACATCACGGTGCTGCTCTTGGGTGAAACCGGCGTGGGCAAGGAGGTGTTCGCCCGTGCCCTGCACCAGGCCAGCAGCCGGGCGAACGCGGCGTTCGTCGCTGTCAACTGCGGTGCGCTCCCCGAGCAGCTGGTCGAGGCCGAGCTCTTCGGGGTCCAGCAAGGCGCGTACACCGGCGCCCACCAGGCGCGACCCGGGCGTTTCGAGCGGGCCCACGGCGGCACCTTGTTCCTCGACGAGGTGGCCGAGCTGCCACCAGCCGCCCAGACGAAGCTCCTGCGGGTCCTCCAGGAGGGGGAGCTCGAGCGAATCGGCGACACCCACACTCGCAGCGTCGACGTGCGGGTGGTGGCGGCCACCAACGTGGCGCTGGAGGAGGCGGTGCGCCAGGGGCGGTTCCGCAAGGACCTGTTCTACCGGCTCAACGTCTTCCCCGTCACCATCGCGCCCCTGAGAGACCGAAAAGAAGACATCCCCCTGCTGGTGACGCGCTTCATCGACACCTACGCCACCCGCGACGGCAAACGCATCATCGGGGTGACGGACAAGGCGATGCGAGCGCTCAAACGCTACGCCTGGCCGGGGAACGTGCGCGAGCTCGAGAACATGGTGGAGCGAGGGGTGTTGCTGGCACAGAACGATGGGTTGATAGACGTCGCGGACCTGTTCTCGGTGGTGCCGCCCGATGAGCCAGCCGAGAGGTCCACCGGGCTGGATCGCCAGGGCAAGCTCCAGACCCAGGGGAGCGGCGCCATGGAGCGCTTCGTCGACTTCTTCCTCGAGCACAAGCTGACGCTCGAAGACGTCGAGGCCCAGCTCACCGAGGCGGTGCTGGCGCGCGCGGGCCACAATGTCAGCGCCGCGGCCAAGCAGCTGGGAGTCACCCGCCCTCAGCTCCGCTACCGGGTGAAGCAACGGGAGCTTCAGGGAGCCGTCGGCCTCGAGGAGTGAGCGGCGCCGACGTTACTTCGGTGGCTCGAGCGGCAGCGTGAGTCGGCACACCTGCAGGTCTCCGTCGGCCTGGCAGCTGAACCCCGTCACGCAGTCGGAGTCGACCTTGCAAGTCTTCAAACACACCCACCGGGCGCCGCCGCTGACGCAGGCCGAGCCCTGGGGGCAATCGGCGCTGGAGCTACAGACACGGGTGCAGATTTCAGCCCGGGCGCAGTACCCCTCGGGCATGGAGTGGCAGTCGTCATGTGAGCGGCAGGTGACCCCTGGCGTGGCCGGGCAACCGAGGAGCAGCCCCATCGCCGCGAGCCAACCCGCGCGCCTCACTGGGCCGGCCCCTGGCTGCGGTTGCCTTTGAACGGCGAGGGCCCGTAGACATCATACTCACACCCACCGTCAGCACAGACATCGCGCTGGCAATACCCGTCGAGGCACACCATCTGCTTCGTCTCGGAGCAGTAGCCGTCCTCCGTCGACTCCACGAAGACCCCGCCGTCGGGGAGCCGCTGCCCGGGCATCATGTTGCTGCGACAGCCGTCGGTCACTTTGATCCAACAGTCGGTCGAAGCATCGCAGTGGCGGGTGCACACCTCGGCCAACGCACAGGAGTACCCGGGGGGGCAGTTGGCGTTCCGTGGGTCGCACGCGCCTCCCACCACCGACGGGCAGGCATTGGAACAACCAGCGAGGAAGGCAGCGACGACGAAGTGGCGAAGGGGCACCGCGGGTCCCTGGGTTGGCCTGCGCAGACGCTCTACCTCAAACGGGCCCAGAGAACAGCCCCTTCGGAACGAACCCGAGCTCTGGCGACTGCCCGAGGAGCACACGCATCGCGAGGCCCTCCACCGGCTCGACCAGGTCTCCTGGGCCCACCGTGGCCCTCAACACGGGGGCGCCGTTGACATGAAGCGACTGCCGAGTGACGCGGGCGCGAAAGGGGTCGGCCGCCTCGTCCCAGACGACCCATTGGCCGTCGCTCTGCCGGTGGAACGTGCACAGCACCGGGCCGATGTCGCCCACCAGCCGCACCAGGCACGTCGGAGCCGAGCCGACGAAGGACCGAGACGGGTTGAGGACGACTTCTTCGGCCACGGCCGAGACCCCGCGCGGCGTGCGCTCGATGCGAACCACGGCGCGTCCGCCGGTACGGAGCACCCCGCCCAGCCCAGCGCCTCCCAGTCGTGCCTCCAAGCGCTCGAGGGCCTGCGAGGCCAGCGGCCAGGGGCCGGTCGCCACCGACACGAAGCCCAGGGAGACCCGCTTGAGCCCAAGGGCGAACTCCGCCGCCGCCAGCGCGTCGAGGGCCCGGGCGGCGAGCTCATCGGGGCTCGTCACCTCACCCAACCCCGACGCGGCCCCGGCGAAGAGGGCAACGCCCACGTCTCGCACGAAGCGCGCCGCCGGGAGCCGAGCGAGCTGGGTGAGGTGCCAGAAGACGCCGGGCGCTCCCACCACCGCCTGCCGCTCGAGGGCGACCGACTCGAGGAAGCCCCAGGAGTTCCACTGGGTGGCGAGGAGACCACCCCGGTGCGCATCGGCGAGGGGGCCGAGCTGAGCCCGCCGCTCGGCGGCCGCGGCGCTCTCGCCATGCCGCATCCAGTCGGCCAGCGGGTCGGCGTGCTCCTCGAGGAAATCGCGGTAGACGGCGAAGGCCTCATCGGTCCCCTGGCGATGAACGGCGCCTTCGAGCCCGACGTCACGCGCTGCCTGCCTTCGCTCGTCGGCGGCGCGCAGGGCCAAGCCGGGATGAAGGTAGAGCGTGGCGCCGGCACGGAGCGGGACGTCGGAGGCCGCGTGGAGCTCGAGCCCATCGAGCGAGGCGCGGGGGCCTTCGTCGGGCACGCGCACCACCGCGCCGCCGGCCTCCTGCCGCAGCTCGAGGTCTGCGCCCACCGTGCCGTGGCGAATGCGGGCATGACGCGACGGGCCGATTTTGAGGGGAAGGGACTCGCGGAGGGTGAAGCGCTCCCCCTGCCGCACCGGCGAGCGCTCCGACGGCGTGGCGACGACCTCGACGAACATCGTGGGAACCTCTCGCGACGGCGCAACGGGCGCACCCGTCCCTCGAGGTCAGGGTATCATGGGGCCATGCGCCTCCGCCTCCTCCTCCCATTGGCAGTGCTGTCGACCGCGGCGGTAGCTGACGAGTTGGAGGCCCGGCGCCCCACCGTCGACCTCGGGGTCGGGTTCCGTGGCTTCACGCGGACGTTCGGCAACACCGACGGCACCAGCACGACGCTCGGCTACTCGGGCGCCTCCAGCGGCGTGGCGGCGGAGGCCAGCTACTTCCCGGGAGCCTTCGCCACCAAGAGCCTGTGGGGAGACCTCGGGCTCTTCGCAGAGGGGCAGCTCTCCCTCGGCCTGACCACGACGTTCTCGAGCAACCACTTCGCCACGTCGGCCACCACGGTGCGCGGAGGCCTCGCGGTGCGAGTGCCCTCGGGGCGACACATGCTCCTCGTGCACGCGGGGGTCGAGTCGCGCGCCTTCAGCGTGGCGGCGACCTCGGTGGAAGGGGTGAACCGCCCGGCATTGCCCAACGTGGGCTTCCTCGGGCCCCGTGCCGGCCTGGGGTACCGGGTCGCGCTGACGTCCCCCATCACGCTGCAGGTGAAGGCGGCCTTTGGCTGGGCGCTCCAGCAGGGAGAGCTCGGCTCGGCGGGCTATTTCCCGTCGTCATCGACGTTCGGGCTCGACGCCCAGGTGGCGGTCTCGTTCGCCATCACCGCGGGCGTCGAGGTGCGCGTCATCGGCGACTGGAGCCGCGCCTTCATCACCCTCGATGCGTCGCACACGGCGGCGGATCAATCCTTCGGTGGTGGGGTGATGCTGGCGGTGGGGCTCTGAAGCCGGCACCGAGCACCACCTCGGGGAGACAGGCCGCGATGAGCACGGGCGCCGTCGGCACACGAGCCATGCGGTGGGGCTTCGTGGTGGTGGTGATGCTGCTGACCAGCGGCGCCACTTTCTCGGTCGTCTCGGCGCGCCGGGCCGCCGAGCGCATCGACAAGCTCGTCGCCGCCTCGCTCGAGCGCGAGCGAATGATTGGCCTCATGCGCCTCGACCTGGTGCTGCTGATAAACGCCGCCACCGACCGCGTCTCGGCCACCAGCCCCGAGGTCCAGGAAGACGCGGACCACGTGATGGATGTGTTGCTGACCGAGATTCAAGCCACCTCGACCCGGTTCACCTCGGGGCTCCCCCGCAGCGAGTCGGCCCTGTGGGACCAGCTCACCACCACCGCCGGCCGGCTGGTGAAGAAGGTCGAGGTCACCATCAAGGCCGCCCGCCGCGCCGACGCCGAGCGGGCCCGCAAGAGCCTCGAGGAAGAGCTCAAGCCCATCGGCTTCGAGCTCGACGACGTCGCCGGCCAGCTCACCGAGAAGAACGAGGCCGACACCCGACAGCTCCTCGCTGAGCTGCAAGACGTGAGGCTTGAAACCAGCGCCATGGGTGGAGGCGCCGTCGGCCTCGCCCTCATCCTCTCGATTCTCGTCGCCTGGCAAGTCACCCGCACCCTGAAGCGCCAGGAGGAGACCATCGAGACCCAGCTCCTCGAGCTCAACCGCCGCAACCAGGAGCTCGACAGCTTCGCCAGCCGCGTGGCTCACGACCTGGTCTCGCCCCTCTCACCGCTCAAGGGCTACCTCACGCTGGCCCGGCGGCAAGTGGCTGACCCCGACGTGAAAGACCTCCTCGCCCAGGCCGAGTCCTCCACCGCGCGCATGAGCCAGCTCGTCGATGGGCTGTTGCGCTTCTGCCGGGCGGGCAAGTCGACCGACAAGACCGCGGCGGATCTCGACACCGCGGTGGCCACCATTCTCCTCGAGCAGAGCCAGGCCGCCAACGCCTCGGGCCTTCACCTCGTGCGCGAGCTCGCGGCGGGGGTCACCGTGCAGTGCCCCGGCAACCTGCTCCAGTCCATCGCCCAGAACCTGGTGGGCAACGCCGTGAAGTACACCTCCGGCCGCGCCGATGGCGAGGTGCGTGTCTCGGTGCGCCGGGAGCACGACACGGGGGTCCTCGAGGTGGTGGACAACGGCCCGGGCATCTCGTCCGAGTCTCTGGCCCAGCTCTTTCAGCCCTTCTTCCGGGCGCCGGAGACCCGCGGCATTCCCGGTACGGGCCTCGGCCTGGCCACCACCCGGCGGCTGGTGGAGGCCCACGGCGGGTCAATCACCGTCTCGAGCGCCGCGGCCCGAGGCACCAGCATGGTGGTGCGGCTCCCCCTGGCGGCCACCTCGCCCGAGCCCCAGCCCGTCGTCGCCTGAGGCTCAGTGCACGGTGGTGGAGCCGCGCTGCACCACGTCGCGCAGCTCCACGTCGAACACCAGCGTGGCCCCGGGGGGAATCTTCGGCAGCGAGCCCCGGTCACCGTAGGCGATGGACGAGGGACAGATGAGCTTCGCGCGCCCGCCGACCTTCAGCTTCTGCACGCCCTCGGTCCAGCAGGCGACGACCTGGCTGAGCCTGAACTCGGCGGGCTGCCCTCGCTCGTAGGAGCTGTCGAACTCGGTGCCGTCGATGAGCTTGCCCCGGTAGTGCACCCGCACCGTATCCACTGGGGTGGGCGAGGGGCCGACGCCCTCCGACACGGGGATGAAGACGAGGCCCGACTCGAACACCTTGGCGCCCGGGGCCTTGGCGGCGGTGGCGGCGTAGGTCTTGCCCCGCTCCTTCTCGTTGGCCATGCTCTGGGAGCGGCGCTGCACCTCCAGCTCGCGGAGCCGCGGGAGCACGTCCTCCAGCTCACCCTTCACCGCGTTGGAGTTGACGTCTCTGATGCCCTGCTCCACCTTCGCGAGCTCGGCCGGCGAGAGGGCGAAGGGCTTCAAGGTGCGCCCGAGGGACACGCCGAGGGCGTACAGCACCCGGTCGAGATCCTCGGTCACGGCGGGAGCGGGGACCCGCATCGGAGCGTCGGCGGGCTGCGCCACCGCCCCCGTCGCCAGCACCGCCGAGAACACCAGAGCAAGTCGAGCCATGCGCGGGAGTCTCGCCTCCCGGCCTGCTCCCGTCACCCCGAAACCAGGTGACTGGGGTGAAACGCCGACCGAGCCCGAACGCAGAGACGCGAGCCCCGCGAGGAAGAGGCCCGCAGGAATACTTGTCGGTATTTCAAGGGCCTCTGACGATGCCCGGCGAAGCGGATCGGCGTTCCGGCGACCGAGCGCGTTTCACCCCAGTCACCGAGGCGCCCCGCTACTCCTTGGCCATGTCGCGGTCCCACAGCTGGGCGCCGGTGCCCCAGGGTGTGGCCTTGCCCCGCTCGGCGAGGGCCGCGGCGATGGCCACCGAGCGGTGCTTCCCTCCGGTGCAGCCGATGGCGACCGTGAGGTACGCCTTGCCCTCGCGTTGGTAGCGGGGCACGAGGAAGGCGAGCAGCTCGACGGTCTTGTCGAGGAACTCCACCGCGTCGGGCTGTTCGAGCACGAAGCGAGACACCCGCGGGTCCTTCCCGGTGAAGGGCTTGAGCTCGGGTACGAAGAAGGGGTTGGGCATGAACCGCACGTCGAAGACCAGGTCGGCGTTCGACGGGACCCCGTACTTGAAACCGAAGGACATCACGGTGAGCGCCAGACCGCCGCTGGAGCCGCGGGTGAAGCGCCCCATCACCTGACGCCTCAGCTCGTGCACCGTCAGGGTCGAGGTGTCGAGCACGTGCTCCGAGTGCTCTCGGAGCGCCGCGAGCGCGGCCCGCTCCCGGGCGATGCCTTCTTGAACACCCTCGGCGCCCGCCAGGGGGTGCCGCCGACGGGTCTCGGAGTAGCGACGCACCAGGGCTTCGTCGGACGCGTCGAGGAAGAGGACCTCGAGATGATGGCCGGCCCGGCGCAGCTCCTCCAGCGCGGTGGGCGCCTCCTGCAGGTAATGGCCTTCGCGCACGTCGACCACGAAGGCCAGGCGGTCGTGTTCACCGCCCAGCTCGGCCACCTTGAGCAGCAGGGGCGCCGGCAGGTTGTCGATGCACAGCCACCCAGCGTCCTCGAGGGCCCGCACCACCGTCGACTTGCCCGAGCCGGACATGCCCGTGATGACGACGATGGTCTTCGCGCCGCTCACTCGACCTCTTCTTCCTCGGCAAAGCGCCGGAGGTACGGCGTGGGAGCGGGGCGCTGGGGCTCCTGAGTGGTGGCGATGGCCTGAGACAGGCGATCCGCGAACTCCTGGGCCGAGTTGTGGCCCCGCAGCTTGAGCAGGTGGTTCCGCGCGGCCACCTCGACGATGGTGGTCATGTTTCGGCCGGGCCGCACCGGGACGATGGCGTGAGGCAACTCGGCGCCCACGAGGTTCATCGACTCCTGGTCGAGGCCGAGGCGGTCGTACTCCGTCGAGGTGGCCCACTCGACCAGCTCGATGACGAGCTCGATCTTCTTCCGGTCGCGCACCGAGGCCACGCCGAAGAGGGCCTCGATGTTGAGAATGCCCAGACCGCGGATCTCCATGTGGTGCTGGATGAGGTCATTGCCGCTGCCGTAGACGTCTCCCGAGCGCCGGGTGAGGTTGACGATGTCGTCGGCCACCAGGCGATGACCGCGCATGATGAGGTCGAGGGCGATCTCCGACTTGCCGATGCCCGACTTGCCGAGCAGCAGCACGCCCACGCCGAAGACGTCGACCAGCACGCCGTGGAGCATGCCGGTGGCGGTGAGCCCCTCCTCGAGGAAGGCCTGCACCTGGCTGATGAAGGCGCTCGACACCAGCGAGGTGCGCATGAGCGTCAGGCGGTTCTCTTCGCAACCCTCGTGGAGCGGTGCGGGAATCTCGAGACCCTTGGTCACCACCACGCAGGCCAGAGGGGAGTCGAACAGCTTGCCGATGACCTCGCGCTGCTGGGCGTCGGTGAGGGTCTTGAGGTAGCTGATTTCGGTGTTCCCGAAGACCTGCACCCGCTCGGGGTGGAGGTGCTCGGTGAAGCCGGTGAGGGCCAGCCCGGGCTTCTGAATTCGAGAGCTGGTGATGCGCCGCTCCAGGCCGTCACGACCGGCCACCAGCTCGAGCTTGAGGTCGTAGCGGGTGTCATCCAGGAGCCTGGCGACGGTCATCGCGGGAGTGGTCGAGGTGGAAATCACGGCGGGCCCATTGTGCCCTGGGAACCGCGCATGGGCCAGCGACACCGGCTCGCTGGGCGCTTGCCGATGCCAACAAATGCTCGCTCCGTCCTGCCCGCTCGGAGGCCTGAACGACTGGGCAGTGGCGCGCGTCGATCGCGAAACGCGGGCGACCGAGGAGCCGCAGCGACATGGCTCAGTCGTTGCCACCCTCCTTCGCACCTGCTGGCGCTCCACCCAATCAAGGGACGGTGAGTGTCCGGTGCCTGAGAGCCTGAGGCACCGCCCATCCGCAGTGGACGGACCTTGGTCTGGGCGTTTGTCCGCGTGGCGGTAGGGACGGCTCTTT
>PMBV01000460.1 GCA_003153055.1 Myxococcales bacterium
CATCACCTCAAGGACCTGGTCTCCGGCGCTCTCGCCGAGGCTTCGCAAACCGGAGCGGCCGTCGGCGCCCAGGTGCAGCAAGCGTACGCGGCCATCTTCGCGCAGTGCACCATGACCGGCGAGGCGCACGAGGCGCTCCACGGCTCCCTCGCACCGATGGGCGACATGGTGACGAGCCTGGCCACGGCGGCAGACCCGGCGGCCACCCGCGCGCAGCTCGAACGGTCCTAGCCCTGGTGATCGAGTCGTTCGAGGGCGTGCTGCGCGATGTGGCGACGTTATCGACGAGCGATCGACCGCGCCGGCACGTGGCAGCGGCGCGACTCGAAAGTGGGTGAACGAGATCAACCTGCCAAACCTTGAGGGCGCAGAGTCAGGGTCGCGGAGGCTAATCCCTCGCGGCGCCCTGACCTCGCTTCAGAGCCCTCCCGAGATCGCCAGCATCGTCGTCCCCGTCAAGGGGTCGAAGGCCACCGACGGGCTGATCCGAGACTCCTTTCGATGGAGGTATGGAACGGCGAAGCCTGAAGCGGCGCCGATCAACAAGCCAGTGATGACGTCGGTGGGAAAGTGCACGCCAGCCTGGACCCGGGCGAAGCCGGTGGCGAGCGAGAGCGAGATGCCCGCGGCGAGGAACACATAGCGCAGCTTCGACTCCGGGTGCCGGAGGAAGACCGTGGTGGTGAGCGCGGTGGTCGCCGCCGCCACCAGCGCGCTGTGACCTGAGGGCATCGAGAGCTGTGAGTCGATGTTGACTCCGGTGACCGGCGACGAATAGTTGATTGGCCGTGGTCGCCTGAAGGCGAACTTGAGCAGCGTCTGGACGGTCGCCGTCAGCGCCAGCGATTCGGCGATGACAAGGGAGTCGTTGATGAAGTCGCCCCACGGCTGGCGGGTCGGGAGCGTCAGACTCTCGAGCCCCAGGTACAGAATGGGGACGATCAGGCTGGTGGCCAACGCGACATCACTGAAGGCGCTCCACGCGACAGACTGGCGTCCGACGGCGTAGCGGTCGAAGGCACTCAGGTCTGACGGGTCGCAGAGCGTCGCGGCCGTCACATGGAGGCACGTGCTCCCAGCGGCGAGCGTCGGCTTGACGAGAATGTCGACGACGAAATACAGCCCAAAGAAGCCGACCGAGAGGGCTGTCTCGGCCGGCAGGTTGACGTTGTAGACCGAGAGGGTTTCCGGAGCCACCAGCGGAGCGACGCCCCCGTCGACCTCGAGCCCGCCATCCGCGACCAGCTCCGGAGCCAAGACAGACGCGACCGCCTCCGTCATGCGGGGCACGACGATGGGAATGTCACCGCCGTCGGTCGACACCACCCCAGACAGCTCATTGTGTTGGGCCGGAGCCGTGGCGACACCGAGGGTCAGCATAAGCACTGCGCTAAGGAGACACATGAGCACGTCCTTTCGGACAATCAGAAGCCTGTCTGAGCAAAGAGCGGACCGAAGGCGAAGGCGAAGCGAGAGCCCCCGTCGAGCCCGTGAGCGTAGCTGAGCGACACTCCCACGGCGTCGAGAAAGCACCACCATACGCCACCACCAAAATCGACATGATAGTCATTGCCCGCGGTCGTTGGGCCGAAGACCCGGCCGTGGTCCACCGAGAGGTTCACCCCCAACGAGCTGGGGAGGCCCGAGTAGATGCGTACGACATCGATCCGAAGATCGGTCGTCTGGGAGAAGGCGACGTCTCCGGCAAACTGCTGAAAGCGGTAGGCTCGGAGGTCAGTCCCACCGAGGGTCGGCGCGAAGTAGAATGGGTGGGCACCGAGGATGCCCTCGAGGCGCGCTCGGGTGATGAGGACAAATCGCCGCCCGCGATCGATGGGGAAGGCCGCCGCCGCCGCGAGCTTGCCCGTGACCGAGAGGTCCTTGCCATGTTGCACGTCGATCCGACCCTCCACCGACGCGTGCAGGGCGATGCCGCGCGTGGGAAGCACCAGGTCGTCGAAGGTGCTGGTCTCGGCGAACAGCCGCGCCCCGGCGAAGTACCGCGGGCCCAACCCGCTGCTCGCGTCGGGGGAGGCGCTGATGAACCGCTGGGCCGTGGGCTCGGTGTTGATGGCCTGGCCGACCAGCTGCCCTCCCACTCGAGTCCAGGTGCCGCCGAACCCCTCGACCAGCCCGTAGCGCGCCTCGTACCAGCCCTGGCGCACTCGGTAGAAGTCGGCCGTGGCGGCGTCGGGCACAAAGCGGTCGGTGAGGCCAAAGAAGTTGCGCGTGGAGATCGTCGTCGCCTTCAGTTGGACCTCTTGGTCCATCGTCCCGACGCTCTGAGGAAACAGACCGCGGTAGTCGAAGGCGAAGCCGAGCGTGGCCGTAGCGATCGCGGCGCCGAGCTCGTGGCGGGCAGCGAAGGGGTGCTTCTTGAAGCCCTGGAGGGTGTACGAGAAGCGCCCCCCTAACCACGCGCCGTCGTCGGGGTTGAACCCGAGGCTCGGCATGAAGACCGGGAAATCAGGGTCGTGGTTTTCGTCCTGGTCATAGTCATTGAGGCGCGACAGCTTCGACCGCTCGTCTCGAACAGTGATGGAGGAGTCGACGGTCGCGCCCTCCACGTCGTCGTAGAGATGAATCGCCCGGGCATCGAGCGGCGTTCCCCGGGTGCCATCGGCCGCGGCTACCAGGTCCTTCCCCGGTCCACCCACGAAGCGAATGGAGATCGACGTCGCGGCGGCTCCGTGCACCAGGAGCGTGTCATCTCCCTCGAGGGCGTAGATCCGCACCTCCTCGGTTTGCGCGGGATCGAAGCGGCGATCGTAGAAGGGCACTCCGTCGGAGCCCTTGCCACTCACGGTGAGTCGAAGCACCCCACCCTCCTCGAACCAGAGGTCGAACAGGTCGTCGCCCGCTGACCCGAGCACGTCGACGCGGCGGTTGCGGATCGCGAAGAACTCGTCCGCGGCCGTGACGAGCGCGTCGCGCCGGGCCCTCAGCACGCCTGAAATCCGTGCTCCGTCGAGCGCGTAGGTCTCGGGGTGCCAGCTCGCCAGCGCCTGGTCGATGACCTCGTCGGTGAGGGCTCCCTGCACGTCCTTGGCGATGGCGAGCCAGCGGTCGCGCGAAAGCTGGTTCAGGAGAATGGAGTCGACGTTCCGGCCGTTGTAGTTGAGCCAGCCCATGTCTCCGAAGGAGGCGGTGAAGGGCTGCAGAACGCGGGCGTCGGGAGACGCGACGCGCGCGAGGAACAGCCCGAGGCCGTCGTAGTTGGCGAACACCTGGTCTCGATCCCGCGCGATGGGTCGGTACGTCTTGCGACCATCCGCGTCGGCGATGGCCGCGAATCTCCACTGGCCCTGGTGCCGATCCCAGTCGCCCACGAAGATGTCCAAGAGGCGAGCTCGGAGCATCTCCTCTTGATCGACGCGGTGCTTGGACGGCTTGGCGATCAGCTTCTCGATGGTCTCCTGGGTCGTTCGGAAGTGCGTCTTCCCCTCGGCGCTCGGCTCACCGACGAGAGACGCGGGCGCCTCCCCTTCCTTGGGCAGCTTCGGGCGCTGCTCGAGGAGCACCAGCTCATCGACCATGGTGCCTCGGTAGCGCCCGAGCCTCTCTTGGTCGGGCAGGTACACCAGGCGAGGCTCTGCGTGGAGAAGGCCGAGCGCCTCGGACAGTCGGGGAATCGCCAGTGCTGCCTCGGGGTGTGACGCGGTGTACCCGTGATCGAGCATCCGGTTGAGGAAGGTGGCCTGGTTCTGCGGCCACGGGAGGACGCGGCTCGAGTCCTTCGTCACGGCACGCATCACCCAGTCGTTCCCCTGGGCGTCACGAAGCTTGATCGAGTTCGTCTGGGTGCCGCCGCCGAGGCCCTTGAGGGTGAGCCCACCTCGTTCGGTCTCGAGGTTCAGGGTCTCCCAGGAAAGCTCGAGCGCGTACGCATCGCTGTAGAAGGAGCCGACGAGCGCCTTCATCACCGAGCCCATCTGCCACACCGGCACCTTGGTGAAGGTCGCGGTGACCAGGCCCTCGGGGAACGGCTTGGGCGGAGTGACCAGCTCGACGCCTGGGGTGACGACGGCGGGGAGGCTGGCCCTGAAGAGGACCGCGTCAGACTCGCCTGACCAGAACGAGACCTCCCCCTCACCTGAAGCGTCGATCGCGAGCTCAGCCCACCCCGGAGTCGCCGAGGCGTAGTCCGAGCCGCTGGCCTCCACCGTCGGGCTGGCCGAGCGCCCCGACGTGCCCGAGACGATCTGCACCTGCTTCTCGACGCGGAGGTACTGGAGGTTCGCGTCGTGCCCTGATGCGAGCACGTACGAGCCGTAGCGCTGCGTCTCCTGGAGGACCATGTCGGCGTAGGAGCGGACCATCGGGTGGTTCTGGTACTGCTCGACCAGGCCAGCCTGCCGCGCGAGCACCCAGATCGTCCCGAGGATCGGCGCGGGCTTCAGGTGCGCCTGGGCAGTGAAGGAGCCACCGAGCTCGCCGTCGCTCCGCACCGGGTGATGGGTCGCGATGATCAGCCGGCCGCTCCGGTACGCTGACAGCGCGTCTCGCAGGTGATCCTCGAAGGCCTTGCGCGTCTTCACCTCACACCCTTCGTTGGCGTGTGGATCGTTGGCCCAGTCTTGCATCCACCATTGCGAGTCGAGGAGCAACAGCCCGAGCCGACTCTCGAGCTCGATCAAGGTCGGGTCGCCGCACCCTGCTTGCGGCATCACATCGAGCTCAGGACTGTCACCGCTCGCGACCTCGTAGGCATGGTTGAGAAAGGCCCTCAACCTTCGCACCGCCCTGGTTCCACCCGAGGCGAAGTCCTTGGCGCCAGCGAGGTAGTACACCCGGCCGCCGCGCCTCGCGAAGTCCCGGGTGGCCTCCACGTGGGCCATGATGTGGCGCTCTGCCTCGGCACGGCCCTGGTCCTCCTCGGCAGGGAGCTCCGCGTCGTCGTAGTTGCCAGTGAAGACCACCAGGTCACGCTTGGCGTCGAGCGACTCCAGGCGGCCCTTGAGGCGGCTGAACGTGGGGCTCGAAGTGTCACCGGCCGCGCCACCGACGAGCACCACCACCACTGGGCCTGACTCCTTCTCGTGTGGCTTCGCCGAGACCGCGGCAGTGGCCGAGAGTACGAGCACGGCGCCCAACAGGCGTCTCAGGTCGAGAGTAGCGACCATTGGTGGGCGGCAAGCTCCTTGAGGTCTCGCGGCGAGGGCAGCAACCGCTGTGCCATCACTGCCTCTGTTCGAGGGCGATCGAGGCTGCGCTGGCTCGAAGTGTACGGCGACCTCCCACGACAGTCACAATGACGGAGTCGGGTCATCAGACTGATGGAGGCCGATCAGTCACCCACCCTCACCGCTTCACCACGACCTCCTCGACGGGTCGGGGCTCCTTGGAGCGGCGAATGGCATCACGCACCTGGGCCACCGCCAGTTGGCGCTGCGGCCCGATAGTCAGGATCGCGGGCACGCCTCCGGGGTCGCTCACCGAGCAGAACTCGATCCACATGCCTCCCGATTCGACGCGGGTGAAGCGCCACGTACCGCGAAGCAAGGGCATCCTCGGGGCGCCAGCCGGGAGGCCATCGCCCGGCCCTCCAGAGTTGTACTGGATGGAGATGCCTCCTCTGGCGTCGTCCTGCCGGGTGAAGCGCAGAATGACCTCCCGGTGCCCCAACAACGGAATCACCACCACGTGGTGCTCGAGACGGACGCCTGGGCCGCTCGAGAGAATGTCTCGTCGCTCGAGGTACCTGCTCGCGTCTGCGCCCGGCCCCTGAGACCAGACGACATCGGCCACCGAGAGCGGTGTCGCGTCGACCTGCACCCGAACCCGAAGCTCCGGCTGCTCGGTCCCTCCCACGGCTCGCGTCTCCAGCGTCAGTCCATCGGCCTCGCGCCAGACCAACTCGAAGGCAGGGACGGCGAGCGCAGGCCGTGAGCACAGACAGAACAGCACGCCCGCGAGGACCCGCGCTCGACGGAAGCGGTCATCATCGGCACCTTCTTTCGCTCCGAGGAGGGAATTCACGATCGTCTATCAGGCATGATGCGTGCCACGAGCGGATTCAGCCCCAAGCGGGGCCTCGTTGAATTCTTCTGTCAGGCCTCAGATTCATTCGCGGAACTGCCAGGGCCACCCAAGGGTTCACGAGCAGATTCTGTGCACTGGGGCCGACCTCTCCGTAAACTCACAGGAACTCGCCGAGGGGGCGGGTTCATTCTGGAGGCCGTATGAAGCGTCTCGTTTTCCTGATCGCCATGTTCTCTGTGACCGCCGCCACCTCGAGCTTCGCCGCCGACAAGAAGGTCGAGCGCCTGTGGAAGAAGAAGTGCGGCTCCTGCCACGGCGGCGACGGCAAGGCCGACACCGAGAAGGGCAAGAAGATGAAGATGCACTCGGTCGCGACCGCCGAGTGGCAGAAGAAGAACAGCGACGCCGACATCAAGAAGGCCATCAACGACGGCGTGAAAGAAGAGAAGGACGGAGTGAAGAAGGAGATGGACGCCTACAAGGACGAGCTCAAGCCCGAGGAGCTCGACGGCCTGGTGCAATACATTCGCGACCTGAAGCCGTAGCCCTCCGCTACAGGGCCAGCAGCTTCCGTCGCACGGTGAGGGCGAACTGCTGGCCCCCGCGCTGCAGCAACAGCTCGACTGGAGTACCCGAGGGACCCCGGATACGGCCGACGATCTGCTCGATGGACTGGCCGGCGGTCGGCTGCCGGTCCACCGCGACGATGACGTCGCCCCGCTGCACGCCGGCCCGCTCGGCTGGGCCCCCTTCGTTCACTTCGCTGACGAGCACCGCGCCAGACCGATTGTCGAGCACCATGCCGACGCCCTCGAACTGGAAGGCCGCCGACGTCGGTTGCTCATGAGGAGCGCGGGTGAGGGCCACGTCCCACCGGTCGCCATCGCCAGCGCCTCGACTGGCCGGCTGGTACTGGGGGTGACGCACGGTGAGCCGGGCCGACCGAGGAGAGGGAGGCAAGGCGAACTCCCCTCGCGCGTCGGTGACGACCGAGAGGCGGTAGGGCCCCAGATCGCCTCCGCTGACGGCGTCGACCTGAGCGCCCGAGATGGGCAACTGGCTCCCCACGTCTCGCACCACCCCTCGCACCGACACCGCGCCCTCGAGCGACAGGTGCACGTCGAGCGGCGAAGGGCCCACCTCGACGCGGGCCGTGCTGCTGCGGCCACGGCCGGAGGCCTCGAGGGTCAGCTCCCAGAGCCCCAGGGGCAGCTCGAGCTGGGTCAGCCCGTCGGGCGCCAGGACGAGCTGCCTTTGGACCGCGCCGGTGTCGAGGCTCCGCGACAGGAGCAGCGCGTCGGTGACCGGCGCGCCGCGATCGTCCTCCAGATGCACCACGATCCGCCCTCGCCCCAGCCTCAGCACCACGTCGTCACCGGGCTTCGCGCGAGCTGTCGCGGCACCACCGGGCCCCTCGGCATCGAGGGCCACGAGCTCCGTGGGGAGGCCCTCGAAGCGAAAGTGGCCCTGCGCGTCGGTCACGGTCTCGGCCAGCGGCCCCGGCCAGGCGCCGCTCCGCCAGCGAACCCGCACCCCGGCGCTCGGCGGCTCCACGCGCCCCTCCAGCGTGGCCCCGCCCTTCACCACCACGTCCCAGCGCTGGCCGTCTCCCTTCTGCTCGAAGGGCCCGGCCAGGGCGACGAAGGCCCCCAGGCGCACCTGCACCACGTAGCGGCCGTTGACGAGCGAGGGGAAGGTGAAGTGCCCATCGGGCCCGCTGGTGGCCGCGGCCGCCACCGCCTCGGTGGAGACCTCAACGGCCGTGAGCTGGGCGAGCGCCAGTGGTTGCCCGTCTCGAGTCACCTGCCCTTCGGCCCACGTGGCCAGCTCGGCGTTGAGCTCGAGGCCCTCCTTGCTCTCGCCCACCGCCAGCCGCAGGAGCGGCCCCGAGATCCGCGTGCCACGGGGCGTGACGGCCCACAGCCGCTGGAGGCCGGAGGGACCCTCCACGTCGAAGTGGCCGTCTCGGGTAGTGAAGACCGTCGAGGTGCGCACACCCTGGCTGCCTCCCTGGAGCAGCTCGGCCCAGACGGTGGCCCCGCCCACTGGAGCGCCCGACTCGCTCACGGTTCCCTTCAAGCGGCACGACGGCGTCAGCACGACCTCGAGCTGCCCGCCCGAGCGCGCGAGCTCGAGCGAGACCCACTCGCTGCGGTTGAGGTACCCAAGCGCGGTCACGTCGAGCCAGGTAGGCCCTCGCGGCCCCACCAACTTGAAGCGCCCCGACGCGTCGGTCTTCGACGCCTGGTGGGCGGTCACGACGGTCGCCCCGTTGACCGGCTTCCTCGAGAGGAGATCGATCACCACCGCCTCGACGCGCACGCCCGGGCCCAGCACCAGCACCAGGTCGTCGCGCGAGGCACCCGGGGCCAGCGCGATCGGGCCGACCACCTCGGAGGCCGACTCATCGGCGGAGGCCGAGAGGTACACCGAGCCCGCCGGCACGTCCTCGAAGAGGAACCGCCCATCGGGTCGGGTCAGCGCGACCAGGGGCATGGTCGCCCGTAGGGTGACGCGGGCTCGGTCGACGGGTTGTCCCTCGCGAAGCACCAGGCCGCTCACCCGGACGAACGCACGGGTCGAGGTCGGGTGGCTCGGAGTCACGGCTTCGGGCCGCGCCTCTTCCGCCGGGGCCGCGGCCACCTCGGGGTCCGACGGCCACCACAGCATCAGGGCGCCCACGAGGAGCGCGAATCCCACCAGGAGCAGGCGCCACCGCCTCATAGATCAACACTAGCCGAGGCGGACTCGAGGCGCGCTGGCCGATCGACGGAGTCTCCGCGCGGCGCGCTCAGGGGCCCCGCTTCCCCTTGTCGGAGGGATCCTCGTCGACCCAGAGAATCTCCTCGGCCTCGGTGGCGGTCGGCTCGTCGATGTCGAAGACCTCCGGGTCCACCAACGGCTGAGGAGTCACCGCCTCGGGCACGAGCAGTGGTGGGGTGGGCATGGGAGGAGGCGGAGGCCGCCCTCGAGGAAACGGGGTCGGGTGCGGCGTCTGCCCGTGGGTCGTGGCCGAGGCCCGCCGACGTATCTCGGCCTCGAGCTTGGTGAGCCTCGCCCGCATCACCGGCACCTCCTCCAACTGAGATGCGAGGCGCACCCGGTCTTGCTCGAGGAGATCGCGCTCGGCCCGGGCCTCGACCAGATCACCACGGGCGACCTCGAACTCACTCTGGAGCTGGCCGTATTTCGCACGCAGGGCGAACAGCATCTCCTCGGCCTGCTGACGACCCGCGAGCGCCCCCGACACGCCGCTGGGCTGCCTCGAGCGAGTGATCTCCAGCTCGGCCTCGAGTTGGGGCAGCCGCCGCTGGAGTCGAGCGAGCTCCTCCTCCACCGCGGTGCGGGGCGCCTGGGCCTCGAGCAGCTCGGTCTCGAGGGTCACGACCCGGTTCTGCAGCGTCGCGACCTCCACCTCGGCGAGGTCGGCCCGCTCCTCGGCGGCGGCCAGCACGGCCCCGAGGGGTCCCTCGCCTGACTCCTCTTCCGAAACGCCCAGGCGATCTCCCGCCACGGCGAGGGCCTGCTCGAGCTCGAGCTTCTGTCGTTGGAGGGCCCCCTGCTCGACCTCGAGGCCCTCAGCGCGACCTCGCCACGCGGCCAGCTGGGTCTCGAGGGCTTCCTGCCACGCCGCGGATGCCTCGAACCTCGCCACCTGCGCTTGGAGCCGGGAGACCTCCGCGTCGCGAGGAGCTTCTCCCGGGCCCGCCCTCAACCCTTGCTCGAGCTGACTCTGGAGCGCCGAGAGCTGAGTCGAGCTGGCGAGCCGCTCGTGCTCGAGGAGCGACTGGGCACTTTTGAGCTCCCGGGCCAGCGTCTCAGTCTCGCCAGCACGCTCCGAGAGCCTGGTGTTGAGCGCTTCAACCTCTTCTTTGAGCGCCCGTTCTCGAGCGCTCACGGCCTCCCTCGCTTCGGCCCGCGCCGAGGTGACAGCGGAGTCGATGTTCCCCTCGTGCACGCCAACCTGCGCCTGGAGGGCGCGCAGGTGCTCGGCGGTCTGCGCGGCCAGCGCCCGGCGGGCGGCGGCGTTGAGCTCTTCTTCGCGGGCGAGGAGCACCTGGGCGTGAGCGGCCAGTGCCTCGGCGGCCTCGGCCTTCGTCGCCTCCACCGCCCGAGTGAGCTCGGCGGCATGACTCGCGCGCGCCTCGGCCAGCACCGCGTCTCGTTGGGCCGCGAGGGCCTGAGCGATCGCTGACTCCAGAGTCCGCTCGTGCTCTTCGGCCTGAGCCACGAGCGCGCCGGCCGCCTCCGCTCTCGCGGCCTCCAGCGCGCGCTCGAGCGCTCCAACATGATCCGCGCTGCCCTCCGGGTCCCATGGAGCAGGGAGCCCCGCCCGCGCTTCCGCGACCGCCGCCTCGAGGGCCCGCTGATGGGCCTCGGCTTGAGCCGCCAACGCATCGGCTGCCTCCGCCCTGGCCGCCGAGACCGCGCGCTCGACCTCTGCTGCGAGATCCGTCGAGTCACGAGCGCCCTGCCGAGCCTCCCCGACCGCCGCCTCGAGGGCTCGCTCGTGGGCGTCGGCTTGAGCCGCCAACGCGTCGGCCGCCTCGGCCCTGGCCGCCGAAACGGCACGCTCGACCTCGGCGGTGTACGTCAGGCGCGCCTCGGCTGCCGCGGCATCTCCCTGGGCGGCGAGCGCGTCGGAGACCGCCGCCTCGAGAGCCCGCCCGTGCTCCTCTGCCTGGGCGCCCAGCGCCTCGGCCACTTCAGCCCTCGCGGCCTCCGTGGCGCGTGCGAGCTCGTCGGCGTAGGCAGCTCGTTCCTCGGTCAGTGAAGCCTCGAGGGCTCGCTGGTGCGCCTCGGCCTGAGCCACCGCCTCCGCCTTCGCGGCCTCGACCGCGCGCTCCATGTCAGCTGCGTACGTGGCCCGCGCCTCCGCGAAGGCCGCCTCTCGCTCGACTCCGCTGGCCTGCGCAACGGCGATCTCCAGGGCTCGCTGATACTCCTGCG
>PMBV01000393.1 GCA_003153055.1 Myxococcales bacterium
ACCATCGGGGTGACGTTGATCTCGCTCATCGTGGTGCGGCCAGGGGCGCCGCGTCCGCTGGACATGCCCACGATTCACCTCACTTGAAGAAGTGCCGCTTGACGATGTTGAGGAAGTCGTTCGTGAAGTTCGACATCTCGGTGTCGAAGATCTTGATTCGCGAGACGAACGAGTTGTACGCCACCACCGCGGGAATGGCCGAGAAGAGCCCTGCCGCCGTGGCGAGCAGCGCGTTGCCGATGGGCGCCGCGACCGTCGCGATGGTGGCGTTGCCTTTTTCGGCGATCTCGTTGAAGGCCGACAAGATGCCCATCACCGTCCCCAACAACCCGATGAAGGGGGCCGTGCTTCCCACCGTGCCCAAAAACGAGACGTGGGCCTCGAGGGTGGTGATTTCGGCCAGCGAAGCCCGATTGAGAGAGCGCTCGACGTTCTCGATGCCGCCCAGGCGCTCGCTCATCGCCTCTCCTCCCGCCTTGTGCTGGGCCAGCTTCGAGAGCTCCTCGTAGCCGGCACGAAAGACCCGCGAGAGTGGTGAGGCCTCGAGCTTCTGCGAGGCTGTGTAGATAGCGTCGAGCCGCGAGGCCTTCCAGAAGGAGTCCAGGAACGCCACCGACTCCCGTCGCGCCTTGCCCAGTTGCAGGGTCTTCATCGCGATGAGCGCCCACGAGTAGGCCGAGGCCCCCGCGAGGATCAGCAGCACCAACAGCTCGACGACCGACGCACTCTTGAGTACGTCCACGTAGTTGATCGACGCCAGCATCCTTCCGCAGTTACCATTCCTCTACGGGGCTCGCAACAAACAACCCTGTGGAATCAGGGAGTTGGATGAGTCCCTGTGAATACGGGGGCTCGGGGCGCGTCATGAGGACCCAAACAGACACCGCGACGAGGAATACATGCAACGAACACGTTTCTTCCCGATGATCCTGGCGGCGCTGGCGATGGGCAGCTCGAGCTGTGTCTTCAGGTCTGGCGGTTCTGGCTCGTACGGAGACGTCACCATGCTCTGGTCCTTCGGGACCCAGCAGTTGGGGTGCTCCCTGGTGCCCGAGGTCACCCAGGTCACCATTCAGATCCCAGGAGAGCAGCTGCAGAGCGGCGGCACGTACGACTGCCGCAACGCGGGAACAGCGGGCATCACGCTGCTCGACTTCGCGCCCGGCACCTACAGCTTCACGATTCAGGGCCGGAACAGCGCGGGGTCGATCCTCTACGAGAGCTCAGGCACCTTCCGCGTCGACGGCCCGGTCACCGTCACGACGACGCTCATGCCCAGCTCCACGGCACGAGGAGACGCCTACCTGACCTGGACCTTCCCGGGCGGGCGGTGGTGCTCCTCCGACCCGGCCGTCACCCAGGTTGCGGTCTCCATCGACCAGGGCACGCCCTTCGACATTCCCTGCGCGGAGGGCCAGTCGGCCAACGGCGCCCTCGTCACCAGCCTCTCGGCGGGCACGCACCGCATCGATCTCTCGGCCCACGAGCCCACCGGCTTCGTCTATTACTCGCTGAGCTCGAGCCTCACCGTCATTCCAGGCACCGGCACCTCGCAGCAGTACGATCTCGACTGGGCCGTCGGCGGGCTGCCCATTCGCTGGTCGTTCACCGACGGCCACTTTCAGCTGACCTGCGCCCAGGCCGGGGTGACCGACGTGTACGTGAACCTCATCGACCCGACCAACCACTACATCTACGATGGCGCTGGCCAGAAGGTCAGTTGCTCCTCAGGCGGGTTCCAGGGCACGTACTACTTCTCGTACCTGTACCCGGCGACCTACCAGGTCTTCTTCCAGGCGCGGGGCACCGGAGACGTTCTCTACCAGACGAGCCAGAGCCCGTACCCGGCGATCGCCGTCACGCGCGGAGTCTTCCCCCCACTCGACAGCTCGACCCCGGTCGTCGTCATGTCGCTCTAGCCGGGCGAGGTTCGCCGCTCCGACGTTGGCGCGCGGTGTGCTACGGCCCCTGCGCATGCGGCACGACAGACACGCGGCCATCGGCGTCTTCGACTCGGGCGTCGGTGGCCTCACGGTCCTCAAGGCGTTGATCGAACGGCTCCCCCTCGAGTCCACCATCTACCTCGGCGACACGGCGCGCATACCCTACGGCACCAAGTCGCCAGAGATGGTGACCAAGTACTCCCTGGCCAATGCCCAGGCGCTCATGGAGTACGATCTCAAGCTCCTGGTGGTGGCCTGCAACACGGCCTCGGCGGTCGCGCTCCCGGCCCTCGAGGCGTACCTCCCCATTCCCGTGTTGGGCGTCATCGGCCCGGGCGCTCAAGCTGCCGCCGCCGCCACGCGCACCGGAAAGGTCGCGGTCATCGGGACTCCAGGCACCATCGCTTCGGGTGCGTACCAGCGGGCCCTCGCCACGGAGCGGGCCGAGCTCCTCGTCAAGAGTCACGCCTGCCCGCTCTTCGTGCCGCTGGCCGAGGAGGGCTGGACCACCGGTGAAGTGCCCCGCCTGGTGGCCGAGCGCTACCTGGGCCAGGGCTTGCTCGACGGCGGCGTGGACACGCTGGTGCTGGGCTGTACGCACTACCCGTTGCTCTCCGACGTCATCGCCTCGGTCGCGGGGCCCGAGGTGCGCCTGGTCGACTCGGCCCAGGCCACCGCCGCGCGGGTCGTCGAGGTGCTCGCCGCGAAGGGCCTTCAGCAGACCGGCCCAGGCCCGGTCGAGCGACGGTACCTGGTGACCGACACGCCGACCCGCTTCCTCGAGGTGGGGGCGCGTTTCCTCGGCCACCCGCTCTCCGGCGCCCGTCAGGTGGACCTGGTCGTCAGCGCGAGCTGAACGTCACGCCGAGACGTGGCGCTCTGGAGCCGTCACCGGCGGGGCTTGACAGGGTTTGACAGCTTTCCGTCCTTGAAGATCTCCACCCGGCTGGAGGCGGGCGCGGCCAGGCCCTTGCCGACGCCCGAGAGCGGCTTGGAGTCGGGCGGGTGGTACACCACGCGGACCTTGGGCCCAGTGGGGAGGTTGCCCAGGCTGGCGTCGATGAGCAGGTAGACGCTCGTGCCCTCGGCCAGCATCCGCTCCCCGTCAGTGGGGGTGAGCTCGGCCAGGGTCGAGCCCTGCTCGGTGCTGGTCGCTTCTTCGCCGAACTGGGTGAGCTTCACCTTCAGCACCGCCTTGGCCGAGGCGAGCTCGCGGACTCCCTGAATGGTGATCGCGAGGTCAGCGCCTGTCTCGGCAGCCTTGGGGTCGGCCAGCTTGAGGCCCGTCGAGCGATTGTTGTCGGCGTCGAGGAAGAGCGTCGCGTTGGCGCAGCGTGAGCGGCAGGTCTCACCCCACGGGGCCTTGTCGAACTCGATGCGAAAAGCGTAGTCCGAGCCTTGGGGGCTGAACACCACCTGGGTGATGACGGGTCGATCGTCCTCACCACTCGGGGGGGCCTTGTAGGTGATGATCGGCTTCTCGGCGGCGAGCGCAGCGGAGGTCGCCAAGGCTAGGCTGAGGCCAACTCTCATGAGCGACACACAATCAGAGACGCCCTACCTTCGCCAACTCCAGCTTGGGCCGATGAGCAACTTCGTTTACCTGGTGGGGCCAGCCGATGGTCCCGAGGCGGCCGTCATCGACCCCGCGTGGGACGTCGACGCCATCATCGCCGCGGCCGAGCGCGATGGCCGGCGGCTCGAGAGCGTCTTTCTCTCCCACCACCACCACGATCACATGAACGGGCTGGGAGCTCTGCTCGCTCGCCTCGATCTCCCGGTGTACGTGCAGCGCTCCGAAGCCGACTTCGCCACGCCTCTGCGGCCCTTCAGCCAGGCGGTTCGCCCCGTGGGCCCCGGTGACGTCGTGCAGGTCGGATCGATGCCGGTCACCTGCATTCACACGCCCGGCCATACCCCTGGCTCTCAATGCCTCCTGTGCGCTGGCTCGCTGGTGTCCGGTGACACGGTCTTCGTCGACGCTTGCGGGCGCTGCGATCTCCCCGGGGGCGACGCGGGGCAGATGTTCGATTCGCTCCACCGGGTGCTGGGGGCGCTGGGCGACGAGACGCGTCTCTACCCCGGTCACGACTATGGCGACGTGGAGTCGTCGACGCTGGGGCGAGAACGCCAACAGAACCCGTACTTCAAGCTTCGGGCCGTGCACGATTTCGTGGCCTACCGCCTGCGTCCCCGCGGATAGGAGAACCTCACGTCTCGATGGGCGCGCGAAGCGTTGTGCCGCGGTTCCTCGGGCGGGGTTCCTTGAGCGCCATGGCGATGCCCGCCAGGAGCACCGCGCCGCTCACCACCGTCCAGGTCACGGCCCAGACGATGGCCGGCACGATGGTGACGTTGGCGAGGAGCTGGGCGTCGCTCTGCGCGCGGATCGCCTGGTTCCACAGGTCGTCCTTGAGATCCATCACCGAGTAGAGGGCCGTGAACGTGGCGATGAACAGGTTGAGGGCTCCGACCGCCCCAGCCGGGAGCCATCGCGCCCCAGCTCCGAAGGCCGCGCCCACCACCACGCAGAACGCCAGGGTGAAGGCGTCTCGCGCGTAGAACAGGCCCATGAGGCCCAGCCAGACGCAGGCCAGGCCGAGCATCCACCGGCGGGCGTTGAACCGGTAGGTCAGCACCAACAGCAGCACCGCGATGATGGCGCTGCCCACGTAGCCGGCCGAGTAGACGACCGTCTTGGCGACGAACCCGTCGGGGATTCGCGAGAGACACTGCCCAGACTCATCGGCTCTGAGCGAGACGCGATCGACCGAGCCACCCACCAGCAGCGCCGCGACCGCGTGGCCGGTCTCGTGCCCCATCACGGCCAGGAGCTTGAGCGGGTACACGATGGGCGAGGTCCAGAAGATCACCCCGGCAGTCAACAGACCCACCAACAGGGCCGCGCGGGCCGGATGAATCGCTCCCATGTCCATGAGTGAAACGATTCACTCCCCGGAGATGTTCCGCCAGGCTCCTGAAAATGTGCGCTCCCGCCCTGGAGGTGCGACAGTGCCCTTCACTGTATGGAGGACCGGAGCACGTTCATCATCGCCGGAGGAGCCGCCAAGCGTCTTGGAGGTGTTCCCAAGGGCTTGTTCCGAGTGGGAGACTCGACGGTGATCGAGCGGACGCTGGCCCAGGCGCCAGAGGGGCCGCAGTTCGTCAACGCCAACCGGCCTGAACCCTACGAGTTCCTCGGCCTGCCCATCGTGGGAGACCTGGTGCCCGGCCATGGTGCTCCGGGGGGCGTGGTGACGGCGCTGGCGGTCGCCGCGAGCCAGTGGGTGCTGGTGCTCGCCTGTGACCTGCCGCGCCTGAGCTCCCAGAGCCTCGAGCGACTCTGGAAGGCCCGCGAACCCGGCGTCGAGGTGATTTGTTTCGAGCGTGCAGGCGACCTCGAGCCCCTCGCTGCCTACTATCGCCGCGGCCTCTTGGCCCGGTGGTTCGACGCGCTGCCGTCCAACCCCTCGCTTCGAGGGCTCATGCGGTCCTCGCGCCTCAAGATTCTCGTCTCCGAGGACCCTTCAGAGCTTGACAGCATCAACACGCCTGAAGACGCCTTGAGACTCGGCGTGCGCCAACCCTAGGACGAGGCTACAAACTTTGGGGGGGCGGACCACATCTGGTACCGTCTCCGGACAGGCTCATGGTGAAGACGTTCGAGAAGGCCGTCACGGGTTTCAACCACAACATCAAGCACAAGGGAAAAGTGTACCACGTTCAGACCGAGGACTCTGGCGTGGCCAACCCCCATCTCATCACTCACCTGTTCGTGGGCGGCAATATCCTCGCGACGAAACGGCGCTCGTACGCCGAGCTGGCGCGAGACGAGAATCTGCCTGACGTCGTGCGCGACATGATGGAGGAGCAGCACAAGGAGATGCTGCGCAACCTCATCAACGGGGTCTACGACAACGTCGAGAAGGGGAAGCACTTCCAGCCCGGCCAGCTCGCGGTGGAGCCCAAGCCGGTTCCTCGTCGACCGGCCCCCGAGCCAGTGAAGCTCACCCAATTGGCGCCTCCTCCTGGCCCCGGGCCGTTGCCGCCTGAGGTGCTGGCGGCGCGCGAGCTGCACGAGGCCCCCAGAGAGAACAATGTCGGCGTCGAGACCCTGTTCGGCGAAGACCTCATCAGCGAGAAGAGCCTCGACGAGGTCATTTTGAGCTACCTGGCTGGCGAGGGCAGCTGAAAGGGCACTGGGGCTGTTCCCGGCCCATTTTGCTCCGTGCCTCTCCTGCAAGCCGCGGCCATGATTGATCGACTTGGCCGCCTCACGGCATCGAGTCATTGGGATTCAACGTGAACTTTGCTACGCGAGGTCCGTCTACGATGGACCTGCGCGTTCCCTGTGGAGAACATGATGCGTAACGCCCTGATTTTCGTGTTTGCTCTCAGCGCGTCCGGAGCGTGGGCTGGCCCAGTGCAGCCCTCTCCCGCGGCGCGCTCCGCCTTCGAGCGAGGAGAGAAGGCGCTCGAAGCCCAGAAATACGATGACGCGGCGGCGGCCTACCAGGAGGCGCTGAAGGCCACTCCCAACTATGCGCCAGCGCTCAACGGCCTGGGCAGCGCCCTGTTCAAGCAGAAGAAATCCGCCGAGGCGATCGCCCAGTTCACGCTGGCGACGCAGGCTGACCCCTCGTTCAAGCTGGCGTGGTTCAACCTGGGCTACGCCGCCCGCAAGACCCAAGACTTCTCCACCGCCGTCGAGGCGTACGAGAAGTACACCGCTCTCGACGGGGCCGACGCCGACGGCTTCTACGGCCTGGGCGAGTCGTACAAGGCCATGGGTCAGGCCGAGAAGGGCATCAGCGCGTACGAGGCGTACCTGAAGCTCGAGAAGCGGGCTTCGGAGCAGAAGTGGATCGACAAGGCCAAGGAGTCCATCGAACAGCTCCGTGCGAAGAAGGCGGCGCCAGTCGTGGCCACGCCCACGCCATCAGCTCCCGCGCCCGCGGCCCCGCCGCCACCCGTCACCAGCCCGACGCCGACCGCGACCGCTCCGAGCGCGGCGCCATCGCCTTCCGAACCCATCAACGCCCTGGCGGCGACGGCGGCGAAGAAGGTGGCCGAAGGCGACAAGCTGTGGGCTGAGAAGAAGTACCGAGAGGCCTCCTTCGCCTTTCAAGACGCCGTCAACGCCGACCCCAACGGCATCGAGGCGTTGTTCAAGCTCGGCAATGCCTACGCGGTGCTGGGCTACTATTCCCAGGCCATCGACAAGTGGGCTCGGGTGCAGCAGGTCTCCAGCGATCCCTCGGTCAAGAAGAGCGCCCAGGACAACATCAACAAGGCGCAGCAGAAGATGGCCCAGACTGGCGGCGGCTCTCCCCAGGAGCAGAGCAAGCCTCCGGCGTCCGGTCCGGTGGCCGACTCCACCCGGGGCCAGGCTCGCCAGTACTACGAGGCCGGCGTCCAGCTCGTCAGCCAGCGTCGCTATGGCGAGGCGCTCAACTACCTGAACGAGTGCCTGAAGCTCGAGCCGGCACTCACCGTGGGCTACGTGGCGCGAGGCTCGACGCTCATCGGCCTGCGGCGATTCGCCGAGGCGGCCATCGACTACCAGTATGCCCTCAAGCTCGATGCGGGGCTGTCCTCGCCGCTGTACGGCCTGGCCGAGGCCTACCGGGGCATGAACCGCATCGACGACGCGCGCAGCTACTACCAGCGCTACGTCGGCTCCCGTGCCACTGACGTGCGCGCCGAGCTGCAGTCCGATGCCCGCCAGAAGCTCGATCAGCTACGCTAGGGGCCCCCATGAACACCGACATCAGGGCAATCACCGACGCGGTGAAGCTGCAGAGCGCTTTCGTCGAGCCGCTGTTCCTCGAGGTCTCGAAGGTCATCGTCGGGCAGAAGCCGATGCTCGAGCGGGTGTTGATCGGCCTCTTGTGCAACGGCCACGTGCTCCTCGAGGGCGTGCCGGGGCTCGCCAAGACGCTCACCGTGCGCACCTTCGCCGACGCGCTGTCGGCCCAGTTCCAGCGCATTCAATTCACCCCTGACCTCTTGCCTGCCGACCTCATCGGCACGGTCATCTACAACCAGCAGACGGCGAGCTTCGCCGTGCGCAAGGGGCCCATTTTCGCCAACGTCATCTTGGCCGACGAAATCAACCGAGCGCCGGCCAAGGTGCAGTCGGCGTTGCTCGAGGCGATGCAGGAGCGGCAGGCGACCATCGGCAACACGACCTTCCCGCTCCCTTCGCCTTTCATCGTGCTGGCCACCCAGAACCCCATC
>PMBV01000497.1 GCA_003153055.1 Myxococcales bacterium
CGCCAACCGTCACCCGCCAACCGTCAACCGTCAACCGTCAACCGTCAACCGTCACCCGTCAACCGTCAACCGTCATCCGCAACCGTCATCCGCAACCGTCATCCGCAACCGTCATCCGCAACCGAGGCCGTACCCGCGCGCGCACCCGACCGCGAACCCGCTCCCGGCAGTTCCCTCCGCACTTCCCCTCAGTGGGCGCGGCTCTTCACAAACCGCCCGAGAATCTCAAACGCCTCCGTGAGAACGCTCTCCTGCGGCAGAAACACCACCCTGAAGTGCTGGGTCCCCGGCTTCTCGCCGAACCCCGACCCATGCACGAACAGCACTCCCGTCTCATGCAACAGCTCGAGAATGAACTTCTCGTCGTCGTCGACTCCGGGAATCTGAATCCTCGGCATGGCGTAGAACGCGCCCTGGGGTTCGACCACCGACAGCCCCGGTATCGCCCGCAGCGCCTTCACCATCACATCTCGCCGCGATCGCATCTTCGCCATCATCACCGGAATATGACCTTGCGGCCCCGTCAGCGCGGGCTCCACCGCGAACTGAAAAGGGTAGGGCCCGCACAAGCGCGCGTCGGCGAGCCGCTGCACCGCCGCGGCCACCTCGCTGGTGAGGCTGGGGTTGACGAAGACGAGCCAGCCCACCCGCCAGCCGCACGCGGTGTAGGCCTTCGACAGGCCATTGAACATGATGATGGGCACGTCGTCGGCCAAGGTGCCGGTGGGCACGTGCGTGGCCCCGTACAGGAGCTTGTCGTAGATCTCATCGCTGAGCACGGCGAGCTGGTGCCGGCGAGCCACGTCGATGACGCGCTCCAGCGTGGGGCGATCCATCAACGCCCCAGTCGGGTTGTTCGGGTTGCAGATGACCAGCGCCCGAGTGCGTGGAGTGATGTGCGACTCCAGCTCGTCGGGGTCGATGGCCCAGTCTTTCTCCTCGTCGAGGTAGTAGCTCACCGCCACCGCGTTGAGCCGGGCGGCGATGGCGTTGTACAAGGGGTACCCCGGGCTGGGGAGCAGCACCTCGTCACCGGGCTCGAGGAGCGCGGTCAAGGTCAGGTCGATGGCCTCGGAGGCCCCGGTGGTGATGAACAC
Source organism: Myxococcales bacterium (assembly GCA_003153055.1). The sequence continues at coordinate 1,098 of PMBV01000497.1, forward strand.
GTCGCTGGGGCGAACCCTCGTCATGCCTCGCTGGTTGGCGTCGGCGGCGACGGCTTCCCTCGCGCGCAGCAGCCCTGCTGACGGCCCATAGCCGTTGTGCCCATCGCGCATCGCCTTCTCCACCGCCGCGATGAGGTGCGGCGGCGTGGGGAAGTCGTACTTCAGGGGGTCGCCGATGTTGCACGCGATGATCCGCTTCCCCTGGGCCTCCAGGCGGGAGGCCTCCTGGGCGATGTTGCGGATGGCGTAGCGAACGTTGGCGATATGAGGAGCAGGTCGAAGCACCGCTCCTTTATGTCGAAATGCCCCGCCGCCGTCGAGCCCATCGTGTGCGTCTGTCGCACACCAGGCTACGGCATGAGCATGAACAGCCAGTCGCCGGTCATCGCCGAGTACGTCAGGCGGGAGGAGACCATGGCGCCCGCGAAGCCGGCCGAGAAGGAGTCCTGGCCGGTGAGCCAGAGCCCATCGATGGTGGTGCGGGGCCGCAGCCAGTGGGTGTGCTTGACGAAGCGATCGCCGCTCGGCTCGAGGCCCAGCGAGCACCCGTGCCACGCGCGCAGATTACACCCCATGGGGAGGCCCGAGCGAACCAGCGTGGGCGTCTTGCCCTTCAGCGCGGGCATGTGGCGGTGGGCGATCTTGAGCAGATTCTCTTCGAGAGACTTGGAGAAGTCGGCGCGGAACTGGCCGTCGTCCTTCGCCTTCGACACCCACGCGGGGATGCCCTCGGCCAGCACCACCACCGTCGACTTCCCTGGGTAGCGCTGGCGGTGCAAGGGCTCGCGGGCCGAGGGGCTGAGCAGGTAGCCGCCCATGCCGTCGAGCTTCATGTGGTTCTTGTAGAGGTCGTCCTGCTTCGAGAGGTCCCACTTCGAGACGCCCTCGTAGGTCGGCATGTGCCAGACGATTTCCTTGGGCAGCTCGATGTCTTCGTCGTAGCCGAGCATGAGGTACACGTGCGAGGGGCTCGGCCCGATGTCGTCGAAGCGCTTGCGGTAGCCGTGCTTGTCCGCCACCTCGGGGTCGAGCAGCTCGACGAAGGTGGTGTAGGCCGAGGCGTCGCTGATGACGAGCTTGGAGCGGATCTCGGTGCCGTCTTCGAGCTTCACTCCCACCGCGCGGTCGTTCTCGACCAGAATTCGCGCCACCGGAGACGAGACGGCGAGCTGGCCACCTTCTCGCTCGAGAATGGGGCGCACGCACTCGGCGATCTGCGAGGGCCCGCCCACCGGAAAGTAGGCCCCGTTGCGGTAGTGAAAGAGGTTCACCGCGTGGAAGGCGAAGGGCGCGTGCTCCGGCGTGCGGCCGTGGTTGCCGTACATGTACGAGAACACCGAGGCCAGGCGCTCGGAGAACCCCAGCTCGCCCCGGAACACATCGGAGACCGTTCGCCCCATGTACGTGCGCCAGGCGCCGCCGGTGGTCTGGTAGAGCTTCTCCCTCAGGCCCACGGGCATGCCCTCAGGCACGAGCTTGGTGAGGGCCCACGACCAGGCCCACCACTCGACCTTGGCCTCGAGATCGTAGTACCCGCGGACGTTGCCCTCGTTGGGGAAGAGGCGCTCGACCCACTCGATGTTCTGCTCGGGAGTGCTGAACCACTGGTAGATGTCGTCGCCGAAGCAGGCCGTCTCGTGGACGTCGGGCATCTTCGCCCACTCGAGCTTCCCTCCGGTGATGAAGTCGATGGCCGGCCGGTACAGGCCGCGGCCGATGCGAGGGTCCATGTCTCCGATGGAGTCGATGCCGCTGGGGAACTCGTAGCCGTCGATCTCGTGGACGTGGGTGGCGCCACCGGGCACCTCGTTGGCCTCGAGGAGCAGCACCTTCATTCCGCGCTTCTGGGCCAAGGTCGAAGCGATGCCGAGGCCACCGATGCCCGAGCCGATGACGATGGCGTCGGGGTTCTCGATGTAGTTGGTCGGCTTCTTGTACTTGCTCTTGGCGGGTGAATCGAACGTGTTCAGCGGCGGCCCCGCGTGCGCGTGGCCAGGCTGGTAGAACAACTCGGCATCGGTCTTCATTGGTCTCCTGCCTGTGTGGTTTGGCGAAAGAAGATAGAGGGCACGTTCGACCAGCGCCACGACTCTGTGATCTGGAGAATTGAGAATCGGCGCTCTGGCCGCTAGAAAGGGCCATGAACTTCCTCGACGACGATGATGACTCGGCGGATCCGTCGATCTCCTCGACCGCGTGGCACCCGCCTCCGCCTCCCTCGCACGTGGTGCCGAAGATCGAGGTGACCCACGAGGTGCTGGCCGCGCTGCCGAAGACCGACCTCCACTGTCATCTCGACGGGAGCATGCGGCTCAAGACCATCCTCGAGCTGGCCGAGAAAGAGAAGGTGAAGCTCCCCTCCCACGACGAAGACGGCCTCGCCAAGGCCATTCACATGGGGGAGACCTGCCGCAGCCTCGAGGACTACCTGGTGGCGTTCGACGTCACCTGCTCGGTGCTGCAGACCGAGGAGGCCCTGTACCGCGCCGCCTACGAGTTGGCGGTCGACTCGGCCGCCGAGAACGTGCGCTACATCGAGGTGCGTTACGCGCCGGTGCTCCACCAGCAACGAGGCCTCAAATTGACCACCGTGGTCGACTCGGTGCTCGAGGGGCTCAGGGCAGCCAAGCACGAGCGGCGGATCAAGTACGGGGTCATCCTCTGCGGGATTCGCCACATGAGCCCGGAGACGAGCCTGCGGTTGGCCGAGCTCTGCGTGGCGTACAAGAATCGCGGGGTGGTGGGCTTCGACCTGGCCGGCGCCGAGGCCAACTTCCCGGCCAAGCTGCACAAAGAAGCGTTCCAACTGATCTTGAAGAACAACGTCAACTGCACGGCCCACGCTGGAGAAGCATACGGCCCGGAGTCCATCGCGCAGGCGCTCCACGCCCTGGGCTCGCACCGCATCGGCCACGGGGTGAGGCTCCGGGAAGACGGAGACCTGCTCAATTACGTCAACGATCACCGCATCCCCATCGAGTGCTGCCTGTCGTCGAACGTGCAGACCCGCGCGGTCACCGGCGTGAAGTCGCACCCACTCAAGTTCTACTTCGACTACGGGCTGCGGGTGACCATCAACACCGACAACCGCCTCATCACCAACACCACGGTGACCAAGGAGTACCTCATGGCCCATGAGGCCCTCGGCCTGTCGCTGGAGGATCTCACCACCATCATGGTGTCGGGCTTCAAGAGCGCGTTCCTCCCGTTCCGCGAGAAGCAAGATCTGCTCAAGCAGGTCAACGCCGAGATCGACGTCACCTTGGGCGCCTTCGAGGAGCGCCAGCTCAGGGCCGTGAAGACCGCCTGACCGCGCCGAATTTCGTCTTCGATGGGCCCGTTCGACAGGTACCATCAGGCGATGGCCGAGCAGCTCAGCATCTTCGGGCATTGGGAGCGGGTGGTGCCCGCTGTGCAGGAAGAGGCGCCACCACCACCTCCTCCGCCGCCTGTGCCCATCGACCCTCGGCAGGTTGATCTGTTGAGTGGCCCGCAGCCGCTCCGCGCCGCGCTGGAAGAGGCCTGCCTCGCGCTCGACGCTGCTGAGGTGCGGCGGGCCCACCAGGAGCTCTTCTCCCGGTTCCTCGGCCAAGGCTGGGCCGCGAGGGCCCTCGAGTGGGCCGACACCATCGAGTGGCTGGTGGGCCGTGGGGCCGAGGTGCCGGGGGTCGACGAGCAGGTCGCGCGGGCACGGGCGTTGGCGGAAGCGGGCGGCGCGGCGCGGCTGCCGGAGGCTCCCGGGTACCTGCTCGACGGGGTGCGCTTGGCGGCCCTGCGACGGGCGGTGGGCCGACTCGTGGCCGAGCGCGGCGCGGCGGCGAGCCTCCCCGATGGGCGCCCCGCGGCGTATCTGTTGCTCGCGGCCGGTGATGCCGATGGAGCTCACTCGGCCCTCGAGGCTGCCTGCGCCACTGTGGCCTCGGTCGATGCGCGCTGGCTCGGCTATTTCGGTGAGGCGGCCTGGCGGCGCGGCCAAGCCCATCAGGCCTTGGAGTTGTATTGTCGGGCCTGCCTCGAGGACCCGCTCGCCGTCGACCAGGAGCAGCTGACTTGTCAACCGGTGCTCGATCTCGTCGACTTGGGGGAGGACTTGGAGCTCGAGGTGCCAGTGCTCGCGTTCGTGCCAGTGCTGGCGGACCTGCGGGGCCTGCTCCTGCTCGATGACCGCGCACTTCAGCCCTGGCCGTCGCCGACCCTGGCGCAGAGGCTCTGTGGGCTCCTCCGGCGCTACCGTATTCGCCGAGCGGCCGGAAGTCTCGACGAGGGCGCTCGTATCGAGGCCAAACGCGAGCTCATGCGGGTGGCGCCCAGAGGGCTTCGTGAGCTCCTCCGCGCTATCTGAGCAGCTGGGCTCGTGCCTTCGTTGACCTCGTCGGTTCTTGAGGCCACTCCTCAGGTCAGAAGGTAAGGTCCAGAACAACGGGAGGGTACAGCATGGCCAAGCGGTACTTCGAGTTCAGCGAGGGCACGTCGAACAAGTTCTGGGAGATCTGGATCGACGGGACTCAGGTGTTCACCCGCTACGGCAAGATCGGGGCGAACGGGCAGGTGACGCTGAAGGACGAGGGGAACCCCGCGGGCGCCCAGAAGCTCTTCGACAAGCTGGTCAAGGAGAAGACGGGCAAGGGCTACGTCGAGAAGGGCGGCGGAGCGGTCGCGGCTCCAGTGCCAGCGCCGGTGGTCGAGCCACCCGCGGAGAAGAAGCCAGCCAAGGCAGCGGCGAAGCCCGTCGAGGCACCTCCGCCCGCCCCGGCCGCGGAGGCCAAGGGCGTTCGCCTCGAGCTCACCGAGGATGGCTCGAGCAAGTTCTGGCAGATCTCGGTCTCGGGCGCTTCGTACACCGCGACCTGGGGGCGTATTGGCACGCCTGGTCAGAGCCAGACCAAGAACTTCGGCAATGAGTGGGAAGCGAAGAGCGAGCGGAACCGGCTGGTGGAAGAGAAGAAGAAGAAGGGGTACCAGCTCGTCTCGGCGGGTCCGGCGTCTGACAGCGCGTCGGCGTCGAACCCGGAGCTCGAGCAGCAGATCCTCGCCAACCCCGAGAAGGAAGAGGTGTTCCACGTCTACGCCGACTGGCTCCAGGCGCAGGGTGATGTGCGGGGAGAGCTGGCGGCGGTTCAGGCCGAGCTCGCCAGGAACCCGAAGGAGGCGAAGCTCAAGACCGCCGAGCGGCGCCTTTTGTGGGACCAACGGGCTCACTTCTACGGCCCGCTGGCTCCCTTCCTCGCCAAGAAGAAGCCCGAGTACGGGCGCCTCTTGGTCGAGGCGACGTGGCGGCTGGGCTTCATCGACGAGCTGACGCTGTCGGCGGGGGAGGGTGGTGGTGGTGACGACGAGGGCGACGGCGAGACTCCGAGCGTGAGCAATGCCGGAGAGCTGATCGCCTTGTTGCCCGAGGTGCCCTCGGCTCGCTTCCTGCGCGGGCTCGCCATCGCCTGCCCGGTGAGCGAAGACGAGTTCGACTTCAGCGAGTCGGTGGCCGAGCTCGCGAAGGTGTTGCCGAAGTTGCCGCTGTTGCGCCGCCTGACCCTGGGAGACTTCGACAGTGAGCAGTCGGAGCTGTCATGGTCGCACTTGGGAGACGCCAAGGCCCTCTGGCCGCACCTGGGAAAGCTGGAGTACCTGAAGATCCACGCGGGCACCTTCACGCTGGGCGGGCTGAATCTGCCGAGCTGCCGCGAGCTGCGCATCGAGACGGGTGGCCTCGACAAGGCGTCCATGAAGGTCATCACCGATGCCAGTTGGCCCCAGCTCGAGACGCTGAACCTGTGGTTTGGCCAGGACGAGTACGGCGGTGATTGTGATCTCGGTGACGTGGCGCCGATCCTCGCGGGGCAGGGTTTCCCCAAGCTCGCGCACCTGGGCCTCGCCAACTCGACCTTGGGTGATGAGCTCTGCCAGGCCCTGGCGACGTCGAAGGTGCTGCCCACGCTCAAGTCCCTCGACCTCTCGATGAGTCACCTGACGCTCGCGGGCATCGAGGCGCTCGCCGCGGTGAAGGAGAAGCTCCGCAACCTCGAGCAGCTCGACGTGTCGCGGTGCCTGCTCGATGCCGCCGGAGTCAAGCTGGCCAAGACCCTCGCCAAGCACGTGGAGGCGAGTGACCAGAGCGATGCCTCGGAGTACGAGGACAACGACTACCGGTACTGCGCGGTGGGTGAGTAGGCGCTCGACCAGGGGCCGGGACAAGGCGCGGCCCCTGCTCTTCCCCGTCGTCATACCGCCGGCGATTATGTGCGCCAGTCCACACTCCCTGCCCTGTCTCGGGGGGCGATAACTCTTCCTTGCGCTTTTCTTCTTGCTCCGGTGGGACTCAGGGCATGCGAACTTGAAGTCGACCATGGTCCTCTCTCCATTGGGGCCGAGGACGGCGGCATCTGGAAAAACAAGTCCAGAGAGCGCCTTGCCAATCGCTTGGCCGACTTGCTCACGCGTGGCGCCTGGGCTGCAATTCCTGCATGTGTTTGCGATGACCCCTCGGCGATTGACGCCCACGGGAGTTGTGTTGATTGGCTGAACCGGCATCTTCGTTGCCTTGTCAATCTTCGGTCGCTTGTAAGCCATCTCTCCCTCGATGCCGGGTTCCCGTTCGGGGGATTTTTGTTGCGGTGCGCTTGGATCTTCTCCTCGCAGCACGAGTGCTTGTCCTTCCCGAGTTGCTGGCAGGTGCGCTTCTTCTTCTTGGCCTTGACGTTCTTGTCTTCGTCCTTGTTGACCTCGTCGTTGCACTTCTTGGCCACGTCCTCCAGGGCTGTTGCCCCGTCGAAGAACATCGGGCCAGGCGCCTGGAGTAGCCCGAGCATCGTCGCCGCATTCGCTGGGCTCCCGCCAGGTCCGCAGTTGTTGAGCATCGGGTCGCCGAGCAACTGCACGTTCTTGCCTTCGATGGTGACGTTCATCGAACCCGGGCCGATGAACTTCGTCCTACCCTGGGTACTGTTGGAGACGATTCCGCCAACGGTGCCTTGGCTGGCGACGTCGCCCATGGACCCGAAGCTGGCCCCCCGAATCGCGACGGGCTGCCCCTCAATCGTCACCGAGGTTGAGCAGTCCTGCGGGGAGTCGCCGCTCTTCCCGATGTTGGGCAGCGGCGTCGGGACGAAGGGTGCCGGTGGCCCGGGCATCTTGCAGACGGTCGGCACCGTGGCTGCGGCAGTCCCCATGCTGCCTTCGGGTGGCGAGGCGGCATGACTCGTCCACAGAGCAGCCGAACAAGGCGTGGTTTGAGCGGCGATGTAATTTCGATCAGAAGCCTTAGGGTGCCCGAGGCGCCCCACCGTGGCTCGGCAGAGGGGGCGTCCAGGACTCGATCTCGATGTCGAACCGAGTCTCCATTCCGATGGTGCCGAGGATGCGCCTCAACATGCCCGTGGTCGGCCCAGCCAGGTCGAAGAAGTGGAGCAAGTTCGGAGGCTCAGCCGGCGTCCTACTGATGCTCATTGCGGCGTCCTCCCGGTCGTAGAGTGCACAGCAATCCCCAGTTGGGATGAGCTTCTTGAAGCCGAGGCTCTCCATCACGGAGTCGAGCCCTTTCACGACGTCCCCTGTCCCGCGAAATGAGCCCTCGCAGCGCTGCGGGAGCTTCTCCACGCGCGAAACGAGGAATTCGCCCCAAGCCAGCTTCTCTCGGAACGTGTCGAACGAGTTGTAAATTGGCCCGCCCAAGAAGTGGCGTTTCACCACACGGGCATCGTCGCGCGCTGGGAAGTCGAAGTCGTAGAACAGGTGCAGCGGCATGACCTCATCATTCTCATAGCCAATCAACAGAAAGCGCGGGTTCGGGCGCACCAACCCCGCATCATAGCAAGAGAGTACCTTCGCCACAGAGAATTCCAAGCTGCGATAGGTGATTGGTCCCATCTCGCGGCCCATGCGACTTAGAAACCAGCGATAGAACCGTGGCAGCGGCCGGCCGGCAATCGCCTCCATCCGTGCGATTTCCTCTTCGGACGCTCCGTGCCAATGCAGGGGAAGTTCCGGAAGCAACCGCAGAAGAAGCGCCTCCGTCTCGGGCTCTAGGTCTTTTGGGTGCATTCCGTCTTCTCGGGGTCGACGTGCCCGCTACTCGCCGCGCTTTGGCAATGGGGGCGTCCAGGAAGTGATCTTCACGTCGAACCGAGTCTCCGTCCCGATATTGCCGAGGATGCGTCTCAGCACACCCGTGCTCGATCCGCCAAGGTCGAAGAAGTGGAACAAACTGGGAGGCTCGTCCGGCGTGGACTGGATTGTCATGGCAGCGTCAGGCCGATCGTAGAGAGCACAACAGTCCCCGGTTGGGATGAGCTTCTTGAAGCTGAGGTTGTCCATCACCGAGTCGAGCGCTTGTACGACGTCCCCCGTCCCCCGAAACGAGCCCTCGCAGCGTTGCGGCAGCTTCTCCACTCGCTCGGTGAGGAACTTTCCCCAGGCCAGCTTCTCGCGGAACGTTTCGAAGCCGTTATAGATTGGTCCACCCAAGAAGTGGCGCTTCGTAACGCGGACATCGTCGCGCGCCGGGAAGTCGAAGTCATAGAACAGGTGCAACGGCATGTCTTCGTTCTGTTCGTAGCCAATCAATAGGAGGCGCGGATTCGGCAGCACCAACTCCTCATTGTAACAAGAGAGTATCTTTGCCACAGAGAAGTCCATGCTTGGGTAAGCCAGTGGCCCCATGCTTCGACCCATGCGACTCAGAAACCAGCGATAGAAGCGCGGCAGCGGGCGGCCCGCGATCGCCTCCATCCGCGCGATGTCCTCTTCTGAAGCTCCGTGCCAATACAGAGGGAGATCCGGAAACAACCCCAGAAGGAGTGCCTCCATCTCCGGTTCTAGATCTTGTGCGTGCATTCTTCCTTCTCTCCTGGGCACAACAGCAACGGGACGATGAGCTCGCACGTGCCACACGGGGGAACAGTGGACCCGTGGGCGAAGGCCTCGACCTTCTCCTCTCGCTTCCCCTCACGGTTGTCGATGTACTTGATAGGGGCTTGCGTCGGCTTTCCTTGGCTGCTGTGTAGGCGCTCAGTCATGGCCGCCGGCAGGCCTCCGTCGTCGAGAAGGAGCATCAGCGTCTTCTGGGCGGCACAGGCGCCAGGCGGAAAGGAGGCGGGACCGCCTCGATGCTCATTGCTTCTTTCTGCCCGCTTCTGGCTCTCCCCCCATGCCTCCGCAAAGACGTCAGAGTTTCCAAGTCGGTCGCCGATCCGCCTTTTCATGTCGTCTAGCGTCTTCACATAGGTCGTCTCGATCTCTCTTTTTGGTGCTTTGAGCGAAATCTCGACGTCCGGAGGGTGCTTCATCCCCGCTTCTTTGGCTGCCTTGCAGAGCTCAATGGTTGTCACGGCAGACTGGTTTGCGTAGTTCTTCCCACACTTGCACCGCACGACCCCGAGCATCGTCTGGACCCGTCCCGCTGCCGCGGCGACCTCCTTCGCGAAGTTGGCTGCCAAGGCTCCAGCATCGGCCTTGGTCTCCGCGGTCTCCTTGAAGTCCTGATGCTGCTTTTCGCAAATGGGGCATGGGTCCTTTCCCTCGACGGCAGTCACGAGACCGCCCGGTGCCTGAATGACGCCCATCATCGTCGCGGCGTTCGCTGGACTCCCTCCAGGTCCGCAGTTGTTCAGCATCGGGTCGCCGAGGAGCTGAACGTTCTTTCCTTCAATCTTGACGTTCAGCGAACCGGGACCGAGGAACTTCGTCCTCCCTTGTGTGGAGTTGGAGACGATTCCGCCCCCGGTACNNGACGTCGCCCATCGAGCCGAAGCTGGCGCCTCGGATCGCCACTGGCTGGCCCTCGATTGTCACGCTCGTCGAGTAGTCCTGCGGTGAGTCGCCGCTCTTACCGATGTTCGGCAGCGGCGTCGGCACGAAGGGCGCTGGCGGCCCTGGCATCTTGCAGACGTTGGGCACCGTCGCGGCAGCAATGCCCATGCTTCCCTTGGTGACCGGCGTCTTCGGTGCGTTGATTGTAACCTTCGGCATCTGCTCCCCTCTTGTCGTTCCCGTGTCTGAGTCGCTTCGATCACCAGGCCCCGGCATCCTTCTGCGCCCGCTGCTCGAGCACCGCGGCACCTCGCAGGCCGCCCTCGGACCCGGCGCAGACGAGAGCGCGTGGACCCGCCGAGTGCCCTCGCCTCCACGCTTGCACGGCAAGCACACAGCCAAGTGCCCCGGCCGCGGCGCCGACGTCGCCCCAGGAGCCGCTGGCGAACTGGTAGTCCGTTGTCTTGAAGACCCGCTGCGTTCGCAGCAGCGCCAGGCCCCATTCCTCAGTCCGGTAGCGCTCGCCGTTGATGTCGCAATAGACGTCGTCGAGGGCCTCATCAGGGAGGCGCAGCGGGGTCGCGGCCTCGGTGATGGCCTTGGCCAAGCCCTCGCCGAGACAACCGTCGTCGCCAGAAACCAACTTGGACTCGGTCGCGATGCCGATGCCTCTCACCAAAGCCAACGACGGCGCAGGTGCACTCATTTGCCGCAACGTCGCGTCGCCCGCGAGAAGCAGCGCGCCAGCCGCCTCGCCCGGCACGAAACCGCTGCGATTGCCTTTTCGAGTGAGGCGCCCCTGTCCGTCGAGCCATTCCAGCGTGTCATCGTCCAGGTAGCTTTCGGTGCCGCACACCACATAGAGCCCCGCGTCTTCCTTTGCCAACCGCTGCGCGGCCACCCTCAAGGCATCAACCACACCGGCGTGCCCTCTCCCTGCGACTTCGACGTCGAGGACGGAAGGGGCGCGCACGTTCTGGCGGACGGAGTGGACGACATATTGGGCATCGTTCTCCGAAAAGCCGGGCCTTGTCTCGGGAAGGCTCATGAGAACGTGGAGACCCTTCGTCTTCGGCACCTGACGCGCGGCCTTCTCGGCCACCTCCGCGATGGCGCTTAAGGCCATTGCTGCCATCCTCTCTCGGCACCCAAGCTGGGGGTCGAGTCGGCTGTCCAATGCCGCCTTCATCATCTCGCCCTCGTCGCTTTGGAGGAGGGGATGATACCGAACACGGATGATGCCCGCCCGAACCGCGGCGGCCGAGCTCTCCGCCCGGAGGCCCACTGGTGTACGAGCGCCCACCGCGATGATGTGCATGTCCGGAGTCATGTGAGAAAGGGCTTCTCCTGAATCGTCGTCGAGTCGACGTAGTCTGAGTCCTTCTGCGTCACGGGCAGAGCCGTCTGCCACACCATCGCGAGCCTCCTCTCGTCCGGCAGCAAGAACACCGTCGCCAGATGCGCCCGGTGCTCCTCCTTGCGGGAGCGGATGTGCGTCGTGAAGGTGAGGTAGATGCGCGGCAGCTCGAACTTGAGCAACCCCTCCGGCGTCAGGTTCGTCAGCTCCACTCTCTCACCGCCTCGCAACGGAGTGGCGAGCTGCTGCTCCGTCGGCGCGCACTGGGCATGCCGCTCGTCGTAGTCCTTGGGCAAGAGCGGCCTGCGGGAAGTCTCCCATTCGGCGTCGTACGTGCCGGCACGTTCCAGCCTTGGCGACCAGAAGGAGTCGATGGGCCCGAAACCGGCCGGGCCCACCTTCGCCACGTCCTTGCCCGGGTACTCGATGCAGTGCGCTGGCTGGCCCTCACGGCGCCGGGGCTCGACGGCGAAGCCCTTGCCGATGGGGTTTCGCGAGTCATGCCGGTGCTTCGTCGAGTCGGCATCAGCCAAGTCAGCGCCCCCGAAGGCCCACTCATACTGGATGGCCCGGCTCTCGAACGGCGCCGGACTCGTAACGCCTCCAGCGGCAGACTTGGCGTACCGGCGCTCACCGTAGACGGCCAGTGTCTTGTCGATGTCGGCCACTCGGAGTCGCACCTCAACCCGAGGGGCCGTCCGCCCGCGCGGTGCATGCGCATGGCCATGAAGCAGCACGTCGGTGCCAGGCTTCGCCGCGAGGAGCTCTGAGTCCCACTTCAGGCTCGAGCGGCCGGGCTCCCCGAAGTACTCGGGAGCCAGTGCTGGCGGCGGCTGCTCGTCGGCCAGCTTCAACCCACCATCGGCGGCGATGTCGAAGGTTGCCTTCACCGCCACCACCCACCGGTGGGCACCGTCCCTGTCACGAATCCAGTTCCGCTCGGCGGCGTATGCCGTCCTGTTGTCCAGGGCCCACATCAGCCGCTCCTGTCTGTCGCCCAAGCTGGGCCCGGCCACTGAGAAAGCGTTCCTCCGGCGAGGGAGAGCTGGCCCCGCTGCACCGTCGACAGTGCCTCGGTGTCGAGCCAGAAGCGCCCACCGCTCCAGAGGTGAGCCGCCAGAGCCCACCCGTGCCTCAACCCAAGCGGGCCATTCTCCAGCGCCCAGAGGAGTCCTCCGGGGCCCCATGGAGCTCCGAAGACGAGTCTCGGCGACGCCTTGAGCTCGCCCTCCTTTCCCTTCCACCAGGCGCCGATGGCCTCGATGTTCGGCTGCGGCAGTGCGTCCTCCGGCTGGGGCACCAGGTCCGCGTCGAGGTCGTCCTCCTCCAGCGGAGGCAACGAGTCGGCTCGGGGAGGGGGCTTGGCGGCGAATCTGTCTGTCCTCAAGTCGAGCCCTGTGATGGCCACGATGGCCTGGGCAGCCAGCTTGGCCTCCAGCGGACTCTTGGAGCCGAGACCCGAAATGAGGGCGGGCACCAGCCCCGGGCTTCCTGTGAACCCGAGGGCCCGGAAGACGTGCGGCCTTCTCTTCTCCGACGCGGCGGAGTGAACCAGGCGCGCGTGCGCCTTCGCACCACCAAGGATGCCGTAGGCCACCATCGCCAGAGGGGCAAGCTGCCCGTCGTCCAGTGCCTGGGACTCGCAGATGGACAAGGCTCGGGGCGTGCCCCATGCGAGGGCAACACCCAACGCGGCGTCTCGCACCTGTGGGTCTGAATGTTCCGCCAGGCGCTCGACTGTCGAGCTCATCGAGGGAATGGGCTGGCGTAGGCACCGCAAGGCCGCGGCGACGACATCGGGCTCCGTGTTCGCCACCAGCGCCATCTCGGCCGGCGAGGCCAGGCCTCGCAGCCCCACAGCCTCAAGCCAGGCGCCCACCTCGCCGCGGGTCCTCGCATGCCCGAGTCGTGTCAGGGCGACGCGGTCAAGGCGCTCGCTCGCGGCAAGGCTACAACCCCGGGCTGCTGCGCGTCGAACCCGTACGTCATCGTGCGCGAAGAGCTCGTCGATGAGCTCGTCGATGCCCACCACCGCGGCGACCAGCCCGAGCGCCGTGGCCCACGTCGGCTGCTCCGGGTCTCGCTCCTCAGTGCGCCGCACCGCCCCCGCGAGGGTCGCGTTTGGGCCAGCGACGACAAGCGCATCGACGTGCGCCAGAAGCCGTGCTTCGGCGTTCCGCGCCAACTGGCCCAACCTCAACAGGGGGTCCACGGACGACCGCTGGAGTCGAGTGACGCAGAACTCGAGCTCCTCGAGGTGCTCATCGACTACGTCCTCCAGCACCTCGTCGCCCGGGACGTCATTCGCTGCCTTGTCATCGAGTCTCATGGGGTTACTCGATTTGAACCGAGCCGCCCTTGACTCGGTTGACCCCAGCGGAGTCCGTCTCGATGTGCGTCCCGCGCACGACAATTCGGCCGTTGCGCCGCATCACGATGAGGGCCTTGCCGCACTTCAAGACGATTTCGTCTTTCGCATCGAAGACGACCCGCCGCCCATCGACGAGAGCCTCGCGCGGCTCCTCTGTTTCGAACGTCGCACTTGTCTCGTCCGCCGACGCGATGAGTCCAACAATCACGGGGCAGTCCGAGCGCTCCGATTCGAATACAAGCATCACCTCTGGGGTTGCCCCGGCCTCACAGGCCCTCGCAACCTCCCTCAGTGAAACAGTCGAGCGCGCTACCGTCGGCCCATGCGGGTTCCCGGGGAAGTCCACCGAGAAGCCCGCGGGAAGACGTCCCACGACACGACCAACCAACGCGCCTCTCATCTGCAATACTCGCCCGGGGTGCATCGGGATGAGGCGTCCGCCCTTGTCTGCCTTCTTCATCTCCCCCTCCTCCATGTCGCAGCCAACATACACGATGGCCCGC
>PMBV01000020.1 GCA_003153055.1 Myxococcales bacterium
GCGATGGTGTCTGGGCTGGGCACCAGTTGAAAGCTCTGCTCCTGCACCGTGTCTGGTGTGACTCGAACCTCGCGCTGCTCCTTGACGAAGCCCTCCTTCTCCAGTTCCACGAGGTGCGGGCCAGCGACAAGGGCCTGCCGACTCTCGAGCGGCGTGGTGCCCACGATGCTCCCGTCGACCTTCACTGCTGCCCCTGCCTCAGAGGCCGACACCACCAGCGTGCCGGAGCGACCCTTGAGCAGTGGCGCGATGAGCTTCACCACCGCGCCTTGCACCGCGCTCACCAGCTCGTTCTCGGCCAGCCGCGTCACCAGCTCCGAGCTCACTCGCCGCGAGGTCTTCACGTCGAGGAGGTTCAGCTCGACCGTGAAGCTCACCGGCGAGCCCCGCAGGCCACCGACCTGATTGATGCGCCCCGTGACCAGGTAATCCAGCTCCACCATGCTCGACAACGCCCCGCCTCCGCAGGACTCCGTACAGCCCATCAACTGCCGTTGGCGCTCCAGGCCCAAGAGCGAGCGCACCGTCTCCGAGGTAGTGATTCGGAAAAGACCCAGCCGGCCAAGCTCGCTCCGCTTCGCTTCGTCACTCAGCTCGTACGTCCAGAGAGCTGCACCGTCCAGAACGCCAAGAAGCCACCGAAGAGGACGAGCGTCGCCCACGGCGTCTCCGGCTCATCACCCTCGTGCGCCTCCACGAGCAGCTCCTCAGTGACGAGGTAGAGAAGTGCCGCCGCCGCGAAAGCAAGCGCGCCACCGATGACTGCGCTGGAGGCGCCGCCCAGCGCGACCTTCCCGACGAGGGCCGCGATGAATACCGTGAGGCCCAGCCCCGCCGAGAGGCCAATGATGCGCCAGCCGCCCGCCGAGTCTGAAGTGAGGGCGAGGCCAAGGAAGAGGAGCTCCACCGAGAGACCGATGGCGAGCACCGACCCGCCCTCGCCCGCCGCGAAGCCGGCTCCGATGATGAACCCGTCAATGGCGACGTCGATGAAGACCGCCAGCATGAGGCCGGTGTTCACGCCGGTCCGCTTTCCTGGGTTCGACTCCATCCGCTCGGTGATGAGCTTGAGCAGGAACATGAAGATCGAGCCGGCGGCGAACGCACCGCCCAGCACGAGGGCCGGCGCATGCTCCCGTTCGATTTCCGGAAGGAGCTCCACCGCAAGCGCCGCCAGCACCACTCCCGCCGCGAAGTGCTGAATCAGGCTGCGGGATCGGTGGGTCGGGTGCCAGAGGGCTGCCAGCACGCCACCTGCCAAGGCGACGAGGGCAGGGAAGGCCATGAGGAGGAGTTCTCGAGAAGTCATCGAACCACGAACCTACACGACCGGCGCGCGAGGGTCTCGTGACATGACTGGACGCGGGTCGCTCGCCGTCATCCGGGTGCCTTCGCCGAACGTGCTCCCAGCGCCTTGGCGGCCTCGACCACCACCAGCGCCAGGAGAGACATTCCCAATACCCGCACGAGGTCCTGACCCGAGAGCGACTGGGTGAGCAGGATCTCGGCCAGCGGTGACCAGTAGAGGGCCATGGCCTGCAACGCCAGCCCTCCCGCGATGGAGAGCCAGAAGGTGGCGGTCATACTCCGCCTCGAGTTCCATACACTTTCGCGCTGCGAGAGCGTGGCCAGCGTCTGCATCAGGAGCACCAGGGACAGAGTAGCCATGACGAGTGTCTGCCCTCTGGCGCCGTCGCCGCGCCCACCGCCAGCGGCGTAGCTCCAGAGGACAGTGCCGGTCACCAGCGCGCTCCTCAGCGAGAGGCTCCCCAGCGCGCCCCAAGTAAGGATGGGCTCCTGTGGATCACGCGGTGGGCGCTGCATGACTCCCGGCTCCCCGGGGATGAGCACCAAGGCCATCGCCGGGAAGATGTGCACGACCAGGTTGAGCCACAACAGTTGAAGTGGACTCATCGGCAGCGGCAGGTCGGTCACCACCGCGACCAGCATCACCCCGATGGTGGAGAGGCTGCAGAGGAGCAGGAAATGGATGGAGCGCCGGATGTTGGCGTAGATCTGCCGCCCCTCGGCCACCGCGATGGGGAGCGTCGCGTAGTCGCCGTTGGTCACCACCAAGTCCGACGACTCCCGAGCCACGTCGGCGGCGCCCCGGCCGATGGCGATGCCGATGTGCGAAGCCCGGAGCGCGGGGGCGTCATTGATGCCGTCCCCGGTCATGGCCACGACTTGCCCGGCATCGCGGAGGGCGCGCACGATGGTCAGCTTGTCCTCGGGGGTCACCCGAGCGAAGACCGCGGTGTGGCGCAGATCCTCCCAGCGGCGCTCGGCCGCGTACTCCGCCAGCTCCCTGGAATCGAGGCAGAGCTCGCCGGCGGTGGCGATGCCCAGCTCCTGGGCCACCGCCATGGCCGTTCCCTTCTGGTCGCCTGTCACCATCACGGTGCGAATGCCGGCGCCGCGCAGAGCGCTGATGGCTTCGCGCACTCCGGCCCGGGGGGGATCGATCAGCCCCACCAGCCCAGCCCAAACCAGGTTCTCTTCCGCCGCTTCAGGCGCCTCTTCTGGACCCAGCTGGCGGTAGGCGAGCGCCAGCACCCGGAAGCCAGACGCCCCCAGCGCCGCCGCGCGCTCGAGGAGTCGAGCTCGGGCCTCGGGTTCCAAGGGGCCTTCGCCGTCCGGGCCCAACACCCGGGTCGCCAGCGGCGCCACGGCCTCGGGCGAGCCCTTCACGAACGACCAGTGGCCGCCGTCCGGCGCGCGAACCACCACCGACATCCGCTTTCGCTCCGAGGAGAATCCGATGGCCCGCACTCGCTCGAAGCCCGATGCGTCGACCTGAGTCTTCGCCGCCAGCGTCAGCAAGGCACCCTCGGTGGGCGTCCCATGGACGTGCCAGCCATCGTGGGACTCGAGCCGGGCATCGTTGCACACCGCCGAGCACTCAAGGAGCCGCGTCAGGCCAGGCACATCGGCGGCAGCGACGGCGCGGCCCTCCACGACCAGTTCGCCGACGGGCTGGTAGCCGGCCCCGGTGACTTCGAGCTCGAGGTGCGGCAGCGCGATGCGCGTCACCCGCATCAGGTTCTCGGTCAGGGTGCCGGTCTTGTCGGTGCAGATGACGGTGGTCGAACCCAGCGTCTCGACCGACGAGAGCCGGCGCACCAGGCTGTCGGCCCTGGCCATCCTGCGCACGCCAGCCGCGAGCGCGATGGTGGTGACCGCCGGCAGGCCCTCGGGAATGGCGGCGATGGCCAGCAAGACACCGGTCTCGACCATCAGCCATAGGGGGACGCCCCGGAGCAGGCCCAGGACAGTCACCAGCGCCGAGAGGCCGATGGCCAGGAGCGCCAGCTGGCGCCCCAGCTTCTCCACCTGCTTCTCAAGCGGCGTCTCCTCGCGCCCCTGGGCGGTGACCAGCCGGCCGATGCGGCCCAACTCGGTGCCGCCGCGAACGCCGGTAATCACCATGTGGCCCCAGCCGCTCACCACCGTGGTGCCCGCGTAGGCCATGCCGGTACGGTCGGGCAGCGACAGGGCCGCGTCCACGGCGAGGGTGGACTTGGTCACGGGGACGCTCTCTCCGGTGAGCGCCGATTCGTCGATCTGCAGGTCGCGGACCTCGTTGAGGCGGCCGTCGGCGGCGACGATTTGCCCGCCCGAGAGCACGAGCAGGTCCCCCACGCGGAGCTC